>DASXQQ010000280.1:0-12041 GCA_036507085.1 Piscinibacter sp. | reverse complement strand
GGGCGCGACCGCAAGTTCCAGGCGATCCTGCCGCTGCGCGGCAAGATCCTCAACGTCGAGAAGGCGCGCTACGAGAAGCTGCTGGCCAGCAATGAAATCCTCACGCTGATCACGGCACTCGGGACCGGCATCGGCAAGGGGTCCGGCGGCGACGACTTCAACGCCGACAAGCTGCGCTACCACCGCATCATCATCATGACCGACGCCGACGTCGACGGCGCGCACATCCGCACCCTGCTGCTGACCTTCTTCTACCGCCAGATGCCCGAGCTGGTCGAGCGCGGCCATATCTACATCGCGCAGCCGCCGCTGTACAAGGTCAAGCTCGGCAAAGACGAGCAGTACCTGAAGGACGGCCACGAGCTCGACGGCTACCTGCTGCGCGTCGCGCTGAAGGACGCCAAGCTCGAGACCGGTGTGCCCGGTGCGAGCGTGCTGCAGGGCGACGCGCTCGAGGCGCTGGCGCGTCAATACGTGCTCGCCAACAACGTGGTCGAGCGGCTCTCCAACTGGATGGACATCGAGGCGCTGCGCGCGATGGCCAACGGGCTGGAGATCAACCTCGACACGCTCGAAGGCGCCGAGGCCGCCGCGCTCGGGCTGAAGCAGGCGCTGCACGACGCCGAGGTCAGCGCCGAATTCGACGCGCGCGTGGACAAGCACATCCTGCGCATCAGTCGCATCCACCACGGCAACGTGAAGAGCAGCGTGATCAGTGCCGACTTCGTCCACGGCGCCGACTACGAGGCGCTGAGCACCGCGGGCCGGACCTTCAAGGGCCTGGTCGGCGTCGACGCGCTGATTCGCCGCGGCGAAGGCGAGAAGCAAAAGGAAGCCAAGGTCAGCGACTTCCGCCAGGCGATGGCCTGGCTGATGCAGCAGGCCGAAGGCGCCGTCGGTCGCCAGCGCTATAAGGGCCTGGGCGAGATGAATCCGCAGCAGCTGTGGGAAACGACGATGGACCCGGCGGTGCGCCGGCTGCTGAGGGTGCAGATCGACGACGCGATCGAAGCCGACCGCGTGTTCACGATGCTGATGGGCGACGAGGTCGAGCCCCGGCGCGACTTCATCGAGAGCAACGCGCTGCGGGCGGCGAACATCGACGTCTAAGAAGAGCGACCGCGCCCGCCCGTGGTTGAGCCGCCGCGCAGGGTGGCGGCGCGGCCGTCGCAGTTGACGACGCCGTCCGATGCGATGGCCCCTCGGCCTCGTCCATCTCGTTCAAGTCATTGAAATCGGGACGGTTTTCCAACCGGACCGCGGTGGCATGCCCTGTGCACAGGGGGACATGTCGAACGGAAGCGTTCGACTCCCCCGGCAACCACTGGGAGCCACCATGAAGGACCTGACCTACCAGACTTACCTCAACGACCCCGCTGTACGCGAAGAGTTGGAACTTGAAGTCAATCGCCTTCGGCACGAAGCCATCGACCGGTACTTCGTCGCGCCGCTGCTCACCATGCTCCGACGGACGTTCAGACGCTCGCAGCTCAAGCCGACGCCCGCACGGCCAGTCGGTTAGCGCGGCTTGCGGATCCCGAGCTTGCGCATGCGCCCGCGCAGCGTGCTCGGGTTGACGCCGAGCGCGAGCGCGGCGCCGTGGTCGCCCTCGATGACCCATCGTGTCCGCTCGAGCGCCAACCGAATGTGCTCGCGCTCGACGTCCAGCAAGGTCTTGACGGCGGTGGTGGCTGGCGTGGCGGTGGGCATCGGCGCTTCAGCGCGGACGCCAGTGCTCGCCGCCTCCAACGGCTGAAGGGCTTCGAGCAGCGCCCCGCGCGACAGGATCGCGGCACGCTCGACGACGTTCTCCAGCTCGCGCACGTTGCCCGGCCAGTCATATGCCATCGCTCGCTCGAGGAACGCCGGCGCCACGCCATCGAAAGTCTTGCCGAGCTTGCGTGCCGACTTCGCCAGAAAGCGCGCGACGAGGGCCGGGATGTCCGCACGCCGCGCGCGCAGCGGCGGCACGGTCAGCGGAAACACATTCAGCCGGTAGAAGAGATCCGGGCGGAAGTCGCCCCGGTCCACTCGCTCCTGGAGATCGCGGTTCGTGGCCGCGATCAGGCGCGCGTGGGTATGCAGCGTGCGCGAGCCGCCGACGCGCTCGAACTCCTGCTCCTGCAGCACGCGCAGCAGCTTGGCCTGGGCTTCGAGCGACAGTTCGCCGATCTCATCGAGGAACAGGGTGCCCCCATCGGCCAGTTCGAAGCGGCCGCGGCGCTGCTGCGTCGCGCCGGTGAACGCGCCCTTCTCGTGGCCGAACAACTCGCTCTCGAACAGTTCGCGCGGCAGCGCCGCGCAGTTCACCTTCACGAGCGGTCCTCCGCGGCGAGAACTGCGGTCGTGGATCGCGCGCGCAAAGAGCTCCTTGCCCGTACCCGTCTCGCCGAGAATGAGCACGGTGCTGTCGGTCGAAGCGACCCGCGCGAGCTGATCGAGCAGCTGCATGAGGCTGGGCGCCTGCCCGACGATGTCGCGGAAGTCGTGGCCGGTGCGGATCTCGTCCTCGAGACAATGCACGATCGCGCGCGAGCGCTGGTGCGCCTCGATCTCGGCGCGAAGCCGCGCGTTCTGCGCCTCGAGCGCGACCTGCGCTCGGCGCAGCGCGAGATGCGTCTCGACGCGCGCAAGCAACTCGGCCGGCTCGAAGGGCTTGGTGAGGTAGTCGACGCCACCGATAGCGAACGCGCGCAGCTTGTCGAGCGTCTCGTGAAGCGCCGTCAGGAAGATCACCGGAACGTCGTGCGTCGCTTCGTTCGCCTTCAGGCGCTCGCACACGGCAAAGCCATCGAGGTCCGGCATCATCACGTCGAGCAGGATCAGGTCGGGCGACTCCTTCGCTGCGCGATCGAGCCCCTCGCCGCCCGAGCTTGCGGCCATCGTGTCGAAGCCGTTGACCGAGAGCAGGTCGACGAGCAGCTTCACGTTCGCCGGCGTGTCGTCGACCACGAGGATCCGCGCCCCGCTCACGCTGGGCTCCCGGTGCGACGCTGCGCGATGACGGCCGCGACGGTCCGCACGAAGGCCTCGAGGTCGAGCGGCTTGCTCACGAACGCATCGAATCCGGCCGCCATGATCTCGCTGCGATCCTGCGCCATCACCGAAGCGGTAAACGCCAGGACCGGGACGCGGCGTGTGGCCGTCTCGGCCCGCAGCTTCGCGAGGGCCTCGATGCCGCCGAGGCCGGGCAAATGGATGTCCATCACGACGAGGTCGGGCCGCTGTTCGGCCGCGACGGCGATCCCGTGCTCGGCGGTTTCGGCCTCGATCGTCCGATATCCGTGCACTTGCAGGAGGTCGCGCGCGAGCCTGCGATTGGGCTCGTTGTCCTCGATGATCAGGATCAGTTCATTCGCCATGGTGGATGGGCAGCGTGATCGTGAAGGTGGAGCCCTTTCCCGGCGTGCTCTCGACGCGGATGGTCCCGCCGTGCAGTTCCACGAAGCGGCGCGCCAGGGTGAGGCCGAGACCCGTTCCTTCCCGCTTGCGGGTGACGTCGGTGCCGACCTGCCGGAACGCCTCGAAGATCAGCGTCTGGTCCTCGGGCGCGATGCCGATGCCGCTGTCGCGCACGGCAATCTGCGCGATGCCATCGAGCAGCGTTGCGACCACACGGACCTCGCCGCCACGCGGAGTGAACTTCACGGCATTCGACAGCAGGTTGAGCACGACCTGTTTGAGCTTGCGCTCGTCGCCGCGCAAGGTGCCGAGCGTCGGATCCATCTCGAGCCGCAGCGCGACAGCGCCGCGCTGCGCGCGCTCACGCACCAGGGTGAGCGCATTGCCGAGCGTGGCGCGCAGGTCGAAGTCGGCGGCTTCGAGTTCCATGCGGCCGGCCTCGATCTTGGAGAGATCGAGGATGTCGTTGATCAGCGAGAGCAGGTGCCTGCCCGACGCGACGATATCGTTGACGTACTCGGCCTGCTTCTCGGTCAGATCGCCGAAGTAGCGCGCCGCCAGCATCTGGGAAAAGCCGATCACCGCGTTGAGGGGCGTGCGCAGCTCATGCGACATGTTGGCGAGGAACGCCGACTTGTGCTGGTTGGCGATTTCGAGCTGCCGGCTCTTCTCCTCGATCTCGTGGAACAAGCGCGCGTTCTGGATCGCGATGGCCGCCTGGTCGGCGAAGGTTCTGAGCAAGGCGAGCTCCTTCTCGGCGAATGCGATCGGTTTCGAGCGCAGCACGATGACCGCCCCGAGCGCATCGTTCTCCCGCAGTATCGGCGCGGCGGCCACCGCCCGATACCCTATCCGCTCGGCGCGCGTCCGGGTTCCCTCGCCGGTCCAATCCGCGGCGAAGACGTCCGCGGCATGGACGACCTCGCGCCGGCAGACGGCGCGCCCGGCGAAACTGTGTTCATCGATGGGGATGGGCTCGCGCACGCTGTCGTCCATGACTTGGGACCCGGAGCCCGCGGCGAACGCCACGCGTTCCAGGCGATCCTCCATGACGAGGCGAAGGACGACGTTGCTTCCCTGGAACAGGTGAACGCCACTCCGGGCGATCGCGTCGAAGACCGGCTGCACGTCTGTCGGCGAGTTGCTGATGACGTTGAGGATCTCCGCGGTCGCGGTCTGCCGGTCGAGCGCCTCCTTCGTCTCGTTGAACAGGCGCACGTTCTCGATCGCGATCACGGCCTGGTCCGCAAACGTCTGCACCAGGCTGATTTCCGATGCCGCGAAGGGACGCACGTCGTTGCGCAGCAGGGCGATCACGCCGATGGCTTCGCCCTCTCGAAGCATCGGCACCGCCAGCACCGTGCGGAACCCATAACGGGCCTGTAGGGCGCGGATGTCCGGATACTCGGTGTCGATCAACGGTACGACGTCTTCGACATGCACGCAGCGCCGCTCCACGAAGGCGCGGCCGCCCACCGAGGTCGGCCGAAGCGGCAGCGTCTCAGCCGGCGAGCCGGCCCAGTAGCCGGGCCCGTAGCTCGTCATGGCACGCAGTTGCCCGCCGCCGGCCAGCCAGACCCGGGCGCCATCGGCACGACACAGCAAGCCCGACCGTTCGGCCACCGTGTCGAGCACGGGCTGCACATCGGTCGGCGAACTGCTGATGACTCTCAGGATTTCCGCGGTCGCCGTTTGCTGCGCGAGCGATTCGGTCAGGGCCTGGTTGCGCGCCTCCAGTTCCTTGAACAGCCGCACGTTTTCGATCGCGATCACCGCCTGGTCGGCGAAGGCAGTGAGCAGATCGATCTGTCGGTCGGTGAAGGGCCGGACTTCACTGCGCCAGATCGTCATCACGCCGATCGGCGCCCCCTCCCTCAGCATCGGCACGCCGAGGATCGAGCGGATATTTCCAAGCGTGTAGGCCGCGGGATACCGGTAGTCGGGATCTGCCGTCACATCCGGGATGTGGACCGTTCGACGTTCCAACGCGGCCCGCCCGGCCGCCGTCCCTCGGCCGGGCTGGATCGGGTTTCTTTCGACGAAGTCCTTGAACTCGGACGGCAGGTTGTAGGCCGCGGCAAGACGCTGCAGCGCTCCGTCGAACCGGTACACGATCCCGCTCTCGGCAGCGCACAGCCGCACGGCGTTTTCAATCAGTGTCTCGAGGACCGGCTGAAGATCGAAGGCGGAGCGGCTGATGGTCTTGAGGACTTCGCTCGTGGCCTCCTGCTGCTCGAGGGCCTCGCGCAGATCGCGGTCGCGCTGCCGCAGCTCCCGGGCCAGCCTCTCGCGGGTCGAGGAAGACACTGCCCCTGCGGCACCGGGCATGCGGAGACTGACGGTCGAGCGAACGTTCACCGGTCTGCGCTTGCGGGAATCCAGGCGCAGGATACACCGCCGCCCTATGCCAGCCCGCCGCGCTGCGGGGCGTCGGCGTGCGTGCCCCGGACGATGCGGTTGCGCAAGTCGCGCAACCATTTGGCGAGCGCCGATCGACCGACCGCGCGATAGCCGCGGTCGAACGAGAAGCCAGGACTGGCAGCTTCGGCTCGATAGGCGATCTGCAGGGACACGGCCTGCAGGGCGTGCGCGAGCGTCGTGCCGTTGCGGCTCACGCGGAACGTTTGGCTCGGGTTGAGCACGTAATCGGCGCTGTCGTCCTGTTGCGTGATCCACAGGCAGCCCGAGGCGACGCGGATGTCGGAACCCTCGGCGTCCTCGAAGCGAAGGATGCAGCCTTTCGGGATCGTGGTTTCGAGCACATCGACCTGGCGTTCCATGACGTTTCTCCTTCCGTAGTCCCGCCGATCTGGGGCGGCGACGTCTTGCCACCGCATGCGTCATGCCATCTCCTCACGGGGTCGTGCTCCGCCGGATCGACCCAGCGATTTCAACGGGTTGCGAACGACGGCGATGCGGCGGCTTCGAGTGGCCGCGGTGACTGCGGCCGTTGGATGAGACGGGTTCCGTCGAATTCGACGGCTTGTCCCGTCACTCTCGCAGCCAGTCGCCGGCGATCTGCTTGAGCTGCGTGCGCAAGGCCTTGCGGCCGTCGCTGGTTGTCGATCGCCACGCCTTCAACGCGAGCGACAGAAACTGCTGTTCCGCGGGACTCAGGCCCGCGGCCTCGCGCTCTTCATCGAGCCAGCCGGCGGGCTTGCTGCAGTGCTGCTCGATCTGCCGCGCGAGCTTGTCGCCGATCGGCCGCGACGACTTGATCTGGCTCCACATGCTGGGCGAGATCTCGAGCTGGGACGCGAAGGCCTGCTCGAGGCCCTTCGGTGCGGCGCCGCTGGCGAGCGACGTTTCCGCATAGGTCTGGAAGAGGCTCAACGCGTTGCGGCGCCGCTGGAGGGTGATGTTGCTCACGCGTTGTGCGGTCGGTGGTGACGGGCAAAGAAAAACATTGTCGCAGGGGGTTGACGAGGGCGTAAAGACTCTTTACAGTCCGCCCCCATCGCGAACGTCGGCTCATGAAGAGCCTTCTGTCGCAACGATCCATCGACCCATCCAAGGACGCACCGTGATTCGCAACAGCAACGCATTCAGCACCTCGCCGGCATTGAGCCGGTGTGCTGCCTCGCACGCTGCCGCCGCGTGGGCGTTTGCGGGAACGGTCGACGCGTGCCCGCAGGCACAGCAGCTTGCTGGCATGGACCGACCCGTCGTCGCCCGCCAGGTCGAGGACGCGTCGCATCCGGGAGAGGGAACCGCCTAGGCGAGCCCTCCACGCTCTGTTCACGCAGAGGCCCGGATTCCGCAAGGAACCGGGCCTTTTGTTTTGTTCTTCAACCCATTCACTCGCGATCCATCGGGTCGCACCACCGTTCGCGGTGGGCTTGTTCTTTCACAAGTTGCAGCGAGACGTGCCGGTACTGGCCGGTGCGTGATCTCGCGAATCGAAGCGGATGTAGCTCAGCAGGCAGAGCGCGACCATGCCAAGGTCGAGGCCACGGGTTCGAGACTCGTCATCCGCTCCAACGATTCACTTCGGGTGTGTCCTTGCACTCCGTTGCCGCTGTCATGGTGTGGGCGGCGCGGGAATGTGCGCGGTCAGGGCCCGGCCTCGTGCAGCGAGACACCGCATCCGACGGGATGCTCGCGCTTGGGCACAGCCGAAGTGAATCTGTCTTTCGTGTCGCGTTCGTCTAACAGGCAAGGACGCTGGTCTTTCAAGCCGGAAATGCGGGTTCGAGTCCCGCGCGCGATGCCAACCAGAACAGAAGCCATCGTCGAGCTCACGCTTCGGTGGCGGAAATCGGCCGCAACGATTGGGCGGCGCCGGAACCCGTGACCGGATGGATGTTGCTTCGTTAACTCAGTGGCCAGAGTGCCGGCCTGTCTAGCCGGAAGCCGCGGGTTCGACTCCCGCACGAGGCGCCAGATCAATTGCCGAGATAGCTCAGCAGGTAGAGCGGCGCGTTGAAGGCGCGTGCGTCGGGGGATCGAAGCCCTCTCTCGGCACCAGGCATACGGAACCTCGTTAGCTCAGCTGGATAAAGAGCGCCGGTCTACGAAGCCGGAGGTCGCACGTTCGAGTCGTGCACGAGGTGCCAGTTCATTTCCCCGATAGCGCAGTTGGCAGCGCGCCTGGTTGTTACCCAGGAGGTCCGTGGTTCGAGGCCGCGTCGGGGAGCCAGTTCAGTTTGATCTCGCGTAGCTCAGTGGCAGAGCAGCGTCTTGATAAGGCGCAGGCCGGTGGATCGTTCCCACCCGCGAGAACCAGATTGATATCTCGGTGTGGCGCAGATGGCAGCGCACGTGATTTGGGATCATGAGGCCGCAGGTTCGAGACCTGCCACCGAGACCAGACAACCCGTGCGCTTGGGTGTGGCCGTAGCTCAATGGAAGAGCTGTGGGCTGTGAACCCGCCGGTGCCGGTTCGACTCCGGCCGGTCACCCCCAAGCGCATGTGCAAATCAGGCGTCGCGAACTCGAGCGGCAGAGTACCGGGCTCTTACCCCGGCCGGTCAGGGTTCGAGCCCCTGGCGACGCACCAGATGCCCCCTCGTGGCGGAACAGGCAGACGCACCGGTCTCAGAAACCGGAGCCGCAGGGCATGTCCGTTCGACTCGGACCGAGGGGACCAGCTTCATCAGTCCGGTCGCTCAGCGGCAGAGCAGCGCCCTCATAAGGCGAAGGCCGGTGGATCGTGCCGACCCCGGACTGCCAGCGGCATCGACCGCCACAAGACCATCAACCACCAAGGAGGTTTGCCGTGAAGCCGATCGACGAAGACGACGTGTGCTTTCGAGGTCACGAGCAAACGGCGCAAGGGCTTCCCGTCTGAGACGAGGGTCAAGCGCGGCGCTCGGGTTGTCGCCGGCACCAAGGAACTCGCCGAGAAGCTCGGCCGCAACGATCCGTGCCCTTGCGGCTCAGCGAGGTCGTTTCAAGCGCTGCTGTCTGCGCAGCGGCTGCTTTCGACGGCGTGAACCGCGATCAGTATCGGCGTTGAGAGATCGACGGCGACGATCCGAAATCGTCAGGGGCTACCAATCATCCAGACGTCCGTAGCTCAGCGGCAAGAGCGCGATTCTCCGAAGGTCGAGACCGGTGGTTCGAATCCACCCGGACGTGCCAACCCATATTCCCACACGCACCGGCCAAGAAAGGAGGCCACCCATGCATCAACACCACAGCCACGTGCTGCAACTCGACATCCAGGGCACGCCTCAGGCGTGGATCTCGCTCGAGCACGCGGCGCTGCATGTGGCCACGGGCTCGGTGGCGTGGGTCGACGGCGACGGCCCGCTGGCCACGCTGCGCGGTGGCTTCAACGTCGCGCGTGGCCGGCAGTCGGTCATCGACGTGCATCCGATCATCGCGCTGCACGGTGCCTCGCGCGTCAACCTGTTCGACGTGGTGCCGGCCTTCAGCAAAGGCAAGCTGTTCCGTCGCGACCGGCTGACCTGCGCGTACTGCGGCCAACGCTTTTCGGAGCGTGACCTGCAGTGCGAACACATCGTGCCGGAGTCGCGCGGCGGACGCTGGACCTGGATGAACCTGGTGACCGCCTGCGGCGTGTGCAACGGCCGCAAGGCCGACCGCACGCCGGAGGAAGCGGGCATGCCGCTGGTGTACCTGCCGTACGTGCCGAGCCGCTTCGAGGACTTTCTGCTCGAAGGCCGGCACATCCGGGCCGACGTACATGAGTGGCTGGCTGCGCGCCTGCCGAAGGGATCGCGCCTGAACTGATGTTCAGGCGCTCACGAGTCTGCTGAAGAAGGCGAACGCTCACAGGTCAGGGGTTCGGACTCACGTCCGCCCCGCCGGTGTGCGCCATCCGGATTCGTCCGTGGATGCTGCACATGCCGCGCCGCCGGAATCAGCTGATGCGGTCATCAAGGTTGCACCGCAAGGTGCCGGGTTCGATTCCCGGGTGACCACCACTGTGGATAGCTCAGTCGGGTAGAGCAACGACCTCATCAGTCGTCTGTCGCGGGTTCGACTCCCGCTCCAAGACACTGGACTACGAATCCAGCTATTGAACGGTCGAAAGACCACGCCGAACGCGGGAAGCGGGCGGATCGCGTCAGGGACATGGCATCGCTGTGTCTCGGGCGCGTGAAGCTCGCAGCCCGTCAGCGTTGGCGGTTCGGCGCCGAACCCGCCCGGCCCGCGCCCACGACCAGCCGACGTGACCACCTCACAAGGTGGCCGCGGACGCGCACCGTGACGCCCGGTCCATGGCACTCCGTGCCCGCTGCCATCGCTGTAACGGCACCTATTCGTCCCCACGCAAGAGAACAAGGAGAACCCACATGAAGTTCAAGCGTGTCACTGTGAAGAAGAACGAGCGCGGCCTGCTGCTGCGCAATGGCGACTTCGAGCGCGTGCTGCAACCCGGCACGCACTGGCTGTTCGACGGCATCGACACCCTGCGCGTGGAAACCTTCGCGCTGGAGCAGCCCGCGTTCACCCACGGCCTGGCCGACTACCTGATGGCCAAGGAGCCGGAGGTGGTCGCCGCCGAGTTCGTGCGCGTCGAGCTCACCGAAACCCAGGTGGGCCTGCGCTCGGAAAACGGCGCGCTGGTCGAGGTGCTGGCACCGGCCACCCGGCGCCTGTACTGGAGGGCCCAAGTCGACGTGCGTGTCGAGGTGATCGACATCGCCGAATCGGCCGAGGTGCCGGCCGCGGTGGTGGCGCGTCTCGTGCAAACGCAGATGCGTCAACGCGCGGTGGCGGGTCTCGCCGGTGTGCTGCAGGTGCAGGTGAGCGAACACGGCTCCGGGATCCTGTGGATCGACGGCAAGGTCGAGCGCCTGTTGGCGCCGGGCTCGTACGCGTTCTGGAAGTTCAACCGCAACGTGGCGGTGGAGGCCGTGGACCTGCGGCTGCAGGCGATCGAAGTGGCGGGCCAGGACATCCTGACCCGCGACAAGGTCGGCCTGCGGCTGAATCTGTCGGCCACCTGGCGCTACACCGACGTGCTGAAGGCCTTTACGCAGCTGGCCAAGCCCGCGGAACACCTGTACCGCGAGCTGCAGTTCGGCCTGCGCGCTGCCGTGGGCACGCGCACGCTCGACGAGCTGCTGGAGAACAAGACGGTGATCGACGAGGTCGTGACCGCCCATGTGCGCACCAAGCTCGCGGCCTACGGCATCGAGCTGGACGGCGTGGGCGTGAAGGACATCGTGCTGCCGGGCGAGATGAAGACCATCCTCGCCCAAGTGGTCGAGGCCGAAAAGGCTGCCGAGGCCAATGTGATCCGTCGGCGTGAAGAGACGGCAGCGACCCGCTCGCTGCTCAACACCGCCAAGGTGATGGAGGGCAACCCCGTCGCCCTGCGCATGAAGGAGCTCCAGACGCTGGAACGCGTGGCCGAGCGCATCGACAAGATCTCCGTGTTCGGAGGTCTGGACCAAGTGCTCAACGGGCTGGTGAAGCTGCGTTGAGCCCAAGCTCCGCCCGCGCTATCGTGCGGGCGGAGTCCTCAACAAGGACAACACCATGGAAACCAACTACTTCCACGAGGACGTGCCCGGCGGCGTGCCGGTGAAGATGTGGACGCGCGGCGTGCCCGTCGAAGACGAAGCCAAGCGCCAGCTGACCAACGCCGCGCGCCTGCCGATCGTGTTCAAGCACATCGCCGCGATGCCCGATGTTCACTTCGGCATCGGCGCGACCGTGGGCTCGGTGATCCCGACGCTGAAGGCCATCATCCCGGCGGCCGTCGGCGTGGACATCGGCTGCGGCATGATGGCCTGCAAGACCACGCTGCGCGCCGTTGACCTGCCGGACAACCTGGCGCCGTTGCGCGCGGCGATCGAGCGCGCCGTCCCGCATGGCCGCGCACCGGGCGCGCGCGACCCCGGCGCCTGGCAAAAGCCGCCGGGCGCGGTCGACACCGCGTGGGCGACGCTGGAGCCGGAGTTCAAGGCGATCTGTCGCGACTACCCGAAGCTGGCGAAGACCAACCACCACCAGCACCTGGGAACGCTCGGCACCGGCAACCACTTCATCGAGGTCTGCCTGGATGAAGAGGGCGCCGTGTGGTTCATGCTGCACTCCGGCTCGCGCGGCGTCGGCAACGCGATCGGCACGATGTTCATCGAGCTGGCCAGGCAGGACGCGATGCGCAACAACGTCCACCTGCCGGACCGCGACCTCGCCTACTTCGAGGAAGGCGCGCG
>DASXQQ010000279.1:0-9890 GCA_036507085.1 Piscinibacter sp. | reverse complement strand
GAAGGCGAGGCCGGCGATCGCGTCGACGGTGAAGCGCATCAGGTCGGCCTGCAGGTCGATCGACGCGCCGGTGCGCGCCGCCTTCAGCCAGCGCCCGTGCAGCCGCTGCGTGACCTTCAGCAGCGAGGGGAAGTAGGCGCGGACATGATTCGGGTCGAAGCTCGCCATCACCATCCGCCGCTGGCGCCGCCAGGCTTCGCCCTGCGCGCCGAAGACGCCGGGCGCCAGCCCCATCTCGAGCCATATTTCCTCCAGCCGCTGGGTTCGCCGAAAGCCGTCGGGGCGGTCTTTCAGCACCGCGCTGAAAGCCTCGTGGTCGGCGACGACGAGCAGCTTGCGGTCGCCGAGCTGGAAGCGAAAGTACGGCCCATATTCGCGGACCCACTGCTCGACGTTCTGGTGAATGCGCTCGCGATCGACTTGCAGCAGGTTGCCCAGCAGCGGCAGGCCGCGCGGCCCGGGCAGGTCTTCGATGTTGCGAAGTGCGAGCGAGGCGGTATCCGTGGTCATGCGGGTCTTTCCGGGTGGTTCGGCTTGCGCCACACGCTGGCCAGCCACGGCTGCTGATCGCGCGGCAAGCCGGCGGGGCGATAGTAGTGCTCCAACTCGACGAATCCTGCCGCCATCATGTGGCCGCGCCAATCCTGAAGCGTGTGGAAAGTACCGTAGCGCTCGCCGTTCCAGCCCTCGCGGCCATCGCCGCGCGGGTTGGAGCTGAACAGCACGCCGCCCGACTTCAGCGTCGCGTGCAACTCCCGCAGCACGCGCGGCAGCTCCTGGTTCGGCACATGGAACAGCGCCGCGTTCGCGAACACGCCGTCGAAGCGGCCGGGCGGCAAATCGAGTTGCAGAAAGCTCTGTTCGAGCACCTCGCAGCCGCTGTGCTCGCGCGCCATCGCGGCCAGGCGCGCCGCACCCTCGAGGCCGATGGGGTGGTGGCCGAGTTGCTTGAAAGTCGTCAGGTCACGACCGGGGCCGCAGCCGAAATCGAGGATCGCGAAGGGCGGCTCGGCCTCGATGTGGCGCAGCAGCGCGGCGATGTTCTGGCTCACGTCGTGGTCGCGCGTGCCTTCCCAGAATCCGTCGGCGTGCTGGTTGTAGTGCGCCAGCGTCACGGCGGCGATCCGGGCCAGGTCTTCAGGGCTGAGGTCCATCTGGCGACACTACCGCAAGCAGCGACTCGATGTCGCGAATCGCGCTCAGGCACTGCGGGCCGCGGCAGACCCAGGCCTGCGGATGATCGGCCGCCGGCTTGGCCAGCGTCGCGGGCGGGTCGGCGCTGTGCGCGGGCAATCGAACACACAGCACGCCGCTCAGGTAGCGGCCGGCGAGCGCGGCGCGCCAGGCGCCGAGTGCCTCGCTCGGCCCGGTGAGGACGACAAGCGTCGGCGGCGCGACGAACTCCGCCATCGCATCGACCAGCGTCGCGTAGCCGTGCGGCGCGCGCCCGACCTCGCCGGTGAACAAGGCCATCGCACGCTCGGCGGCCTGCAGATAACGCGGCTCGCCGATCAGATGGCCGAGCCGCTGCAGCTGCAAGGCGGCCATGCCGTTTCCGGAAGGCATGGCGCCGTCATGGCCCGACTTCGGGCGCAGCACCAGGGCTTCGTGGTCGTGGCTGGTGAAGAAGAAGCCGCCGTCGGCCGGGTCTTCGAACTGCGCGAGCAGGAGCTCGGCCAGCTCGCGCGCCCATTGCAGGTCGCTGGGGCGCAGTGTGTCGCCTTGCATCAGCTCGAGCAGCGCGCCGAGCAGGAAGGCGTGGTCGTCGACATAGGCGTTGAGCTGCGAGCGGCCGTCCTTGTGGGTCGCGAGCAAGCGGTGATCGCGCCACAGCGCGCGGCGAACGAAGTCCGCCGCGCGGCGCGCCGACTCGGCCCAGCGCGGCTCGCCGAAGACGCGCGCCGCGAACGCCAGGCCGTCGATCGCCAGCGCGTTCCAGCTGGTCAGCACCTTGTCGTCGCGGCCCGGGCGCACCCGCGTCTCGCGCAACGCGAACAGGCGAGCGCGTGCGCTCGCGATCAGCGCCGCGCATTCGGCCTCGCTGCGCCCGAGCCCGGTCGCCACCTCGGCCAGCGGCTTGGCCGCATGCAGATGCCAGGCATGGCCCTCGAAGTTGGGTGGCCCGTCGAGCCCGTAGCACGCGGCGAACGCGGCGAACTCGGCCGCGCCGAGCTGCTGCGCCACCGCGTCGCGCTGCCAGACGTAGAAGCGGCCTTCCTCGCCTTCGGAGTCGGCGTCGATGCTGGAGAAGAAGCCGCCGTCGCTCGCCTGCATCTCGCGCATCAGCCAGCCGGCCGTTTCCTCGCAGACCTGGCGAAACAGCGGCTCGCCGCTGAGCTGCCAGGCCTGCGCATACAGGCGCAGCAGCGGACCGTTGTCGTAGAGCATCTTCTCGAAGTGCGGGATCAGCCACTGCGCGTCGGTGCTGTAACGGCAGAAGCCGCCGCCGAGCTGGTCGAACAGGCCGCCTTCGGCCATGTGCCGCAGCGTCGACAGCACCGCGTCGCGCGCGGCGGTGTCGTGGGTCGCCACGGCGTGACGCAGCAGCGCATCGAGGTTGGATGACTGCGGAAACTTCGGCGCGTCGCCGAAGCCGCCGTGCTCGGCGTCGTACGACGCCATCAGCGCATCGCGCAGACCCGTCGCCGCCTGCGCCGCGGTGGTCTCGAAGCCCGCGTCGCCTGCGTCGGCGGCTCGCGTGGGCACGCTGTCGGCGAGCACGCCGACGAGCGCGTCGCCCTGCGCGACGAGCTGCTCGCGCTGGGCCGACCACAACGCGGCGATGCGCGCGAGCAGGTCGTCGAAGCCGGGCCGGTTGTAGCGCGTGCGCTTCGGAAAATAGGTGCCGCCGAAGAAGGGCTTGCCTTCCGGCGTGAGGAACATCGTCAGCGGCCAGCCGCCGCCGCGGCGGGTGATCAGCTGGTGCGCCGTCTGGTAGATCTGGTCGAGGTCGGGTCGCTCCTCGCGGTCGACCTTGATGTTGACGAAGTGGCGGTTCATCAGCGCCGCGGTCTCGGCGTCTTCGAAGCATTCGTGCGCCATCACATGGCACCAGTGACAGGCGGAGTAGCCGACCGACAGCAGGATCGGCCGATCGCCGGCGCGCGCCGCGGCCAGCGCGTCGTCGCCCCAGGCGTACCAGTCGACCGGGTTGCCGGCGTGCTGCTGCAGGTAGGGGCTGGTTTCGTGGGCGAGGCGGTTGGGCATGGCTGTCGCGGCGGCTTGACCGGGTGCCGCATTGCGATGATGCTCCAGCCCGGTTCCGGCAATTGGCTCATGGACTACAGCTTCATCTTCCTCATGACGGGTGCACTGGCTGCCAATCTGGCCTCCATCGAGCGCGCGGTGCTGGCCGACGCGCAGCAGCGCGTCCAGCTCGACCCTGCGCAACTGAGCATCGTGCGCAGCGAAGCGGTGACCTGGCGCGACGGATCGCTCGGCTGCCCCGAGCCCGACCGCTTGTACCCTCAGATGCTGGTCAGGGGCTACCGCATTCGCGTCCAGGCCGGCGCGGCGCTCCTCGACTACCACGCGAGCGCCGCCGGGCAGTGGTTGTGGTGCCCGCCGGGCCGCGCGCGCGAGCCGCTGCCCGACGACGCCAAATGAAACCTGCGGGACAGCACGCCGGCCCGACTCTGCGATCGGCTCATGGACTACTCGACCGGCAAGCTCAGCTTCATCTTCCTGGTGGCGGTGGCGCTGGCCTTCGTTGGCGCGGGGTGGCTGGCGCGCCGCTACCGGGCGGCGATGCGCCGGCTGATGAGCGTGCCGGGTCCGGCTGCGCCCGCACCGGCCCTGCCACCGAGCGAGCCGCAAGCCCTGCCACCGCCGGTGCTGCTGAGCGCCGACGACAACCGCCGCGCCGGCTGGCGGCTCGTGTTGCTGCTGATCGGGCTGTCGGCGCTGATCTCGATCACCAGTGCGTGGCTGCAACTCGCGGTCGTGATGGGTGATGCGAGCCTCACGCCGAATCGCCTGGCCGTGCTGAGCTTCGTCCAGCTGTGGCCGGTCGTCCCGGCGCTCGGGCTGATGTGGCGCTGGTCGCGCGCGCGGGTGGTCGGCGCGCTGGCCCTGTGGTTCGTCGTCTGCTTCGTCGTCGTGCTCTGGCGCTCGACCGACCAGCAGGCGAGCGGCCCGCTGCTCGGCTACCTGGCGTTCGAGATCGGCCCGCCGCTGCTGCTGGTCGCGCTGCTGTGCCTGGGTGGCGCCACGCGCGCAATCGCACCCTGGCTGTTGCCGCCGCTGCTCGCCCTGGTGTGGGCGTCGATCGCCGGTGTCGACCTGCTCGCGTGGCTGGTCGAGCGCCGCTCACCGGGGCTGCTGTCGCTGACCGAATCGCTGGGCGCGAACACCGTGATGGGGCTGTTCATCGTCGCGCCCTGGCTCGTCGCGTGGTGGCCGCTGAAGCGCCTCGCGCGCGCGCTCGCCGCCGCGTACACGCGCAAGCAACTGTCCGAGTTGATGGTGCTGTTCAGCGCCGTGTGGGGCATCTCGCTGCTGTTCAAGGCGCTGGGCGCGGCGAGCGACATGGGCCTGGGCGGTGCGGTGATGCTGCTGCCGCTTGCCTGGGTGCCGCTCGCGATGGCGGTGACGAAACGCATCGGCGCACCCAACGGCCGGCCGCCCACCTTGCTGGTGTTGCGTGTCTTCCAGCGCGACCGCGCGGTCCAGGCCTTGTTCGACGATGTGATCGAGCGCTGGCGCCTGAGCGGCAACACCGTGCTGATCGCCGGAACCGACCTCGTCGAGCGCACCCTCGATGCCGACGACATCTTCGGCTTCCTCGACGGGCGCCTCGCGTCGCGCTTCATCCGCCAGCCGAGCGACGTGTCCGCACGACTCGCGGCCTTCGACATGGAACGCGACGCCGAGGGTCGCTATCGCATCAACGAGTGCTATTGCCACGACAGTACCTGGCGCGAAGCGCTCGCCGCGCTGGTGCGCCGCAGCGACGTGGCGCTGATGGACCTGCGCAGCTTCCAGGCGCACAACGAAGGCTGCCGGCACGAGCTGAGCGTGCTGTCTCGAGCGTCGCGCCTCGCGCGCGTGGTCGTGCTCACCGACGGCCACACCGACCGCGCCGAAGCGCAGGCCGCGACCGCGGGCGCGCCGCCCGGCCGCTTCGTCTGGCTCGACACCTCGTGC
This sequence comes from Piscinibacter sp., assembly GCA_036507085.1. Lineage (GTDB taxonomy): Bacteria > Pseudomonadota > Gammaproteobacteria > Burkholderiales > Burkholderiaceae_C > Albitalea. The sequence goes on along the minus strand of DASXQQ010000279.1, from coordinate 4,745 downwards.
ATCGATCGGCGCAAGCGGCGCGAGGTGCTGGCGAGCTTGTTCGCGCCGGCAGGGCGAACGGCTTAACTGAACCGTGTTGCGTCTAGACCTTTCTTCTGGCCGTCGATCCAGTCGAAGCACAGCGCGCTATCGAGCGCTTCGGCGTAAGCCCACGGTTCCAAACTCCAACGGAAAGGGGGGAGTGGTAGTCTATTCCCAAGGTACGCCGAGGCAGGAGAAGCCATGACCGTGTACGCAGTCTCCAGGGTTCGCTTGGACAAAGACGGGCGCGTCACCGACGTATTGTGGGGCGAGGTGGACGCCAAGACGAACCAGTGGGCGACACCTGAGTCGGTGGCGCCAGTCGTAGAAGTTGTGGACGCCATCCATGCCGGCGACCAAGTGTTCGCGCTCTTTCCGACCACACATGGACACCTGCCCGAGCGGTGTTTCATCGTTGTCGACTACGACAGCGGATGGGAAACCATCGCGCTGGATGGTCCGTCAACGCATGAGCGGGAAATTCACGATATGGACCGGCTTGAACCGTAAGCGATAGCGCAGGGACTCGGCCAGACGAGCCCAGCGAAGCCAAGGAGAGCGTCATGTCAAGGATCGTCGCCATCGCGGGCAGTTTGCGCCGCGGGTCGTTCAATGCGGCCCTGCTGCGGGCCGCTGAAGCGCTGGCGCCCGAGGGCGTCACGCTCGAGATTGCGACCATCAAAGGCATCCCGCTTTACGACGGGGACGTGGAATCGGCCGATGGCATTCCACCGACTGTCGCCGCGTTGAAAGACAGCATCGCCACCGCCGACGGCTTGCTGCTGGCCACACCGGAGTACAACAACTCGATGCCGGGTGTGCTCAAGAACGCGATCGACTGGCTGTCCAGGCCGCCGGCTGACATCCAGCGTGTGTTTGGCAACCGGCCGGTGGCGATCATCGGCGCTTCACCTGGCGGGTTCGGCACCATCCTTGCGCAGAATGCCTGGCTGCCGGTCGTGCGCACCCTGGGCATGCGACCGTGGTTCGGCGGCCGGTTGATGGTTTCCCGCGCGGGCAACGTGTTCGACCAGGCTGGAGAGTTGGTCGACGACACGGTGCGGGAGCAATTGCGCAAGTTTGTCCGCGGCTTCAGCCAGTTCGTACAAGGCTAACCAGCCGTTCGTTTGCAAGCGAAGCCGTGCGCGCCGATGCTGATCTTCCACAACCCGAACCATCATCTGCATGCCGGTCGGCAGGAAATGTTCCGCGGCCGGCTGGTGCCGTGTCACGAAACACCGGCGCGGCTGGACCACGTATTGGACGAATTGCGTCGCCGCCCATTGGGGCCGTTGCGCGAGCCCGGCGCGGTGGACCTCGATCTCGTGCGGTGCATCCATTCGCCGCACTACCTCGACTTTCTGGCACAGGCATGGAGCGACTGGGTTGCCCTGGATCCTGCCAACAGCGAAGTCGACATCCTGCCCTCGGTCTGGCCGGGCCATGGCCTTCGGCGCGATGTGGCGCCCACCAACTTCTCCGCCCGCGTGGGGCTGTACTCGTTCGATGCCGGCACGCCGCTGGGCGCCGGCACCTGGGAGGCGGCACTCGCCGGCGCCGCGTGTGCCATCGATGCGGCGCGCGCCGTGGCCGCGGGCGCCGGCGTGGCGATGGCGCTCACGCGTCCGCCCGGCCACCACGCCGGTGCCGACTTCTTCGGCGGCTACTGCTTTCTCAACAATTCGGCACTGGCCGCACAAGCGTTGCGCGATGCGGGCGCCGACCGCGTGGCGGTCGTGGATGTGGACTACCACCACGGTAACGGCACGCAGAGCATCTTCTACGAGCGCGACGACGTGTTCACCGCGTCGATCCACGGCGATCCGACCACCGAGTATCCGTTCTACCTGGGCTACGCCGACGAGCTTGGCCGCGGCCGCGGAGAAGGCTGCAACCTGAACCTGCCACTCCCCTCGGGCACCGGCTTCGCAAGCTGGCAGCAGGCGCTGCTGCGCGCGCTGGCCGAGGTGCGACGCCACGGCGCCGAAGCCTTGGTCGTATCGCTTGGCGTCGACACCTTCGAGGGCGACCCGATCTCCCGCTTCACGCTGCGCAGCGGCGACTTCGTACAAATCGGCCGCATGCTCGCGTCGGCGGGCCTGCCCACCGTATTTGTCATGGAGGGCGGCTATGCGGTGGCCGAGGTGGGTGTGAACGTTGTCAACGTCCTCGATGGGTTCCTGACATAAGCGGCCGGACGGGACACAGCTTGTGGGCCAGAGACTCCGTCGCTGGTGGGCTGCTTCCAATTGCTCACCTTCGCGCCCGCGGGACGGCCAGTGACCCCATTTCCTGCAACGAGCCGTCGGCGCTCATCGACACGACGACCATCTCACCCGACGACGGGCTGCGGCCAGTCAACGCCTGGATGTTCGCGCCATGGGTCACAACAAGCAGCGTGCCGGGCCCCCGCCAGCGGCCGATCAGGGCGCGTGCGCCTTCAGTCAGCGCGGCGCGCTGGTCGCTCAACACGAAGGCGTTGGCGAACGTGGGCTCGATCCGCACCGGGCCGACGTTCATCAGCTTCGCCGTGTCGACGCAGCGGCACCACGGCGAACTAAGCACCTTTGCGATCGGGACCCGCTCGGCCCTCAGCCTGTCGCCAACCGCGCGCGCGTCGGCTCGTCCCTGCTCGCTTAGATTGCGTTGCGTCGCACAGTCGTCGAGCCGCCATCCCGGCGGGTCGCCCGCGCCCGGTGCGTCGGCATGGCGCATCAAGGCGACCACGGCGCCACCGCGGCGAAGCGCGGCCCATGCTGTCGTCTCGTCGGCCCCCGCGGGCGACAGCGCGACGACAAGCAGCCAAAGAACCAGGATTCTGTGCACGGTGTTGTTGTAGCCGATGTCGGCATTTCCTCTCTACGGCGCGACCCGAACCGCACAGGTAAGATCAACGCCATGTTGGTGAGCAAGCGACAAAAGGAGACACCCGCGGTCGACGCGGCTGTGACGTCGTTGCCGCGGTCGCGCGCGGCGACGGCACGGGCCAAGTCGAACGCGGTCGCCGCGCTCGGCGACACACTCGACGCCAACTTCTTCAAGGCGATCGCCGAGCCCGTGCGCCAGCAGATCGTGCTGATCCTCCTGCAGGAAGGTCGCCTGAACGTGCAGGGAGTGGCAAGTCACCTCGTGCAGGATCGGTCGGTCGTGTCTCGCCATCTGACCTTCCTCGAACAAGCCGGCTTCCTGCGCAGCTATCGCGTCCAGAGGTTCACCGAATACGAGCTCGATGGTCCGGCGATCATCGAGAAGTTCGAGCGCGTGCTCGGGCAACTGCGCATGGCCGCCGCGCTGTGCTGTCCGCCGCCATCGACCGCCGATTGAGGCACCCGCGACGTGGGGGCCGACATTTCAGAACTGCACCCGCATTGACGCGGCAACGCGGCTGCGGCCGCGAAAGCCGCCGAACGGCGCGGTGGATTCGCCTCGGAACCAGTCGCTTTGCAGCTGCACCAACTGGTGCGCCGAGAGCTCGTACGACGCCTGCAGCGAGCTCCATGACGAGCCGAATGCGCTCTCGCGAATGTGCAGAGCGCGCCCGGACAGCCGGTCTTGCAGCCATTTGCGCTGAACGATCGCGCTCACGACGGCGGTTCGCTCCGGTGTGCCGGCGATCGCGTCGAAGTTTTGCTGCGCGATCACCTGCGTCGCGAAAAACCATGGCCCCGTGCGCAGGTCCAGCCCGGCGCCGAGCGATGCGGAGCGCTCTGTCGTCAGCCCGAGACCCGGGTCCTCGGGAGTCGCCCGCGCGTACAGGCCCTCCAGTCGCAGCACGGTGCCGCCAAGCGGCTTGTCGGCCGAGAATCCGATGCTGTTCTGCCGCGCGAGCGAGCCTTGCAGGCTCACGCCGGTCGCGCCGAGCGCCGGCCGCAGCAGCGGTGTCGACTGCCAGCCCCTGATGGCCACCAGGTCGGCATTCCAGCCGGCGGCCTCGAAACCGTAGCGCAGCGCGAGGGTCGAATGCGCCAGCGAGTTTGCCGGCCTTGCGACATTCACCGGCACTCCCGCCACGCGCGCAGGCAGGCGATCGACGGGCACTTGCGGCGTGGCGATCACCTGGAGCGATTGCCCGCCCTCCTGCCACTCCCAGTTGGCCATCCACAGGGCCAGCTTGGCCTGCGGCAGTTCCTCGTAGAACAGGTCGTGCTGGTCTACCGGGTTCACGATGTCGCTGACGCGCAGGATGTCCATACGCCCCCAGTTGACCTGCTGCGCGCCCAGCGCGAATGTCGTCCTGGCGCCGCGCCACGTCGCCGTCAATTCGCGCACGTCGGTATCGCTTCGCTGCTCCCGTTCCTGCTCCAGCCAGCGAAGACGAACGCTGCCCTTGAGATCGACCGACGGCAGCTTCCACTTCAGCGAGGGCTCGACCGCCACCCGCGCCGAGCGTCCTTCCCCGTCTGCCAGCGGAGCGCCGGCGAGGCCCGTTGCCTTCAGGCCCCAGTCAGGGTCGGCAGCCAGCGCACCCGTGCAGGCCGCCGCGACCAACGCGGCGGCACTGAGCGGGCGCCAGGGCGTCATTCCGAACGCAGGTAGCGCTGCGACACGAAATGGTCGTCCAGCTTGCCGTCGACCTCGCGCGCGAGCGCCGTCAGGCGCGTCGTGCGGCCGTTGGCCAGGTTGCGCATCTCGTACATCTGCGGCCGCCAGTAGTTGCCCACGTGCGCGAGCTTGCGCACGTCGAGCCGCTTGGCGGGGGCGCCCGACTTGTCGAGGTAGTCCAC
>DASXQQ010000278.1:0-2402 GCA_036507085.1 Piscinibacter sp. | reverse complement strand
CGTGCATGCGGATATGGAGCGGGCGTTTCTCCGGTTCGATCATGGAATTCAAGGCAGGCTGACGATCTCGACCCAGTTGGGGTTCTGTCCGAGCGAGTACGACTTGACCGGCTTGAGCGCACCGCTGTCGCGATCGATTCCGTACACGGTGACCGCGTGTGACTGCTGGCCGACGGCGACCAGCCAGCGTCCCGACGGATCGATGTTGAAGCCGCGCGGCTGCTTCTCGGTGGGGGTGTGCGACAGCAGCTTCAGCTGGCCGCTGGCCGCGTCGATCGCGAACGCCGCCAGGGTGCTGGTGGTGCGCTCCGAGGTGTAGAGAAAGCGCCCGTCGGGCGTTGCGTGCAGGTCCGCCGCCCAGGGCTTGCCGCTGAAGCCGCTCGGCAAGGTCGACAGCGTCTGCTGCAGCGACAGCGTGCCCTTGGCCGAATCGAAGCCCAGCACGTCGACGCTCGCATCGAGCTCGTTGAGCAGGTAGACGACACGCCCGTTCGGATGGAACACCAGGTGGCGCGGGCCGGCCTTGGCGCGCCCTGAATACGCGGGCGGCGTGTTCGGCGTGAGCTGGCCGGTGGCGGCGTCCCAGCGCAGCTGCATCACCGCGTCGGAGCCGAGGTTGGTGACGAGCACGTGGCGGTTCGACGGGTCGGCGAGCACCGCATGCGCGTTCTGCCCGGTGGGCATCACTTGCGTCGCCACGCCCACCACGCCGTCGCTGCCAATGGGGCTCACGCTCAGCTTGTGCCCGCCATACGACGCGGCGAGCAGATAGCGGCCGGTCCGGTCGGTCGCGATGCTCGCCATGCTGTCGGGCAGCGCATTGCTGCCGATCGCGGCGAGCCGGCCGCTCGCCGCATCGATGCGAAAGCTCGCGACGGTGTACGGCTGTGAGCGCAAGGCGGCGTAGAGGAACTTGCGGTCCGGGCTCACCGCCAGCGGCATCACCTGCCCGCCCACCGGCACCGTTTGCACCAGGCCCAGCTCGCCGGTCGCGGTATCGAGCAGGAGCACGGAGATCTCGCGGCTGTCGGCGTTGGAAACGTAGACGAAGGTGGCGGCTTGAGACACGGCGGCACTCAGCAGGAAGAAGAACGAAAGCACGGCACGCAGGCGCGCGAAGACATGCATGGCAGTCCCCTGTTGTGGACGTTGAACGCGGCCTCATTCGGCCTTGATGTGGCCGTCCTTCACGACACGCGCCCACTTCGCGCGCTCCTGGGTCTCGAAGGCGGCGAGCTGCTCCGGGCTCATGCCCGAGGCTTCGAGCCCGAGCGCGGCGAAGCGCTCCTGGATGTCGGGCAGCTTCATCGCCTTGGCGATTTCGCTGGCCAGCAAGTGGGTGATTTCGCTCGGCGTTCCCGCCGGCGCATGCACCGACTGCCACGACGCCACGTCGTAGCCCGGCACGCCGGACTCGGCCACGGTCGGAATCGACTCGAAGCCCTTGGCCCGCTTCGCCGTCGTCACGGCAAGCGCACGCAGGGTGCCGGCCTTGATGTGCGGCGCGGCGACCACCAGCGTGTCGATGCCCATGCTCACCTGGCCGCCCATCACGTCCTGGATCGCCGGGCCGCTGCCGCGGTACGGGATGTGCACGATGAACACCTTGGCCAGCTGCTTCAGCAGTTCGCCCCCCATGTGCTGCGAGGTGCCCGTGCCGGCCGACGAATGGGTGAGCCGCCCGGGGTTGCTGCGCGCATGGGCCAGCAACTCCTGCATCGTCTTGAACGGGCTCGACGCCGGCACGATCACGACGTTCGGCGTGCTGCCGATCAGCGTGATCGGCGCGAAGTCCTTCGCCGCGTCGTACGGAATCCGCGGCTGCAGCGCCGGGTTGATCGCCTGCGAGCTGATCGTGCCGCCGAGGATCGTGTAGCCGTCTGGCGCCGACTTGGCCACCGTGTCGGCACCGACCACACCGCCGGCACCGGCCTTGTTCTCGACGATGAACTGCTGGCCGAGCGCCGCGCTCAGCTTGGGACCGATCAGGCGGGCGAGGATGTCGGTCGTGCCGCCGGGTGCGAAAGGCACCACGTAGCGGACCGGCTTGACCGGGTAATTCGCGGCACGTGCGAGACCGGGACCGAACACCGCGCTCATCAGCGCGGCCTGAAGAATTGCTCGACGGTGCATGACCATCTCCTCGATTTTGTGGATTGAAGGGCTAGCGCAGCACCAGGCCCGGCAGCCACAGCGAGATCGCCGGGATGTAGGTGACGAGCAACAGCGCGAGGCACATCGCGCCATAGAACGGCCACAGTTCCTTCGACACCTGCTCCATCGTGACCTTGCCGATCGCGCAGCCGACGAACAGGGTGGGCCCGACCGGCGGCGTGATGAGCCCGATGCCCAGGTTGAGGATCATGATCATCCCGAAGTGCACCGGGTCGATGCCCAGCGTC
>DASXQQ010000277.1:0-5444 GCA_036507085.1 Piscinibacter sp. | reverse complement strand
CGCGTCGCGCATGTGCAATGGCCGGGCATGCAGCGCATCGGCGACGCGCCCTTGCTGGAAAGCCGCAGCTACCTCGAGATCGGCGTGACCGACACCGGCATCGGCATGGCCGAAGCGGACCTCGGCCGCTTGTTCCGCCCGTTCGCCCAGCTCGAGAGCGGCCTGTCGCGCAAGTACGAAGGAAGCGGCCTCGGGCTGGCGCTCGTCAAGCAGCTCGTCGAGCTGCACGGCGGGGCGCTGGCGGTGCGAAGCAAGCCCGGTGAGGGCACCAGCGTCAAGGTGTGGCTGCCCGACCGCGATGCGCCGATCGCGCCACCCGGCCAGGCCGCGGGCTGACGCGCGGCAGCGCGCCCAACCGTCGTTGCCACTCAGAACCCCCGCCGATCCGGCTCCGACGGCGTCGAGATTTCGCGCAGCGCCTCCTCGACATGAGCCGACTGGCGCGTCGCCAGGTCACCGAGCGAGACGATGCCGACGATCTCGTTCTTCGCGTTGAGCACCGGCAGGCGGCGGATCTGCATGTCGCCCATCTGCTTCATCACCTCGTCGACGCTCTGCTCGTCGGTGCACCAGCGGGTCTGTTCGGTCATCACCTCGCTGACGCAGGTGTCGGCCGGCGGCAGGCCGGCGGCGGTGGCGCGCACGGTGATGTCGCGGTCGGTGATCATGCCGACCAGCTGCGAGCCATCGCACACCGGCAGGGCGCCGATGTTCAGCTCGTCCATCAACTGCGCGGCATGCTGCAGCGACTCGGCGGGAGCGATGACCTCGACGCCGCGCGTCATCACGTCACTGATCTTGGGCATGGCGGACTCCTTGGTTCAATCCCAAAAGCGGAGGCAACCGGTGTTCCCGCGGTTCGCTTCACGCGGCTGCGGCATCGCCGGCGACGGTGCGTGCAAGACTGACGTGCAAGCGCAGTTCTTACACGGCGAGACGACGCGGCGTCGCGGCATGGAACCTCGTTTGCTACCCGGTGATTGCGTAGATCGAAACCTCGAGCGATGGCCGAGCTCCTCCACCGCTACCGGCAGAAGCGCGATTTCAGCGCCACACCCGAACCCAAGGGCCAGGCCGAGGTGCGCATCAGCCATCCCGAGCGCGTCATCGACAAGAGCACCGGCCTGACCAAACACGACCTCGTGAACCACTACCTGCTCGCGGCCAAGCACATGCTGCCGCACCTGGCGAAGCGGCCGCTCGCGCTGCTGCGTGCACCGTCGGGCGTCGACGGCCCGCTGTTCTTCCAGAAGCATGCGCAGACGCTGAAGATCCCCGACATCACGCTGCTCGACCCGGCGCTCGATCCGGGCCACCCGCCGATGATCGCGATCGACTCGTTCGCCGCGCTGATCGGCGCGGCGCAAATGAACGTGATCGAGTTCCACACCTGGAACGCGACGACGAGGAGCATCGACAAGCCCGACCGCCTGACCTTCGACCTCGACCCGGGCGAAGGCGTCGAGTGGCCGGCGATGCGGGAGGCCGCGCAGCTGGTGCGCACCCTGCTCGACGAACTGGGCCTGCAGAGCTTCCTGAAGACCAGCGGCGGCAAGGGCCTGCATGTGGTCGTGCCGCTCGCGCCGCGCGCCGACTGGGACAGCGTGAAGGACTTCTCGCGCGCGGTGGTGCAGCACCTCGCCGACGTCGCTGCGAGCCGCTTCGTGGCCAGGAGCGGCGCGCGCAACCGCGTCGGCCGCATCTTCGTCGATTACCTGCGCAACGACCGCGGCGCAACGACCGTCGCCGCGTTCTCGGCCCGCGCGCGGCCGGGACTCGGCGTGTCGATTCCCTGCACCTGGGACGAACTGCCCACGCTCACCGGCGGGGCCCACTGGACCATCGTCAACGCGCACGAGCGCCTCGAGGCCGGCGAGGACCCGTGGGGTGACTGTGCGAAGCTGCGGCAGACCTTGACGAGAGCGCGAAAAATTCTTCAAAGAGGCTAGGAGGTTGGCTAGCGTTGAGGCCGTCCGAAGGACGGCATGCTTTAACGCACAGATCCCCCGCGCCCCCTCCGAGAGGGGGCTCCAGTTTGTTTGACAAGCCGGCCTCGCGGCCGGCAACACCTCGCATGTCGCACGGCGTTTTCGCGGCGATCGACTTCGCCAAGGGCCCTGTCAAACAAACTGGAGCCCTCCTCGCGGAGGAGGGCTGGGGGTGTCGTCGAACATGCTGGAGCCCCCTCTCGGAGGGGGCGCGGGGGAGTCGTGTGGTAAGTCATGCCGTCCAAAGGGCTTGGCCGAGGTAGGGGTCAAACGGAACGCCGCTTGCTACGTTTTTCTCATGGCTTCACGCGTACTGTGGAAAGGGGCTATCAGTTTCGGACTCGTCCACATTCCGGTGGCGCTGCACACGGCCACGTCCGAGAAAGGGCTGGATTTCGACTGGCTCGACAAGCGCAGCATGGACCCGGTCGGCTACAAGCGGATCAACAAGAAGACCGGCAAGGAAATCGACAAGGACGACATCGTCAAGGGCATCGCTTACGAGAACAACCACTACGTCGTGCTGAGCGACGAAGAGATCAAGGCGGCCTACCCGAAGACCACTCAGACGATAGCGATCGAGGGCTTCGTCAAGGCCGGCGAGATCCCCTTCGTCTACCTCGACCGGCCGTACTACCTGGCGCCGGTGGGCAAGGGCGACAAGGTCTATGCCCTGCTGCGCGAAACATTGCTGAAGACACAGCGCGTCGGCGTGGCACGCGTGGTGATCCAGACCAAGCAGCACCTGGCGGCGCTGATCCCGTCGGGGCCAGCGCTGATCCTCAACCTGCTGCGCTGGGGCGATGCGATTCGCCCCTGGACCGAACTGGACTTGCCTGCAGCCGGCACCAAGGGCGTCGGGCTGAGCGAGCGCGAGCTGAAGATGGCCGAACAACTCGTCGATGACATGGCGATGAAATGGGATCCAGAGCGATTCCACGACGAATTCACCGAACAGGTGATGGCGCTGGTGCAACAGAAAGTCAAAGCCGGCCAGACCGAGACGGTCGTCCAGCCCGAAGCGGTGGAGGTCAAGGCGCCGGGCGCCGACATCATCGACCTCACCGAGCTGCTTCAGCGCAGCCTGCGTCGCGGGTCCGCGGGCGGCGGCAGCGGCGAGAGAGCGCCGCAGCATCGCGCGGCGGCGTCGCGCCAACCCAAGGCCGCCACCGCGCGCGCCAAGGTCAAGCGGCACGCCGCCTGACGGGCCTCCACAGCGCATTTGAATCCCATTGCAACAGTGGATCAGGGCGCCTCGGGGCGCCCTCGATCGGCTCATAATTTGCGCTGAAGTCTGGAGGACCGCTATGCCGCATGCCCTGGTAGTGGACGACGAGGCCGATGCCGCCGAAATGATGGCCGCGTTGATTTCGACCGAGGGGTTCAGCGTTGCGACCGCGGGCAGCTTGCGCGATGCCCGCCGCCAGCTGGCGCTGCAGGAGCCCGACATCGTGCTGCTCGACCTGATGCTGCCCGACGGCAGCGGCATGCAGCTGTTCGAGGACGCGAAGGCGCTGGCCAACACCGAGATCGTGCTGATCACCGGCCACGCGAGCCTGGAGACGTCGATCGAGGCGCTGCGCCTGGGTGCGGCCGACTACCTCGTGAAGCCGCTGAACATGAAGCAGCTGCACGGCATCCTGTCGCGCGTGACCAAGCCGTCGAAGCTGCGCGCCGAAGCCGACACGCTGCAGTCGGGGCTGGAAGCCGAAGGCCACTTCGGCCTGCTGTGGGGTCGCTCGGCCGGCATGCGCCGGGTCTACGAGCAGATCCTGCGCGTCTCGGGCACGGCGGTCACGGTGTTCATCACTGGCGAAAGCGGCAGCGGCAAGGAGGTCGTTGCCCGGACCGTGCACGACCTGAGCCGGCGCCGCTCGCGGCCGTTTCTTGCGGTCAATTGCGGCGCGATCTCGCCGCACCTGATCGAAAGCGAGATCTTCGGCCACGAGAAGGGCAGCTTCACCGGCGCCGACCGCCAGCACCTCGGCTTTTTCGAGCGCTCGCACGGCGGCACGCTGTTCCTGGACGAGATCACCGAGATGCCGCTCGAGCTGCAGGTCAAGCTGCTGCGCGTGCTCGAGACCGGCAGCTTCATGCGCGTGGGCTCGACGCAGGCGATCGAGACCGACGTGCGCGTGATCGCGGCGACCAACCGCCCGCCCGAGCAGGCGGTGGCCTCCGGCAAGCTGCGCGAGGACCTGCTCTACCGGCTGAATGTCTTCCCGATCCACATGCCGCCGCTGAAGGACCGGCCCGAGGACATCGAGCTCCTGGCCGAGCACTTTCTGCAGGAGATCTGCAAGCGCGAGGGCGAGCACAAGAAGTGGACGCCGGTGGCGATGGAGCAGCTGATACGCCACCGTTGGCCCGGCAACGTGCGCGACCTGCGCAACGCGGTGCAGCGCGCCTTTCTGATGGCCGAGGGCCACCAGATCACCGACGAATGGCTGCAGTTCGACGGCTCACCGTCGTCGCCGGCCGACAGCGCGACGCTGAGCATCCGCATCGGCACGCCGCTGGCCGAAGTGGAGCGCGCGGTGATCCTCGCCACGCTGCGCCGCTTCGACAACCACAAGGAAAAGACCGCCGCCGCGCTCGGCGTCAGCCTGAAGACGCTGTACAACCGGTTGAAGGACTACACGCAGGACGGGTCGGAAGAAGCGGAGAGCTGAAGCTTGTGGCAAGCCGGGTCCCGGCCCGGCGGCCGGGTAACTTTCATTTGCGGGCCCAAATGAAAGTCACCAAAGCAAAAGGCCTCAATACAACACCGATTTGGCCGTGCAGTCTGGCTACTCGGCCCGGCGGGCCCCCTTTGTCGGGGGTGCCACATCGAACCAACTGATCGCTGTTGCGAGGGCCAACGCATCGACACGGGCCCGCTGCGCGCGGCCCTTGGTGTTGGTTTCGGTTTTGGTCTTGGGTGTTGGCCCAACACCGAGCGTGATTCCAGAGCGGCCAAAGGGGGCCCGCTGGGCCGACTGGCCCTACTGCACGGCCAAATCGGTGTTGTATTCGGGCTCTCTTCTTTGGTGACTTTCTTCTGAGCCAGCAGAAGAAAGTTACCCGCCCGCCGGGGCGGGACCCGGCACGCAGCAAGTGAACCCATCGCCACATCAAAGCCAAAGGTCCGCAACGGGCCGAAAGACGACGAAGGGGCGAGTTTCATCTCAACTGCCGGCGCAGCCGTAGCGGTCGAGGTACTGCTTGGCGTTGAGCGCGCGCACGAGGCCGAAGCCGTAGTCCACGTCGCGGCCGGTCGCGCGCAGGTCCTCGGCCGTCGCGGTCAGTGCCTTGCGCAGGTTGGCCGCGCTGCACGTCGGGTGGTAGCTCCACACGAGCGCGGCCACCGCTGAAACATGCGGCGCGGCCATCGAGGTGCCGTTGAAGTATCGCTTTCAGCGCGACGGTCGCGGTCGTGCCGAGCTGCGACTTCAGCGCCGCGCCATCGATGTCGGA
>DASXQQ010000276.1:0-20516 GCA_036507085.1 Piscinibacter sp. | reverse complement strand
GCCGCCTCGAGGTGCAGTGGGAGAGCGAGCCGCTGGTCAACATCCCGACGACCATGCTCATTGGTCTGGCCATCGTCATCTTTGCCTTCGGCCTGGCCCAGCCGATCTCGCAGCTGGCGAGCACGGTCACGCGCAGCACCCTGGGCATCGCCATGGCGGTGGTGCTGCTGTCGTTCCTGATGATGATTACGCGCACCAAGGCGATCACCCAGGTGGTGGGCTTCCTGGCGATGGAGAACGGCCTGTTCTTCGCCGCCACCAGCGCCACCTACGGCATGCCGATGGTGGTGGAGCTCGGCATCGCGCTGGACGTGCTGATCGGCGTGCTGATCCTCGGCGTGTTCATGTTCCAGATCCGCGAGAAGTTCGACAGCCTGGACATCCGCCACCTCGAGAAACTGAAGGAAGAGTGAACTTGGAGACGCTGCTCTTCGTGCTCGGAATCCCGCTCGCCGGCAGCCTGGTGCTGGCGCTGGTGGGCCACCGCAATGCGGCGATGGAGCTCAACGTCGCGTTCAGCCTGGGCACCTTCGTCGCGGCCTGCGTGCTGACGGTGCAGGTGATCGCCGGCGGCCCGATGTTCGTCTGGGATCGCGCGTTCTTCATCGACCCGCTCAACGTCTTCCTGGTCGCGCTGACCGCGTTCGTCGGCTTTACCACCGCGCTGTTCTCGCGGCCCTACATGCGCATCGAGCGCGACCACGGCAAGATGACGCCGCCGCGGCTGCGCCTGTACCACAGCATGTACCAGCTGTTCAGCTTCACGATGCTGCTCGCGCTGATGACCAACAACATGGGCATCCTCTGGGTCGCGATGGAAGCCGCCACGCTGACCACCGTGCTGCTGGTCAGCGTCTACCGCACCGCCGCCAGCCTCGAAGCGGCGTGGAAGTACTTCATCCTCTGCGGGGTGGGCATCGCCCAGGCGCTGTTCGGCACCGTGCTGCTGTACATGGCGGCCGAGAAGGTCATCGGCGCCGAAGGCGGCTCGCTGTTGTGGACCGACCTCGACGCGGTGAAGGGCCAGCTCGACCCGAAGATCATCACCCTCGCCTTCGCCTTCCTCTTCATCGGCTACGGCACCAAGGTCGGCCTGGTGCCGGTGCACAACTGGCTGCCCGATGCGCATGCCGAGGGCCCGACGCCCGTGTCGGCCGTGCTGTCGGGGCTGCTGCTCAACGTCGCGCTCTACGCCATCCTGCGCTGCAAGGTGCTGACCGACGGCGCGCTGCACAGCCACCTCGCCGGCCAGATGATGATGGGCTTCGGCCTCGTCTCGGTGGTCGCTGCCGCGTTTCTTTTGACGCGCCAGAAAGACGTGAAGCGCATGTTCGCCTACTCGTCGATCGAGCACATGGGCTTGATGACCTTCGCCTTCGGCCTCGGTGGTCCGATCGCCAACTACGCGGGGCTGCTGCACATGACGGTGCACTCGCTGATCAAGTCCGCGATCTTCTTCGCCGTGGGCCACGCGTCGCAGAAGGCCGGCACGCAGTTGATGGAGCAGATTCGCGGCCTGGTCAAGACCAGCCCGATGGTCGGCTGGGGGCTGATGCTGGGCTCGCTCGCGATCCTCGGCATGCCGCCGTTCGGCGTGTTCGCGAGCGAGTTCCTGATCATCACGACCGCGATGCGCGAGCAACCCTGGGCCACGCCCTTCCTGCTGATCGCGCTCGGCGTCGCGTTCGCATCGGTGTTCAGCCGGGTCCAGCCGATGGTCTTCGGCGACACCTCGCTGAAGCGCCTCGCGCACCCGCCGGCCGCGATTCCGGTGTTCCTGCACCTCGGGCTCGGCCTGATGCTGGGGCTGTACATCCCGCCCTACCTCGACGCCTGGTATCGCCAGGCGGCGCGGATGATCGGAATCTGAGCATGGACCTCGGCCTCGGCTTCGAACTGCAGCGCCTGCCGGCGCCGCTGCCGATGGGGCACGCGGTGGTCGATGCGCCGCGCTGGCGCGCGGCGGCGCAGGCGACGAAGAGCGCCGGCGGGCGCCTCGTCGCGCTGTGGGGCAGCGACCGGCGCGCGGGCGGCGCGGGCACGCTTGTCGTGTCGGCGGCCTATGCGTTGTTCGATGGCCTGGCGTGGCTCGAACTCGCGTTGCCCGACGCGCAAGCGCGCTACCCCGACCTCACGGCGGTTTTCCCCTGCGCCGTCCGCATGCAGCGCGCGACGGCCGACCTGCTGGGCATCGCGGCCGACGACAGCGCCGACACCCGACCGTGGCTGGACCACGGCCTGTGGCCGCAGGCGACGCCGCTGCGCCGCGATGCACCCGGCGGCGCGAGCACCGCGCCACGCGACTACCCCTTCGTTCGCGTCGAGGGCGACGGCGTGCACGAGATCCCGGTCGGTCCGGTACACGCCGGCATCATCGAGCCGGGGCACTTCCGCTTCTCGGTCGTCGGCGAGAAGGTGCTGCGCCTCGAGCAGCGCCTCGGCTACACCCACAAGGGCATCGAGCGGCGCTTCACCGAACTCGCGCCGCTCGAAGCGCATCGCCTCGCGGGCCGGGTGTCCGGCGACTCCACCGTTGCCTATGCCTGGGCCTATTGCATGGCGCTCGAATCGGCGCTGGGCTGCGACGTGCCCGAGCGCGCGGGCTGGCTGCGTGCGCTGCTGCTCGAGCGCGAGCGCGTCGCCAACCACCTCGGCGACCTCGGCGCGCTCGGCAACGACGCGGCGCTCGGCTTCGGCCTGGCGCAGTTCTCGCGCCTGCGCGAAAACTGGCTGCGCCTCGCGATGGACGCGTTCGGGCATCGATTGATGATGGATGGCATCGTGCCCGGCGGCGTCGCCGTCGACCCGAGCGCCGACGCGTTGTCGCGCATCGCCGGCCAGTGCGACGCGATCGAAGCGGAGGTGCGTGCGCTGCGCGCCATTTACGACGAACACGCCGGGCTGCAGGACCGCTTCATCACCACCGGCCGCGTCACGCCGCAGCTCGCCGCGCAGCTCGGCCTCACCGGTCTGGCCGGCCGCGCCAGCAGCCAGGCCGCCGACCTGCGCTGCGACCACGCCTGGTCGCCGTACGACCAGCTCGACGTGAAGATGGCGACGCATCACAACGGCGACGTCGCCGCGCGCGTGACGCTGCGCTTCGACGAAACGCTCGAATCGCTGCGGTTGATCCGCGCGCTCTGCGCCGGCCTGCCCGGCGGCGCGGTATGCGCCGATGTGCCGCCGGTCAGCCGGGCCGCGATCGGCGCCGGCTGGGTCGAAGGCTGGCGCGGCGAGATCTTCGTGGCGCTCGAACTCGGCGCCGACGCAACGATCCGCCGCTGCCACTGCCACGATCCGTCGTGGCAGAACTGGCCGGTGCTCGAGCATGCGGTGATCGGCAACATCGTTCCCGACTTCCCGCTGATCAACAAGTCCTTCAACCTCAGTTACTCGGGGCACGACCTCTGATGTGGAAGATCGCCAAGCAAGTCGCGCACGCCGGCATCTGCACCCAGGCGCCGCCCGAGAGCAGCGAAGCGCTGCGGGTCGCTGCGCAGCAGATCCATGCCGAGCTGCTCGCGATCCTCGGCCAGGCGCTGGCGATCCGGCAGGTCGACGCCGGCTCGTGCAACGGCTGCGAGCTGGAGATCCACGCGCTCAACAACCCCTACTACAACATCGAGGGCCTGGGCATCAAGTTCGTCGCCAGCCCGCGCCACGCCGACCTGCTGCTCGTCACCGGCCCGGTGTCGCGCCACATGGAAGAGGCACTGCGCCGCACCTACGACGCAACGCCGGCGCCGAAGCTCGTCGTCGCGATTGGCGACTGCGGCTGCAGCGGCGGCATCTTCGGCGAGAGCTATGCGAGCTGCGGCCGGGTGTCGAACGTGATCCCGGTCGATGTCGCCGTGCCCGGCTGCCCGCCGCCGCCGATGGAGATCCTGCGCGGCATCCTGACCGCGGTGCGGCAAGGGAAGGCAGGGGAAGTAAGTTAGGTGCACCGGCCTGAGGCCGTCCTTCGGACGGCATGACTTAACGCACGACTCCCCCGCGCCCCCTCCGAGAGGGGGCTCCGGCATGTTCGACGACACCACCCAGCCCTCCTCCGCGAGGAGGGCTCCAGTTTGTTTGACACGCCTTCGCGAAGTCGATCGCGGCGAAGACGCGGAGCCCCCTCTCGGAGGGGGCGCGGGGGAGTCGTGCGTTAAAGCAGGCCGTCCAAAGGACGGCCTCAACGCCGCTCAAGGATTCCCCGGTTTCCCTTGACTTCTATCCTTACCCCTTCCAGAACGCCTTGACCTTGCAGAACGCCTTCAACTCGGGTTCGCAGGCCTGCAGCAACTGGTCGTGGCGCGCCGCCAGCCAGCCGACGGCGAACAAGGCGTTCGGGTCAGTGGCGGCGGCTTCGCGGTAGGTGGCCAGGCCCACGGTCAGGTCGACGAGCTCGCCCAACCGGTCGAGCAGGTCGCGCAGCGGGTCCAGTGTGCGGCGCACCGCCTTCCTACCCCACAGCGCGGACGCGAACTCGATCGCGTAGCGCAGGCGCTTGGCGCGCTTGCGCAGCGTGTGCCGGCCGGCATCGCCGAGTTCAGTGAAGCGTTTCGCGTCGGCCACCACCAAGCGACGCCAGCGGTTCAGCCGGCGCGCCAGCGCGTCGCGCAGCGCTGGCTCGTTGGCGCCAGCTGCAGGGTCGGCATCGGCCGCCTGCACCCGCGCATGCAGGTCGAGCAGCAGCTTCTGCGCGGCGGCGCCGCGCATCGTCGCATCGGGCGCCGGCCCCTCGGCCGCGGGCGGCGCGGCTGCGAGCTCGGGTGCCCGACTGCGCATGCCGATTGCGGCCAGCGCGTCGGTCAACTGCTGCGCCAGCGGCTGCGCGATCGCCGCCTGGTTGCGCGCGCCGCCGAGGCTGCGAAACAGCGCCGTGGCCTCGTCGGCGAGCGCCGCGTCGGTGTCGCGGAACAGCCGCAAGGCCGTGCGCAGGCGGCGCAGGCCGACGCGCAACTGGTGCACATGCTCGTCGCTGTGTTCGCCGCTGGCGACCTGGCTGCTGTTCACGCCCACCTGGTCGAGGCAGGAGCGCAGCACGCAACGCTCGGCCGCGGCGACCGACATGCCGGCGTCCAACGCCACATCGCGCGCACGCCGCTCCGGCGCCACCGTCTCGCCGCGCGTCAGCAGGTCGCCGCGCTCGGCCTTGCTGCGCGTGTCCAGCCACAAGCCATGCTGAGCCACCCAGCGCTGCGCGGTGTCGATGACCGCGAGCGACGAGCCGCTGACGAGTTCGATCTCCAGCTCGCACACCGGCAGACGACGCTCGCCGGCCAGGATCGCGCCTTCGTCGAACGCGAGCTCGACCACGCCCCGGCGCGTGCGCAGCGTGCGCTTGCGGCGCCGGATGTCGGTGCTGAAGGCGCAGCGCAACTCGGGCGACGGCGCGTCGCGCAGCACCCGCAACAAACGCTCGCCGAGCGGCGTGTCGGCGTGCAGCGACGGATCGACCGCCGGCACGGAACCGGCCAGTGCCACGACGGGAACGTTGTGCTCGCCGCGCGTCATGCCGTCGTCGCCCGCGCCCTTGAGCGTCTGCACCCAACGCCGCTCTTCGCGGCGCATGCGCAGCGCGAGCCCGGCCTCGGCCAGCGCGCGATCCCCGGTGTCGTAGTAAGCCGCCTGCAGGCGCTCGCGCGGCCCCGGCTTGCGTCCCGCCACCGCTGCATCGACGGCCGCGCGCTCGGTGGCATTCACCTGGAACTTGAGCTCGATTTCGTGCATGAGCCGACCGTGTCGCCTGCGCTATTCTCTGCCCTTCGATCTGCTCCAAGTCAAGCACCGTGGGTTTCCTCGACGACCTCAAACGCCAGGCCGATGCCCTGAAGGCGAAGCAGACCACCGACCTCGCCGCGCTGGCGCGCAACACCGCGCTTGCCGACGTGGCCTGCAAGACCGCGCTGTCGTACTTCCTCACCCTCGCGCCGCAGCTCAACGTGCTGCGCCCGCAGAGCCCGGCGCGCTTCACCCTCGACCGGCAGAACGCATTCGAGGGGCTGCGCCTGTCGGACTTCAGGGTCGATTCGCGCCGCAAGCCCTTGCGCGACGAGGAGGTGTTCGACCACGTGGTGCTGCGCTGGCGGCTCCAGTCGGGCCAGCAGCTCGCGCTCGTGAAGGACTTCGTTCCTGACATCGAGCGCCTCGAACGCCGCCTGCACCAGAGCGGCGCGACGGTCGACACCGAGGCCGTGCGCAACCCCGACAACGGCAAGCTGCTGGAAATGCGCTACGACCTGACCGCCGATTTCCAGGCGAGCGCGCTTCTCACGCCGCTGCACGACAGCGGCCGGGTGCTGTTCCAGTTGAACAACCTCGACGGCTTCGGCTCGGTGAGCTTCGAGTTGCCCGGCTTCGAGGTCGGCAGCACGCGGCTCGACGAGCTGGCGCGCTGGCTGGCCGGCCAGCCGCACGCCTTCTTGCAGGGCGCGCAGAACCTGCGCCGGGTCGAAGTCTGACGCCATCGGGGCGGCGCCGCTAAAATCGCGCCCAATCACTTCAGCGCCTGCCGGTCCCGGCTGGGCCACCGACCGTCATGCCTTTGTTCTGGAAGCCCTACAAGTCCGATGTCACCGCGTTCATCGAGGAATTGCGGGCGAAGAAGCCCACTCTCGAGGCGGAGCAGCGCGCCGGGCGCGCGCTGCTGTGGGACAAACGCATCGACCTCCAGGCCGAGGCCGAGTACGACGAAGCCAACGTTCCCCAGCAGCCCTACGTCTACCAGACGAAGACGCCCTGAGCGGATGTCGCTGCCGTGAGTGACGATATGTTGACCGTGCAGGCGCTGGCGCCGGCGGTGCCCGACATGCCCCCGCCGCCGCCGGCGGAGGAACTGCCCGACGTGGTCGACCGTGTCGCGATGGCGCGGCTGTACGGCGAGCCGCTGTTCACGCTGCCCACCGACCTGTACATCCCGCCCGACGCGCTGGAGGTCTTCCTCGAAGCCTTCGAAGGGCCGCTGGACCTGCTGCTGTACCTGATCCGCAAGCAGAACTTCAACATCCTCGACATCCCGCTGGCCGACGTGACGCGCCAGTACCTGGCCTATGTCGAGCAGATCCGCAAGACCAACCTCGAGCTCGCAAGCGAATACCTCTTGATGGCGGCGATGCTGATCGAGATCAAGTCGCGCATGCTGCTGCCGCCGAAGAAGACGGCCGACGGCCAGGAAGCCGAGGACCCGCGGGCCGAGCTGGTGCGCCGGCTGATCGAGTACGAGCAGATGAAGCTCGCCGCCGCCCGCCTCGACGCACTGCCGGTGCTGGGGCGCGACTTCCTGCGCGCCCAGGTGACGATCGAGCAGTCGCTGCAGCCGCGTTTTCCCGATGTGAATGCCGACGAGCTGCGCGCCGCTTGGCAGGACATCCTCAAGCGCGCCAACCTGATCCAGCACCACACGATCACCCGCGAGCAGCTGTCGGTGCGCGAGCACATGAGCATCGTGCTGCGCCGGCTGCAGGGCCGCAAGTTCGTCGAGTTCGAGGACCTGTTCGACGTGAGACGCGGCTCGGCGGTGCTGGTCGTCACCTTCATCGCGATGCTCGAACTCGCCCGCGAGCGCCTGCTCGAGATCACCCAGGCCGAGGCCTTCGCGCCGATCTACGTTCGGCTCGCTTACCAGCCGTCCTGACCTTCCTCTCTTTTTCCAGGTCGCATCGAATGCAGCACGCCACCATCGAGCTCCGTCGCCCCACCCCGCGCCCCGCCGAACGCTGGCAGGCCCAAGCCGTCGAGGCGCTGTTCGAGCTGCCGTTCAACGAGCTGCTGTTCAAGGCGCAAAGCGTGCACCGCGAACACTTCGACCCGGCCGAGGTGCAGCTCTCGACGCTGCTGTCGATCAAGACCGGCGGCTGTCCGGAGAACTGTGCCTACTGCCCGCAATCGGTCCATTTCGACACCCCTGTCGAGGCCACGCCGCTGATGGCGCTCGACGCGGTGATGGACGCCGCGCGACGCGCCAAGGAAGCCGGCGCGACGCGCTTTTGCATGGGCGCCGCCTGGCGCGGCCCGAAAGACCGCGACATCGAGAAGGTCGCCAAGCTGGTGAGCGGGGTGAAGTCGCTCGGCCTCGAGACCTGCGCGACGCTGGGCATGCTGGGCGAGGGCCATGCCGAAGCACTGCGCGACGCCGGCCTCGACTACTACAACCACAACATCGACAGCGCGCCCGACAAGTACGCCGACATCATCACCACCCGCGTCTTCGACGACCGGCTCGACACGCTGCACAAGGTGCGCAGCGCCGGCGTGAAGGTCTGCTGCGGCGGCATCGTCGGCATGGGCGAGACGCGCTCGCAGCGCGCCGCATTGATCGCCGAGCTCGCGAACATGGAGCCCTACCCCGAGTCGGTGCCGATCAACCACCTGGTGCAGGTGGCGGGCACGCCGCTGCACGGGCTGGACCCGCTGGACCCGTTCGAGTTCGTGCGCACCATCGCGGCGGCGCGCATCACGATGCCGCGCGCGATGGTGCGGCTGTCGGCCGGCCGCCAGCAACTCGGCGAAGCGGTGCAAGCGCTATGCTTCATGGCTGGCGCCAATTCGATCTTCTACGGCGACAAGCTGCTGACCACCGGCAACCCCGACGTTCAGGCCGACCAGGCACTGCTGGCGAAACTCGGAATGAAGGCCGCATAGCATGACCGAACGCAAGCCCGTCACGCTGCATCGCATCCGCGAGATGCATGCGCAGCGCGAGCCGATCGCGATGCTGACCTGCTACGACGCGAGCTTCGCGCGCGTGCTCGACGAGGCCGGTGTCGACGTCGTGCTGGTCGGCGATTCGCTCGGGATGGTGCTGCAGGGCGAGCCGAGCACGGTGCCGGTGACGCTCGCGGACATGGCCTACCACACCCGCTGCGTCGCCCGTGGCAACCGCAACGCCTGGCTGATCGGCGACCTGCCCTTCGGCAGCTACCAGGAGTCGCCGCAGCAGGCGCTGCAGAGTTCGGTCGCGCTGATGCAGGCCGGCGCGCAAATGGTCAAGCTCGAGGGCGGCGGCTGGACCGCCGAGACGGTGCGCTTCCTGACCCAGCGCGGCATCCCCGTCTGCGCCCATCTCGGGCTCACGCCGCAGTCGGTGCATGCGCTCGGCGGCTACCGCGTGCAGGGCCGCAACGACGAAGCCGCGGCCACGTTGAAGCAGCATGCGATCGAGTTGGCCGAGGCGGGTGCGGCGATGCTGGTGCTCGAGCTGATGCCGTCGACCGTGGCGCGCGACATCACCCGGGCGCTGCCAATCCCGGTCATCGGCATCGGCGCCGGCAAGGACTGTTCGGGCCAGGTGCTCGTGCTGCACGACATGCTCGGCCTCACCCGCGGCAAGCTGCCGCGCTTCGTGCGCAACTTCATGCAAGGCGAAGAGTCGATCGAGGCTGCGCTGCGCCGCTATGTCGCCGACGTGAAGGCGGGCCGCTTCCCCGACGAGACGCTGCACGGGTATTGAGATGACTACCCCCACGTCGCTTCGCTCCTGCCCCCCGAGGGGGCGCTCAGCACCCTTCGGGCGGCCGGGCGGGTACTGAGATGCGCACGCTCCACACCATCGCCGAACTGCGCGCCGCGCTGCCGGGCGCGGGCGCCTGCGTCTTCGTGCCGACGATGGGCAACCTGCACGAAGGCCACCTGGGCCTGGTGCGCCAGGCGCGTGCCCACGGCCTGCCAGTGGTCGCGAGCATCTTCGTCAACCGCCTGCAGTTCGCGCCGCACGAGGACTTCGACCGCTACCCGCGCACCCTGGCGCGCGACTGCGATCAGCTGCAGGCGGCCGGCTGCGACATCGTCTTCGCGCCCGACGAACGCGAGCTCTACGCCGTGCCGCAGACCTTCAAGGTGCAGCCCGACCCAGCGCTCGCCGACATCCTCGAAGGCCAGTTCCGCCCCGGCTTCTTCACCGGCGTGTGCACCGTCGTGATGAAGCTGTTCGGCTGCGTGCAGCCGCGCGTCGCGGTGTTCGGCAAGAAGGACTACCAGCAACTGATGGTGATCCGCCGCATGGTCGAGCAGTTCGCGCTGCCGATCACGATCGAAGCCGGCGAGACCTGCCGCGCCAACAGCGGCCTCGCGCTGTCGTCGCGCAATGGGTATCTCAGCGACAGCGAACGCGAGCGCGCGATCGAGCTGGTGGGCGCCTTGCGCACCCTGGCCCGGCGCTTTGTCCGCGAGGAGTCCGTCCCGCTGCAGACGCTGGAAGCGCAGGCAATGGACGACCTGCGCGCGAGCGGCTGGCAACCCGACTACCTGACGGTGCGCCGCCGCGCCGACCTCGGCGTGCCCACTGCCGGCGCCAGCGCCGGCGAAGAATGGGTCGCGCTCGGCGCGGCCAAGCTGGGCGGCACGCGGCTCATCGACAACGTCGAGTTCTGAGCTTCCTGGCCCGCAAGCGAGTTGTAGGGTGGGCTTCAGCCGTCCTTTGGACGGCATGACTTACCACACGACTCCCCCGCGCCCCCTCCGAGAGGGGGCTCCGGCATGTTCGACGACACCACCCAGCCCTCCTCCGCGAGGAGGGCTCCAGGTTGTTTGACAGGGCCCTTGGCGAAGTCGATCGCGGCGAAGACGCTGTGCGACATGCGAGGTGTTGCCGGCCGCAGGCCGGCTTGTCAAGCGAGTTGGAGCCCCTCTCTCGGAGAGGGGCTGGGGTGAGTGGTCCAACATGCTGGAGCCCCCTCTCGGAGGGGGCGCGGGGGAGTCGTGTGGTAAGTCAAGCCGTCCGCAGGACGGCCTCAACGCCCCTCAAGGATTCCCCGGTTTCCTTGGTCTCAGCCCCGCGTCGCCCTTCGCCGCACGCAATCGATGTAACGCTCGCCGTCCGGCGGCAAGCCGCTGCGCTGCGAGGTCCACATCATCTCGCCCAGGCATTCCATCACCTCGTGCTGCGCCTGGTGCGCCGAACCGAGGCGCGCGGCCAGCAGATCGAAGGCCTGCTTGATGCCGCGCGGCTGGTCGATGCCGAGCTGCTCGCTGATCGACAGGTGCATCGCCAGGTGCAGGAACGGATTGGTGCGGCCGGCCTCGACCTCGAACACCGCCGCGAGCGCCGCGTCGACATCGGCCAGCTCGGCGTGGTACTCGGGGTGCTCGGCGATCCAGTCGGCGGCCAGCGCTTCGAGCGGCGTCAACAGCGCGCCCTCGCGCTGCTTGCGCCAGGTGTCGCAGAAGAATCGGCGGACGTCGTTCTGGGAGGGAGCAAACATTCGACAATTGTCGTTTGCTTCGCCAAAGCCGTTGTCGCCCACGCATTCCGAATGATCCCCGCCGCGCTCGCCGCCCTGCCCTTCATCGCCGAGCCGGCGTTCTACGCCGTCGCCTTGCCGGCCGTGCTGCTGATGGGCCTGTCCAAGAGCGGCTTCCTCGTCGGCTTCGGCTCGCTGGCGGTGCCGCTGATGGCGCTGGCGATTCCGGTGCCGCAGGCCGCAGCGATCATGCTGCCGCTGCTGTTCGTGATGGACGCCGCCGGCCTGCAGCAGCTGTGGCGCGAGCGCGACCGCGCGCTGCTGCGGCTGCTGCTGCCGGCGGGGCTGCTCGGCACCGTCGTCGGCACCCTGCTGTTCGGTGTGCTGTCGACCCGCACGGTGGCGGCCGTCGTGGGCGCGCTCACGCTGCTGTTTCTCGCCCAGCGGCTGCTCTTTCCACCGCGCCGCGATGCGCCGCCGCCACCGCGCCCACTCGGCTTCGTGCTCGGCGTCGCGTCGGGCTTCACCAGCTTCGTCGCGCACGCGGGCAGCCCGCCGATCAGCGCCTATGTGCTGCCGCTGCGCCTGCCGCCGGTCACCTTCACGGCGACGATGGCGGTGTTCTTCGCGACGCTGAACCTGTCGAAATGGATTCCCTATGCGTGGCTCGGCCTGATCGACCTGCGCAACATGGCGACCTCGCTGCTGTTGATGCCGCTCGCTCCGCTGGGCGTCTGGCTCGGCGTGTGGCTGACGCGGCGCATCCACTCCGACTGGTTCTATCGGCTGGCCTACGGCGGGATGTTCCTCACCGGCGCGAAGCTGCTGTGGGACGGGTTGAAGTAGTTCCCGTTCAACACATGCGCTGCGCCCTGAACCAGCGCAGCGCCCGCTCCACGGTGTCTTCGAGCGACACCGTCGGCGCATAGCCGATGGCGAGCGATCGGCTGCCGTCGAGGTGCTGCCCGGCCGACATGACCGCGATCGCGGTGTCCGAGATCGCCGGCAACGCGCCGCCAAGTGTCCGGTAGCGCCAGACCTGCGCGCGGCCGAGCGCGCGCGTCAGCGCGAGTGGCGCCGGCTTCGGTGCCGGCACCTTGGCCAGCCGCGCGATCAGCGCAGTGAGTTCGTCCATGTCGGTGTTGTGCCCGGCGAGCAAATAGCGCTGTCCCGGCGCGCCGCGCAGCAGCGCGAGCAGCAGGCCGCGGCCGGCGTCGCTTGCCGCGACCACGTTGCGTTCGCCGCGCACATAGCGCGTCATGCGGCGCTTGGCGATGCCGGTGATGAGCTGCCCGGTGGTCGGGCCGTAGTCGTGCTCGCCGAAGCTCATCGCGGGAATGCCGATCACCACCGGCAAGCCCTTGGCCGCGAGGTGCAGCGCCTGCTCGTCCATCGCCCATTTCATCTGCAGGTAGGGGTTGTGGCTCGCCGGCTCCCCCGCATAGCGCTCGCTGCCGTCGGCCGGCTTGCCGTCGGCTCGGCGCGGCAGCGCGATCGCGCTGCCGACGTAGACGACGCGCGCGACCTTGGCGTCGTCCGCCGCGTGATAGAAGGCCTGCATCTGCTGCGTCGCGGAGATGACCTCTTCTCGCCACGGGCGCGGCGCGCTCGGGTACGGCGCGGCGGCGTTGATCACGCCGTCGACGCCTTGCAGCGCGCGCGTCAGCGCCACCCGGTCGGCGAGCTCGGCCTGACGGCCTTCGTAGCGCAGGTCCGCCAAGCGCGCGAGCGAAGCCGGGTCGCGGTACAGCACCACCAGCTGGTGGCCGTCGTCGAGCACGGCGCGCGCGGCATGGTGGCCGAGCATGCCGGTGGCGCCGAGGATAGCGATGCGCATGGTGGGACTCCGGGTCCAGGGTCAATCCGCGCCGGGCTGCGCTTGCGTGCCCCAGCCCGCGCGCAGCCGCCGCTGAGCGGCCTGCTCGCGCTCCTGCGCGAAGCGTTCCTCGAGTTGCCGGCGACCGAGCTTGGCGGCGGCGATCAAGCGGTCTTCGTCCTTCCAGTGCGGCGCCATCGCGTCGAGCTGCTCGAGTGTGTGACGGCGAAAGCGCAGCGCCAGCGTACGCGCCTGGTGCGGCTCCCAGCCCAGTGTTTCGAGCACGCTGCGCGCGCTCATCAGCGCCGAGTCGAGCGTCTCGCGTTCGATCAGCGTGACGCCGAGCTCGCGCAGCGCGTACAGGTGCTGCACGTTGCGCGCCCGGGCGACGATGGCGAGCTGGGGGAAATGCTGGCGGACCATCGCCGCCGCGGCGATGCTCTGCTCGACGTCGTCGATCGCCAGCACCAGCACGCGCGCGCGCTCGGCGCCGGCGGTGCGCAGCAGGTCGAGCCGGGTCGCGTCGCCGTAGAACACGCGCCAGCCCCATTTGCGCATCGCCTCGACCTGCTCGGCGTCGTGCTCCAGCACCGTCGGCGCGATGCCGTTCGCGTACAGCAGCCGCCCGACGATCTGCCCGTAGCGTCCGAAGCCGGCGATGATCACTGGCGCGCTCTGCGGCTCGCTGATTTCCGGCGGCGTGGCGCCGCCCCGGCGCGCCAGCAGCGGCACCCACCAGCGGTCGGCAGCCACCAGCAAGAGCGGCGTCAGCAGCATCGAGATCGCCACCGCCGCGACCCCCAGCGAGCCGACCGGTGCGGCGATCACCCCCGCCTGCGCCGCGCCCTGGAACACGACGAAGCCGAACTCTCCGCCCTGGGCGAGCAGGATGACGAACACCGGCCGCTCCGCCGCCGGCAGCGGCATCGCGCGCGCCATCGCCCACAACAGCGCCGCCTTCAGCAGCAGGAACCCGGCGACCAGCGCGGCGATCAGCGCGGGGCGCTGCAGCACCACCGCGAAGTCGATGCTCATGCCCACCGCGATGAAGAACAGCCCGAGCAGCAGCCCCTTGAACGGCTCGAGGTCGGTTTCCAGTTCGCGCCGGTATTCGCTCTCGGCCAGCAGCACGCCGGCGAGAAACGCGCCGAGCGCCATCGACAGGCCCACCGCCTGCATCAGCGCGGCGGTTGCAACCACCAGCAGCAGCGATGCGGCGGTGAAGATTTCGGGCGTGCGGCTGCCGGCGATCCAGCGCAGCGCCGGGCGCAGCAGCAGCCGCCCGCCGAGCACGATGGCGGCGATGACGCCGAGCGCCTTGGCGGCACCGAGCCACGCATCCGCGCCGCTCGCGTGCGCACCCGACGACAGTGCGAGCAGCGGCACAAGGGCGAGGATCGGAATTGCCGCCACGTCCTGCAGCAGGGCGACGCTCAGGATGCTCTGGCCTGAACTCGTCGCCAGCAGGTTGCGCTCGGCCAGCACGCCCAGGCCGATCGCGGTCGACGACATCGCGAGGCCGAGCGCGCCGACCACCGCAAGCCGGGCGTCGGCGCCGGCGAGCAGCGCAATCCCCGCCAGCAGCGCGGCCGAGCCGAACAACTGCACGCTACCCCAGCCGAAGATCGGCTTGCGCATCGCCCACAGGCGGCGCGGCTCGAGTTCGAGGCCGACCAGGAACAACATCAGCACGACGCCGAATTCGGCGAAGTGCAGCATGTCCTTCGGGTCGGTGACGAGCTTGAGGCCCCACGGCCCGATCAGGATCCCCGCGCCGAGGTAGCCGATGATCGAGCCCAGCCCCATCAGCCGGGCCAGCGGCACGGCGATCACCGCGGCCGCCAGGTAGACGAGCGTGCCGGTGAGCCAGGACGTGTGTTCCATCAGGCCACCGTCCTTTCTTCGCCGGCCGGCCGCGCACTGGCCGGCACGAAACATTCCGGGCACTCCGGCACGTCGGCCAGCTCCGGCCACGCCGGATAGCTGGCCAGGCGCTGCGCATAGATCTGTGCATGGGCCGCGATCTCGTCGGCACTCGCGCGGTGCGCCGCGTGCAGCAGCAGCGGCGGCAGAAAGCGCATGCCGCACAGCGCCGCCGTCTGTTCGTAGGGCGGCAGGAAAGCGTCGAAGAAATAGCGGTTGTAGCCGTCGGGCCGGAACGACGCTTCGGCGTCGCCGGTGGACGCGACCAGCCACAGGTCCTTGCCGCGCAGCGCCCGCCCGCCCGGCCCGTAGGCCCAGCCGAAACTCAGCACCTCGTCGATCCACAGCTTCATCAGCGGCGGCGTCGCGTACCACTGGATCGGGTGCTGCCACACCACCAGCCGGACCGCGGCGAGGCGCGCCTGCTCGAGCTCGACATCGATCAGGTAGTCGGGGTACAGCGCGTAGAGGTCGCGCACCTCGACCCGCGTGCCGGCGGCGCGGGCGGCCTGCATCAACGCGCGGTTCGCGCGCGACTGCGCCAGCGCCGGGTGGGCGACGAGGACGAGGACGTCGGCCGAAGAGTCGGGCATGGTGGGTTAGTCTGAATGGTGACAGCGCAACTCGCCCCGGTAACATAACCTGAAAGCAAAACCAACTGCGAGGAGATCCAGATGCCGGTGATCGTGGTGGCCAACCCCAAGGGCGGGGTCGGCAAGAGCACCCTGTCCACCCAGATCGCCGGCTACCTGGCGGCACGTGGGCACGCAGTCATGCTGGGCGACGTCGATCGCCAGCAGTCGTCGCGCACCTGGCTCGGCCTGCGGCCCGCGGCGGCGGCGACGATCGCGCCGTGGGACGTGGCGCACGACGCGGTGGTGCGCCCGCCCAAGGGCACGACCCATGTGGTTCTCGACACCCCGGCCGGCATGCACAACAAGCGGCTCGACGAGGTGATGAAGCTCGCCGACAAGGTGCTGGTGCCGCTGCAGCCGAGCATTTTCGACATCCATGCGACCCACGGCTTCCTGCGCGAGCTGCAGGCGCACAAGCGCTCCGACAAGGTGCGCGTTGGCATCATCGGCATGCGCATGAAGGAGGGAACGATCTCGGCCGACCAGCTGCGCAGCTTCCTCGGCACGCTGACGGTGCCGGTGGTCGGCTTCCTGCGCGACACGCAGAACTATGTGCACCTCGCCGCGCGCGGGTTGACGCTGTGGGACGTGGCGCCGAGCCGCGTCGCACGCGACATCGAACAATGGCAACCGATCTTGGACTGGATCGACTCTTGATCTTGAGGACCTGTACCGAATGCGAAGTTTCGACAAGCTCTCCGACCTGCAGGCCTGGGTCGGGCAGGAAATCGGCGTCAGCGACTGGATCACCATCGACCAGCATCGCATCGACCGGTTCGCCGAAGCCACCGGCGACTTCCAGTGGATCCACGTCGACGCCGAGCGCGCCGCGAGCGGGCCCTACGGCGCCACCGTCGCGCACGGCTTCCTCACGCTGAGCCTGGTGGCGCAGATGTTCGACACCGGCTTCGAGCTGAAAAACTCGCACATGGGCGTCAACTACGGCCTGAACCGGGTGCGCTTCACCGCGCCGGTGCCGGTGGACAGCCGCGTGCGCGCGCACTTCAAGCTGCTGAGCTACGAGGCCATCGAAGGCGGCGCCCAGCTCGCCGTCGAAGTGACGATGGAGCGCGAAGGCTCGGGCAAGCCGGTCTGCGTGGCGGAATCGCTGACCCGGCGCTATGTTTGAGCTGACGAGCTGAGGACACCCACACGATGAAGGTCCTGCTGATCGACGACCACCCGCTGATCCTCGCGGCGCTGAAGACCGTCATCAAGGGTCTGGGCGACGATGTCAGGGTCGTGGGCGTGGACACCGCGCGCGCGGCGCGCGAGGCGCTGCGCCGTGACGCGGACTTCGATCTCGTGCTGCTCGACCTGCAACTGGGCGACGCCGACGGCTTCGACGTGCTCGCCGAGTTTCGCGCCGCCTACCCGGCCTTGCCGGTGGTGGTGGTGTCGGCCAGCGACCGCGGCAGCGACGTGATCCGCGCGGTGGACCTCGGTGCGATGGGTTTCGTGCCCAAGCGCGCCTCCAACGAAACGCTGTTCGAAGCGCTGCGCATGGTGATGGCGGGCGGCATCTACGTGCCGCAGATGATCATGGGCGATGCCGGCACCGGCGCGAAGGGCAGCGTGCGCCACAGCGCCGCCCAGGCCGGCTTCCAGACGCCGGCGGCGCTCGAGTCGCTGGGCTTGACGCCGCGCCAGGGCGAGGTGCTCGCGCTGCTGCTGCAGGGCAAGCCGAACAAGCTGATCGCGCGCGAGCTGGGCGTCTCGGTCGAAACGGTCAAGGACCACGTGGCCGCGGTGCTGCGCGCGCTGAAGGTCGGCACGCGCACGCAGGCGGTGCTCGCGGTCAGCCAGATGGCGCAGCCGAGCGGCGGCTTCGCTGCCTGGCGCAAGTCGCCGTAGCCGTCGTAGGCACGCGCCGCCGTGACCGCCAACCCCGCCTTGCTCGCGCCCGCAGCGCCGGCGCCCGCCACGTCGGCGCTGCGCGAGGAGGTGGAAAGCGTCTACGACTACATGCCGGCCACGCTGCTGGGCTACCTGGCGGGCATCGGCGTCATCGTGATGCTGTTCTGGAGCCTCACCCCGGCGCGGGTGATGCTGCCGTGGCTCGCCGCGTTCGGCGTGCTGTGGGTCGTGCGCTTCGCGATCTGGCGGCGCTTCAAGCGCGCCGCACCGCAGTCCCAGGGCGAGTGGCTGCGCTGGCGCCGGGTGTGGAACATCGGCACCCTGATCTCGGCCACGCTGTGGGGCACCAGCGCGTGGCTGTTCTACCCGAGCGGCGAGAGCATCCAGCAGATCGGCCTGATCGCCACCGTCTACACCTTCTGCAGCGCCGCGGTGCCGGTGCTCGCCACCCAGCCGCGCCTGTTCCTCGCCTACGCCACGCTGTGCTTCGTGCCGATGGCCGCCCGCGTGGCGAGTGACGGCACGCTCGGCGGCTATCAGCTGGCCGGCATCCTGTTCCTGATCTTCGGCCTGACCACGGTCTTCGCGCGCAACTACCGGCAGGCGCTGCAGCGCGCGATCGAGCTCAAGCTGCAGGCCGACGAGCTGCTCGCGCAGCTGCGCGTCGAGAAGCAGGCAGCCGTTGTCGCGCGGCGCGAAGCCGAGGTCGCGAACCGCGCGAAGACGCAGTTTTTCACCGCCGCCAGCCACGACCTGCGCCAGCCGCTGCATGCGATGGGCCTGTTCGCCGAAGCGCTGCGGCAAAAGAGCCACGACGAGGAAGTGGCGCAGCTCGTCAACAGCATCAACGGCTCGGTCGACGCGCTCGAAGGCCTGTTCAGCGAGCTGCTCGACATCACCCGCATCGACAGTGGCGGCGTCGATGTGCATCCGCAGCACTTCGAGGTCGGCGACATCCTACGCAAGCTGCGCCTGCATTTCGAACCGACCGCGTTCGAGAAGGGCCTCGCGCTGCGCCTGCGCGGTGGCATGCATGTCGCGCATGCCGACCCGCTGCTGGTCGAGCGCATCCTGCGCAACCTGGTGTCCAACGCCATTCGCTACACCGATGACGGCTCGGTGCTGGTGAGCTGTCGGCGGCGCGGCGACCGACTGCTGCTGCAGGTCTGGGACACCGGCGTCGGCATCGCCGAGCCCGAGCAGGTGCGCATCTTCGAGGAGTTCTACCAGGTGCCGGGCACCGATGCCGTCGCGCCGCACCAGCGCAAGGGCCTGGGCCTGGGGCTGGCGATCGTCAAGCGGCTCGCCGAGCTCATGGACGCGCCGCTGTCGCTGCGCTCGCAGCCC
This sequence comes from Piscinibacter sp., assembly GCA_036507085.1. Lineage (GTDB taxonomy): Bacteria > Pseudomonadota > Gammaproteobacteria > Burkholderiales > Burkholderiaceae_C > Albitalea. The sequence goes on along the minus strand of DASXQQ010000276.1, from coordinate 1,776 downwards.
GGTCGCGGCACGGTGTTCACCTTGGCGCTGCCGCTGGGCAAGGCGCCGCGCCCGGCGCCGGCGACGGTCCCTGGGAAAGGGCCGCTGGGCATCACGCTGGACGGCCGGCTGATCGTCGTCGTCGAAGACGAGCCCGCGGTGCGCAGCGGGCTGGAGGTGCTGCTGCGCGGCTGGGGCGCGTCGCTCGCGACCTTCGACAGCGTGGCCGCCTGCCGCGCCTGGGCACAGTCCGCCGACCCGGCGCACGTGCGCCCCGACCTGCTGATCGTCGACTACCGGCTGGAGAACGGCCTGAACGGCGTCGACGCGATCGCCGCGCTGCGCGAGCGCTTCGGCGCATCGGTGCCGGCCATCGTCGTGACCGGCAGCACGATGACCGGCCACGACAAGGAGGCGCAGGAGAAGGACTTCCACCTGCTGATCAAGCCGGTGGTGCCGAACAAGCTGCGCGCCATGATCGCGTTCAAGCTCGGGGTCAAGACGGCTTGACCGCCACGCTCACCCAGCGGATCTCCAGCCAGTTGTCGGCGCGGTGCACCACGTTCACGTTGGCCCGTCCTGCCCACGGGATGAACTGGCGGTGCAGCGGAATGTGATGGATCTGCGCGTTGTGGCGCAGGAACACCTGCTTGATCAGCGCCTTGCGCTTTTCGACGTCGGGCTCCTTGCTCGAGGCCGCGGCCAGCGCGTCGAGCTCATCGTCCTTGTAGTTGCCGCGGTTGTATTCGCCCGCGCCCTTCTCGCCGCGGTTGCGGTAGATCGGCGTGAAGGTCTGTTCGGGGTCGATGTTCGCGCCACCCCAGCCGAGCATGTACATCGAGGTATCGAGCTTCTCGGTCTTCGGGAAATAGGTGCTCTTGGGCATCGCATTGACCTTGACCTTGAGCTTCAACTGCGCCCACATGTTCGCCAGCGCGATGCAGATGCGCTCGTCGTTGATGTAGCGGTTGTTCGGGCAGTCGAGCGTGAACTCGAATCCGTCCGCGTAGCCGGCCTCGGCCAGCAGCTTCTTCGCCGCGGCGAGGTCGTAGGGCAGGCGCTTCTCGATCTGCGGGTCATTGAAGTTGCCCATCGGCGACGGCACCACCGCGCCGGTGGGCAGGGCCTGGCCGTTCATCAGCTTGGTCCGGATGGTCTCGATGTCGATCGCCTGGTACAGGGCCTTGCGCACGCGCAGGTCTTTGAACGGGTTCTTGCCCTTCACGCTGGAGTACAGCAGTTCGTCGCGGCCCTGGTCCATGCCGATGAAGACGATGCGGTTCTCCGGCCCATCGACCACCTTCACGCTCGGCGTGTTGCGCAGGCGCTCGAGATCGCGCGGCGGCGGGTCGAGGATGAAGTCCACTTCGCCGGAGACCAGCGCCGCCACGCGCGTCGCGTCGTTCTTGATCGGCGTGTAGATCACTTCCTGCACGTTGCCATCGATCTTCCCCCAGTAGGTGGGGTTGCGCTTGAGCACCGTCTTCACGTCGGGCTCGCGCGTCACCACCATGTAGGGGCCCGTGCCGTTGGCATTGCGCGCGGTGAACATCTCCTCCTTGTTGGTGAAGTCCTGCGGCTTGGTCGCCTTGTGCTCCTCGCACCAGGACTTGCTCATGATGTAGACCGTGTTCAGGTGCTGCAGGAAGATCGGGTTGACCTGCTGCAGGTTGAACTCCACGGTGTAGTCGTCGATCTTCTTCGGCTCGCCCAGGGCCGCGGCGTAGGGGCGGATCTGCGAGGTCTTCTCGGTGGCGCGCTTGATGGAGAACACCACGTCGTCGGCGGTGAAGGGGC
>DASXQQ010000275.1:0-3314 GCA_036507085.1 Piscinibacter sp. | reverse complement strand
CATCGCCGCCGCGACCGATGCGGTGATCAACATCACGACCGGCGGAAGCACCCGGATGACGATGGAAGAGCGCCTGGCCTATCCGCTGCAGGCCAAGCCGGAGATGTGCTCGCTGAACATGGGGTCGATGAACTTCTCGATCCACCAGGCGGCGCGCAAGATCAAGGACTGGCGCCACGACTGGGAGAGGCCGTACGTCGAGGGGATGGAAGACCTCATCTTCCGCAACACGTTCAAGGACATCAAGCACATCCTCCAAACGCTGGGCGAAGGATGCGGCACGCGCTTCGAGTTCGAGTGCTACGACGTTGGTCATCTCTACAACCTTGCCTACTTCCTTGACGAAGGCCTGGTCAAGGGGCCGCTGTTCATCCAGAGCATCTACGGCATCCTGGGCGGCATGGGTCCGGACCCCGAGAACCTGGTGACGATGCGCACCACCGCGGATCGTCTCTTCGGGCGCGAGAACTATCGGTTCTCGGTGCTGGGCGCCGGCCGGCACCAGATGTCGCTGCTGACGATGGGCGCGGTGATGGGCGGCAATGTCCGCGTCGGGCTCGAGGACAGCCTCTATCTCGGCAAAGGCCAGATGGCCAGGTCCAGTGCAGAGCAAGTCCGCAAGATCAAGCGAATCCTGGAGGAACTGTCTCTGGAGGTGGCCAGCCCCGCCGAAGCTCGCGCGATGCTCGGACTGAAGGGCAAGGACGCCGTCGGCTTCGGGACGGCGTCATGAACCAACTCAATGGCTACGACGTGGAGGATCTTCGCGTCGGCATGAGCGCATCGTTCTCCAAGACGATCACGGAGGCCGACCTCGTGTTGTTTGCTGGCGTATCCGGCGACAACAACGCAATGAATGTCAACGAGGAGTTTGCCGCAGCCACTCCCTTTGGCGGACGGATCGCCCACGGCATGCTCACCGCGAGCGTGATCTCCGCGGCCATTGCCAACAAGATGCCTGGTCCAGGGACGATCTACCTGGGACAGAACCTGCGGTTTCGCGCGCCCGTGCGGCCCGGAGAGACGGTACACGCGACCGTGACCGTCACGGAAATCGTGGTGGACCGGCGGCGCGTCACGCTGTCGACGATATGCCGGGTCGGCGGGAAGGTCGTCGTCGAGGGTGATGCGCTCGTCATGACGACGACCTCACAGTCGGTCGAGGTAGTTCCTCAGTGCAAACAAGTCGGTGTGGTTGTTTGAGGTGCAGCCCCGCGGCAGGCGATGAACTGGTGCGGCAAGGCAAGAAGGGTCTGACGGTGATCGCCAACGACACCGCACGTCCCGGGTCTGGCATCGGCAAGCTGATTTCGGCGCGGCTGGACCATCCGTGTCGCCGGCCTCGGCGCTCACCAGAGTTGGTGCCCGGCCCTGCTCGCCGGAACCGACCTAGCGAAGCGCCGCGGGATGAAGGCCACGAGTGTTCGCGCCGGTCGTGTCGATGCTGCCGGGGCACGGTTCTCAGGTTCTCAGCCGACGTGCGTGGTCGAGACGGCCGATGCGCGCGGCGCGAAGAGGCGGGTCGAACTTGGCAGCGACGGCTTGGCCGGCCTGCTGGCGCTGTGCAAAGCATTCTGGGCTGCGCGTGATCGGCGGCGTTGACGGTCAGTTTCATGTTCGGACCCCTGGTTGAAGTCAGCAGGTCGATGCCGCCTGCAAGCGTTCACCGTCTGGATGGCGCCGTATCGATCCGCAGGCAAAGGACCGCGGTGAACAACGCCAGTGCGACGTGCGTGAGGTACAGCGAGCGGAAGTCCGCGATCCGTGGGCTCGCATGGCCGACGAACGCCACGGTCGCAGCGACGCCAAGCACACCGCCCATCTGGCGCACGGCCTGGTTCACCGCGCTGCCGACGCCGAAGCGTGCGGGTGCCAGGCGAGTCACGGCAGCCCCGCTGAGCGACGGCAGCACCATGCCGACCGCCGTGCCGGTCATCAACAGGCCCGGGAGCCAGACGCCGAGGTAGTCGGGCGTCGGGCCCACGCGCATGTAGAGCCACAGACCGCCGGCCGCGTAGAGCAGGCTGCCGGCGACGAGCAAGGGTCGATGCCCGACCCGCGCCGCGATGCGGCCGGCCACCATGGCCACCGGGACGACGAGCGACGGCCCCGGCGACACCGCCAGGCCCGCCTGCGGCAGCGAGTAGTGCCAGACCTGCATCAGGAAGAAGAACATCGCGAAGAACATCATCGAGAACGCGATGCCGAAGAACAGGGTCGCGAGATTGACGTGCCGATAGGTCCGGTCGGCGAAGAGCGACAGATCGACCGCCGGGTCTGTCGCGTGCCTGGCCCACACGACGAACACCAGCAGCAGCATCAAGCCGCCGGCCAGCGAGGCGGGGACGGTGAACGACCGCCATCCCAGCACGTCGGCCTCGACGATGCCGAAGGCCAGCGCGCCGACGCCCGCGATCAGGAGCCCGATGCCGACGCCGTCGAGCGAGGCCTCGCGGCTCGCAGCGCGAAACTCGGTGAGCGTGCTGCGACCCCGCCACCATGCGATCAGTCCCAGCGGCAGGTTCAGGAAGAACGCCCACCGCCAGCCCATGGCGTCGACGACGGCCGCGCCGACGCTCGGGCCCAGCGCGGCAGCCAGGCCGCCGACGGCACCCACAGGCTGACCACAACCGCTCGGCGGTCCGCCGCGAAGGCACCGAGCACGAGTGCCAGCGAGGCCGGAGTGAGCAGAGCCGCGCCCACCGCCTGGAACACGCGAGCGGCCACCAGCATGCCCACCGACGACGCGGCGCCGCAAGCCGCCGACGCCGCGAGGAACAGCAGCAGGCCGAGCTGGAACACGCGCTTGCGGCCGAGCGCGTCGGCAAGCCGACCGGCGGGCACGAGCAGCGCGGCGTAGACGACGGTGTACGCGTTCAGCACCCACGACAGGTCGGCCGCTGTGCTACCGGGGAATCCGCTTCGAAGGGCGCCGAAGGCGGCGAACAGCACGGTTCCGTCGAGCGAGACCAGGAACACCGCGATGCTGGCCACGGCAAACACGGGCCAAGGTCGCGTCGGGGCTGCCGTCATCGGCCCGACATGGGTCAAGGGTGCAGTTCTCACGTGCTGATCTCCTTCGGTTGTTCGTGGCTCGGTCTGCATGCGATCCGGGTGGAGGGCTGCGAGCGCTCGGCAGGCCGATCCATCAGCCCTTCGAGAACGAACTCGATGTAGCTGTTGAGGTCGTCGTGACCGCATGGCGTGGCATCCGATGTTGCGTACGGGGCGATCGCATGGCGGTGCAGGCAAGCCGCGATCAAGGGCAGCACCAGCGCATCCACCGCCAAGTTGGGATCCACGGCACGGAACTC
>DASXQQ010000274.1:0-18172 GCA_036507085.1 Piscinibacter sp. | reverse complement strand
TGCGGTCTCGCGCAGGGCAGCGACTTCCCCGCCACCGTGATGCCCTTCATCCTGCGCGGCATCACGCTGTATGGCATCAATTGCGTGTTCATCCCCAACGACCGCCGCGCCGAGGCGTGGGCACTGCTCGCCGAGCATGTGCGACCCGATCTGCTCGACCGCATGACGACGGAGATCGCGCTGTCCGACGTGGTCGCGAAGTCGGTCGACCTGCTCGAAGGCCGCCTGCGGGGCCGCACGGTCGTGGATGTGAACCGCTGATCCCGCTGACATCAGGAGTTGAAAGATGGACATCCCAACCAATAGCGCCGCAAGCGGCGCCTTCCGTTCCGCGCGCGATTTCCTTCTCGCGCACCGCGACGACCAGGTCGGTGCTTCCCGGGATTTCCGCTGGCCGAAGCTGGACACGTTCAACTGGGCGCTGGACCATTTCGACGTGCTCGCGCGCGACAACGACCAGCCGGCGCTGTGGATCGTCAACGAGGACGGCAGCGAGCAGAAGCGCTCGTTTCGCGAGATGGCCGAGCGCTCGGCGCAGGTCGCCAACTTCCTGCGCGCGCAGGGCGTGCGGCGCGGCGACCGCATCCTGCTCATCCTGGGCAACGAGCTCGCGCTGTGGGAAAGCATGCTGGGCGCGTTCAAGCTCGGCGCGGTGGTGATTCCGGCCACCGCCTTGCTGACCCCCGAGGACCTGCGCGACCGGCTGGAGCGCGGCCGCGTGCGGCACGTCATTGCTGGCAGCGCGCACACCGATAAGTTCGCGGCACTGACGGGCGACTACACACGCATCAGCGTCGGCGACACGAAGCCCGGCTGGGTGCCGTTCGACGCGTCGCGCGACCATCCGGCGGCGTTCGAGCCCGACGGTCCGACGAACGCGACCGACCCGCTGCTGCTGTACTTCACCTCGGGCACGACGTCCAAGCCCAAGCTCGTGCTGCACACGCACCAAAGCTATCCCGTGGGCCACCTGTCGACCATGTTCTGGATCGGGCTACAGCCGGGCGACGTGCACCTCAACATCTCGTCGCCGGGCTGGGCCAAGCATGCGTGGAGCTGCTTCTTCGCGCCGTGGAATGCGGGCGCGTGCATCTTCATCCACAACGTCGCACGCTTCGACGCCGCCCGCCTGCTCGCCACCGTCGAGCGGCACGGCGTGACCACGCTGTGCGCGCCGCCGACCGTGTGGCGCATGCTGATCCAGGAGGACCTCGCGGCGCTGCGCGGGCGGCTGCGCCTGCGCGAGCTCATCGGCGCAGGTGAGCCGCTGAATCCCGAGATCATCGACCAGGTGCGCGACGCCTGGGGCCTGACGCTGCGCGACGGCTTCGGCCAGACCGAGACCACGGCGCAGGTGGGCAACGCGCCGGGACAGCCGGTGAAGGCAGGGTCGATGGGGCGCCCGTTGCCGGGCTACCAGGTCGCGCTGCTGGACGTCGACGGTAAGGAGTGCGATGAAGGCGAGGTCTGCCTGAAGCTCGGGGATGCGCGTCCACTCGGGCTCATGGCGTGCTACGAGGACAGCGCGGAGAAGACAGCCGACGTGATGCGTGACGGGTATTACCACACCGGCGACGTCGCGATGCGCGACGCCGACGGCTACCTGACGTTCGTTGGCCGCGCCGATGACGTGTTCAAGGCGTCGGACTATCGCATCAGTCCGTTCGAGCTCGAAAGCGTGCTGATCGAGCACGACGCCGTGACCGAGGTGGCGGTGGTGCCCAGCCCGGATCCGCTGCGGCTGGCCGTGCCCAAGGCCTTCCTCACGCTCGCGAAGGACCGGACGCCCGGCACCGAGCTCGCGCGCGAGATCCTGGCCTTTGCACGGGAGCGGCTCGCACCGTACAAGCGCGTGCGCCGGATCGAGTTCGTGACCGAGCTGCCCAAGACCCTGTCGGGCAAGATCCGCCGCGTGGACCTGCGCAAGCTGGAAGCCGAGCGTCGCCAGCGCAACGTGCGTGACGAGCAGGAGTACTTCGAAGAGGACTTCCCGGGATTGAAGGCCGGCTAGCGTGTACCCGCAGCGCATCGCCTGCCTCACCGAGGAGCCCACCGAGGTGCTGTACCTGCTGGGGCAGGAGCATCGCATCGTCGGCATCTCCGGCTTCACGGTCCGCCCAGCGCGTGCCCGGCACGACAAGCCTCGCGTGTCGGCCTTCACCAGCGCCAAGATCGATCAGATCCTTGCGCTGCAGCCCGATCTGGCAATCGGCTTTTCCGACATGCAGGCCGACATCGCCCAGGCGCTGGTGCGGGCCGGCATCGAGGTCTGGATCGCCAACCATCGCAGCGTCGAGGGCATCCTCGGCTATGTGCGACGCCTAGGCGCCTTGGTTGGCGTCCCGGACAAGGCGGAGTCACTGGCCGTGGAGCTGGAGGCACGCATTTCGAACGTTCGGGCATCGGCGCAGCGGCTGCCTCGCCGCGCGAAGATCTGGTTCGAGGAATGGGACGACCCACTCATCAGCGGCATCCGGTGGGTCAGCGAGCTGATCGGCATCGCCGGCGGCGACGACATCTTTCCCGAACGTGCGGCCGCGAGCCTCGGACGCGATCGCATCGTGGGCGATCCGCGGCAGGTCATCGAGCGCCAGCCCGACATCATCATCGGCTCGTGGTGCGGCAAGAAGTTTCGCCCCGAGAAGGTCGCGGCGCGCCCCGGCTGGCATGAGATTCCTGCCGTGCGGGACGGCGAGCTGCATGAGATCAAGTCGCCCCTCATCCTGCAGCCGGGCCCGGCAGCCCTGACGGACGGGCTGGATGCCCTGCACGCCATCGTCGCACGCTGGGCGACCCGTTGAATCGCAATTCCTGCCGCGGCGCACCGGTGGAATCAGGAGCCTCATTTCATCCTGACGACGACCTTTCCCTTCGCGCGCCCGGCCTCGACGTGGGCCAGGGCCTCGTTGGTCGACGCGAACGGAAACACCCGATCCATCACGGGGCGGATGGCCCCGGCATCGATGAGTCGGGTGATCTCGCGCAATTGGCTCCCGCTCGCCTTCATGAAGAGGAATGAGTAGCCCACGCCCCATTGCCGCGCCTTCCACCGCACGCTCGAGCTCAGCAGCCGCATCACCAGTCTCACGAACCCGGGTGCTGCGACCTCGCGTCCGAACGAGGGATCGGGCGGCCCGGAGATGGAGATGAGCTGGCCGCCACGCTTGAGGATGCGAAGAGACTTTGCGAGTGTCTTGCCATCCTGGCTGTTCAGCACCACGTCGTAGTCGCGAAGCACATCCTCGAAGTCCTGCGTCTTGTAGTCGATGACGACGTCTGCGCCCAGGCTCTTGACGAGCGCGACATTGCTCGTGCCCGTTGTCGCAGCGACGGTGGCGCCCAGGTGCTTGGCCAACTGGACGGCGAAAGTGCCCACGCCGCCCGAGCCGGCCTGGATGAAGACCTTCTGTCCCTTCTTCAGGCCGGCCTTCTCTACGAGCGCCTGCCATGCCGTCAACCCCACCAGCGGAATGGAAGCGGCTTCCTCCATCGTCAGGCCCTTGGGCTTGAGCGCAAGCGACGCCTCCTTGACCGGGACGAATTCTGCGAAGGTGCCGATCCGGAAATCATCCGCCCGCGCATAGACCTCATCACCCGGCTTGAACTGTCGCACGCGCTTGCCCACCTTGACGACGACGCCTGCCACGTCGTGACCGAGGATGAGAGGCAGGCGGTACGGCAGGATGAGCTTGAACTCGCCGCCCCGAATCTTGGCATCCAGCAGGTTCACGCCGGCGGCATGGACCTCGACCAGGACCTCGTCTTTATGGGGCTCCGGGATTGGCATGTCCGCCAAGCGCAGAGCGGCTTGCTTCTGATAGCGATCGACGACGAAGGCCTTCATGCCTTCACCGCCGGCGTCGCATCGAGCCGCAGATCCCTTCGAATCCCGGCATCCATCACTCCGGCAGGCGCAAATCTGCGCAGCCATGTCAGCCGGCCAGCGAGCCCGCCGGCTGTGTAACGCAGTCGCGGGCGAACCGCACTGGCGGCCTTCAGCACGGCCTCGGCCACGATGCCCGGCTGGTCTGCCGTGGCCATTACTTCCTTCACGCGCTGGCCGACGGCGACCCGAGCCTCGCGATATGCATCGAGCTGGGCGTCGGGCTGCATGAAGTTCGCATCGAACGGCGTGTTCGTGTAGGCGGGCTCGATGACCGAGACCCGGATGCCCCTGGTACGCAACTCATGGTCGAGCGATTCGGAATAGCCTTCGATGGCGTGCTTGGTGGCGGCGTAGAGCGCGCCGTACGGCATGGGCAACAGACCCAGCACCGAGCCGATGTTGATGATGCGCCCGGCGCCCTGTTTGCGCATGTGCGGGAGGACGGCGCGCGTCATTCGGACGACCCCGAAGAAGTTGGTGTCGAAGATCGACTGGGCCTGCTCGATCGAGCTTTCTTCAGCCCCGGCAGGAGCGACCCCAAAGCCGGCGTTGTTGACGAGGAGGTCGATACGCCCCTCCCGCTGCATCAACTGCGCGACCACATCGGCGACCGATGCATCGCTGGTCACGTCGAGGCGCAGCATCTCGAACGATCGCCCGCCCGCACCGCCGCCGCGTCGACTCGTGCCGTAAACCGTGTAGCCAGCGTTCGTCAGCAGCTGCGCAGTGGCTTGTCCAATACCCGACGAGGCACCTGTCACAAGGGCGATCTTGTTGCTCCGGTTCTTCATGTTCATGATGCGTCTTTCGTCATGCGGTGGGGAGTTGAGAGGCGCTTCTGGCCCGTGTCGCATGATGATCATCATGTGGCATGGCGAGCGCAAGGGCTGTGGGCATCCAAGGTTCAGTGCACGATCGAGGTCAGATGCTTGAGTGCCGCTTCGCGCAGGCTGTCTGAGAGACTGCGTTCATCGACCGCGCGAGCCAGTACCACAGCGCCCACCATGATGGAAAGCGTCACGAGTGCCCTCTCGTGGGCGCCGCGCTGCCCCCAGTCTGGCGACTGGCGGGCGAGAAGGTCGATCGTCGCCTTGATATGACGCGTCACGACTCGACGCACTTCGGCTGACTGTCGCGAGGTCTCGGAACCCAGAGCGGCCAGGGGACAACCCGCCTCGAGTTGCTCGATGTGCCCTCTGGAGAGGTAGGCAGCGAGCATGGCTTTGAGCGCCATGCGTGGCGGCGCGCCGGCCGCAACCTCGGCTACGCCCGCAGCTGACTCCGCGCATGCCTTTCCCGCTGCTTCGGCCAACATGGCCTCGCGTGACGCGAAGTGGGAATAGAAGGCGCCGTGCGTCAAGCCGGCCTCTTTCATGATGTCGGCAACGCCCGTACCGTCGTATCCGCTGCGGCGGATTGCCCGCGCGGCCACGGACACGATGCGTTCATGCGTGGCGTCCTTGGCTGCGGATCGGGCATTGGGTGTTGTCTTTCGCATGACGTACATCATACGCCAATTTCGCCGGTGCAGCTCGGCGCGGCGTACCGCGAGCTCAGCGGCCCGCCCGATCCCGATCGACCCGAAGATCGCTGCGTCACTGGACCCCGATCGACAGCGCGACTTCATCCTCAACTGGAAGACCGCCCTGGTGGCCGGCCGCTGAGCTTGCGATACGGATCCATGACTACGACTGTCGAGTTTGGGGCGGCCAATCACCTGCGATGACTGGCAATAGTGGGTCGGGGACGCCAGTTCGCTCGTCGCAAAGGCAGACGGGCAACCGCCCGTCGTCCGCGTCGGGAAGCGCACGGAATGCGCCCGGCTCCGGCGTCTGTTCGTTGCCCATTGAGCGCAATGCTTCTACGGCTGCTTCGCGGCCTCTTCGACAAAGTCGGCGACAGCCTGCCATCCGGCACGCAGCTGCGCCTCGCTCTTGGCGACGTAGTGCCCCAGCGTCACATCACCCACTGTGGCGTGATTCATCATCCGCTTAAGCAAAGCCGACGAGACGAGCTCCTCGGCAATGCTCGCGAAGGTCGCTCGCAGCCCATGTCCTTGCACCCTCGTGCCGGCCCACTCGTTGATCCAGGCCAGCGTCTTGCGTGCATCGACGATCGGGAACAGAGGGTCCTCTGCCTTGCGTCCTTCGCAGTTGCGCTTCGCGATCTCCAGCGCCTGCGTCGCGAGCAGCAGCTTGTGGTCGCTCCGGTTCTTCGTGTCGCGCAGCACCACCCTCCCCGCTCGCTGATCGACATCGCCCACCGTGATCGGCGGGTACCCGTGCAGCTTGTTCCCGTGGATCTCGATCCCTCGGCAGCCGGTCAGAAGCTGGAAGCGGTAGTAGTCCGCCGCCACCTGTGACGGCGCGATGCCCGCGGCGCGCCACCACGCGCCGAGCAGTTCCGGCGGGATCGGAGACGGGTCGCCCCGCGGCGCAGAGATCGTGATGCGGTCACGGCCAGCGGTCTCGCGTCCCAGTGGGTTGTCCGCCACCACGACACCGTGCCAGCGCAGCACGGCGCGCAGTACCTGCATCGCATAGGCGGCGCGCCGGGGTGACTTCCTGGCCGCCGTGTCGTACGCCTCACGGATCTCGGCAGCGGTCAGTTCCGTGAGCGCCTTCTGAGCGATCGGATACAGGAACCCTGCCGCCTGGCGCGTGCCCTTCTCCGTCGTTCGCGCACCCTGGACCATTGCGAGGTAGTCCGCGCGAGTGCGAGCCTTCAGCGCGAGGCCATCCTTGGCCCGACGCTTGTTCTCGACATAGTCGCTCAGCGCCTTCTCGAGCGTGAGGCCATCGCGGCGTTGGAGTGCGGCCCGGCTTGCAGCTTCGGAACGAAGCCGTGCATCTTCTGCTTCCGTCCAATCAACACCCGAGCGGGCCAAGGCTCGGATGCGCGCTGCTTCGGCACACGCGGCCGCCAGCTTCAGTTGGCCGGGGCCCTCCCCGTACTCCTGCGCGAGCCGGTACTGGCGCTCAGTGTTCGAACCCTTGACGGTGTAGCGGACCAAAAGGGTTCTCTTCCCGTCGGGAGCGATGCGAAGCTGCAGGCCACGATCGAGCGTGATCTTGTAGGGTTGGGTCCGCGGGCGATGAGCCTCCACGGCGCGCACGGTGAGCAGGGGCATTCGCGTCCGACCGGTGTCCGAAAAACGGCGAGCCCAAATGCTATCGGTCGGGACATCGTGAGACAAAGAATATTCACTAACCCATTGATCTGCAAAGGAATTCTTCGATTCCAGGATGCTCCAAATTGTCCCAAACAGACCGGCCTGCCGCGACTGTTAATCCGTAGGTCCCTGGTTCGAGCCCAGGTCGGGGAGCCAAGAAACACAAGAGTCAGCCGGTTAGCGCCGGCTGACTTTTTTGTTTTCTGGGCGATGCTGGTGCCAGTCTGGTGCCAGTTCTGCGGCGATTGAACTTTGAGCACTTCGGCATGCGGCGTGTTGTATGCCCGCAGCGTCGGTGAACACGCGAGTCACGCCGCACGTGGCTGCTTCCGGTGGTGCTGATCTACGCGTTGGTAGACCGCACGCGACCCACAACCGACGTTCGCATCCAGAGGAAGCTGACACTCGAATGCCGCGATTGGACAACGTGTGTTGCTGTTGAGCCGAGATAGTCACCCCCGCTATCGCATGAATATCGCCGTGTTTCACGACGATCGGCCTGCCCCCGCCCTGCGCGTCGTTGCAGCGGCGGACCGGCGTCCCGGCTTCGATGCTCAGTCGGCCTCGATCTGCAGGCCCGTGATGAAGCGTTCGCGTCGTGCGAGTGCTTGCAGGGCGCTCTTCCCGAGATGGGTGGCGACGAGGTTCAGCAGGCCCTCGCAGAAGATCAGATAGGCCCCCATGCTGTTGCTGAAGAAGCTGCTCTCGTGGGGAATGAAGAACGCGTAGCGCGCCGGGGGCACCAGCGGCGATGCCCGGGTATCGGTGATCGCGATCACGGTCAAGCCCGCTTCGGCGGCTGCCTCTGCAGCCTGTGCCACGCTGCGGGTGTACGGCGCCACACTCGTGACGACGACGACGTCCCCGCGCTGCAACTGCGCCAGGCCTTCGGCCACGCCCAGACCCTGTGGGTCGAGCAGGCCGACATCGGCGCGGATCAGGCCCAGTCCATAGGCGAGGAAGCCGGCCAAGGTGCTGAACTGCCGCAGCCCATGGATGCGCACTCGCGGCGCCTCGCCAAGCAGTTTGGCTGCGCCCCGCAGCTCGGCCGCAGACAACTGGGCGAGGAAGCCCTCCACGTTCTCGATCGACTCGCGCGCCAGTTGCACCACCGTCTGCACTTCGGCCGAATTGGCCTCGGTGCGGCCGGGCGCGCGCGCCGAGGCCCCGGCCACCAGACGCTGCGCCTGCTGACTGTAGAAGTGGCGATGACGTTGCGCCAGGCCATCTCGGAAGACACTCTGGAAGTCGACGAAGCCCTCGTAGCCGAGGCGGGTCGCCAGCCGGGTCAAGGTCGAGGCGTTGACCCCGAGGCCGGCGGCCAACTCCGTGATCGTGCGCACGGCCACCTCTTCCGGCCGCTCGACGAGCTTGGCAAGCACCGCATGCGCCTTGCCACCCAGGCTCACGGCAGTGTCGCCGCGGCCGATGCGCACCGCCAGTTCGCGCAGGGCCTCGACGCTGCGTGGCGCAGTGGCCGGCGCGGTCACCGCCGGGGCTTCATCGGCCGCCGCCTGCCGCCTGCGTTCTTTCCTGGGCGTGTCCATTGGTGAATTCGAACCGGGCCGGGCCGCGGGGGTGTTCGTGGACCCGCCAGTCTATGTGCGACGCGCGGATCACGATATCGGCCGTGGCCAGCGTGTTTTCGTCGTCGGTGTCGGCCGGGTCCAGGCGATGGATCGGGAACTGCGGATTCCCGGTATCGCCAAGGATCGCCAGCGGATCGACGGGCTCCCCCCGCGCACGAGCCTGCTCGAGCAGCGCGTCACCGCGCACTTGGCGATGCCCGGACGAGCCGGTAATCAGCTGTGGCAGGTCACGCATGGCCGGATGGATCGCGTGATTGGCGTGCAGCGATGGCGCCGTCACCGTCCGGACCGAGCAGGCCTGCGAGCTGAATTCGACACTGAGCAGGTCGGCGCTGTCACGGTGCCCCAGTGTCAGGTGAAAGCCCCCTGCGCGCGGCTGCTCGCGCAGCACCGACACGGCGGCGTCGAGCGTGGTCGCATCGAGCACAGCGCGCGTCAGCACCATGCGGGGCACGCCGGCCGCGACGTGCAGTTCGCGCAGGTTGTTGACCGTCATCGCCAGCCCCGAATCCGTCACGGCGAAGGTGTGGCCGGGCAAGGACCCCGGATAGACGAAGGTCACGAAGCGCGGACTGCCCGCGATGACGCACGCGGCCAGCGCACAGTGACCCGCGAATCCAGGGTCCCCGTCCTCGTTGTGGGCCATGCGCCGCTGCTCACGGCCGGGAATCTGCACCGTGGTGCAACCATCCGGCGCCATCGCCCACAGGTCACCCCGGCAGTTCCAGAGGAAGACTTCCTCGATGGGAAGGCGCAAGCCTTCTGCCAGACCTTGCAGCTCCGACCACATCCTGGGGAAGCGCTCGCGGACCAGCGCGGCCATGGCTGCTGCGGGCTCGCTGCCGCGCCATTCCATCACCCTGGCCCACGCCTTCGTGTGCAGCAGGTGTTCGTGCACCGCCCTCGCGCCGAAGTGCCCGAGCGCGCGCCCGGCCTCCTGGGGCGTCCCTGCGATGTCGATCAACGATAGTCTTGACATGTCACTCGACGTGCTGAAGAAATTCGCGCAGGCGCTGGTTGGGCGGGTTGTCCAACAACTCCGCGGGGGGCCCATCGACCGTGATGTGCCCGTGCTCCATGAAGATCAGGCGCGTGCCGACCTTGCGTGCAAAGGCCATCTCGTGGGTGACGACAACCATGGTCATACCCTCCTCGGCCAGCGCCTGCATCACCCGCAAGACCTCCTGGCGCAGCTCGGGGTCCAAAGCCGAGGTCGGCTCGTCGAAGAGCATGAGCTTGGGGCGTATCGCCAGGGCACGCGCGATCGCCACCCGCTGCTGTTGGCCGCCGGAGAGCTCGCTGGGATAGTGCCCGGCACGCTCGGCCAGTCCCACCTTGGCCAGCAGTTCACGGGCCTGTGCCTCGGCGTCGGTACGCGACGTTCCCCGGACCTGCCGGGGGCCGAAGGCCACGTTCTCCAGCGCGGTCATCTGCGGAAACAGGTTGAACTGCTGGAAGACCATGCCGGCTTCCTGGCGGATCTCCCGCACCTGGGCCTTGTTGCCGCGCACGCTGAGGCCGTCCACGTGCAGGTCACCGCCATCGATCTGTTCCAGCGCGTTGATGCAACGCAGCAGCGTCGACTTGCCCGACCCCGAGGGACCGATGAGGACCACCACCTCGCCCTGACCGATCTGCAGGTCGACCTCCTCGAGCACGACCGTCTTGCCAAAGCGCTTGGTGACGCCGGCGAATTCGACCATCTTCATAGGATCCTCATCCTGTTCTCGACCGTGCGCAGCGAAAAGGTCAGCACGCCGATCAATGCCAGGTAGATCACCGCCACCGCAGACCAGATCTCCACCGCACGAAAGTTCGCCGCCATGATCTCCTGGCCTTGGCGCGTGAGTTCGCCCACACCGATGACGATGAACAGCGACGTGTCCTTCAGGCTGACGATGAACTGGTTGCCCAGCGGCGGTGTCATGCGCCGGAACGCCACGGGTCCGACCACGAAGGCCAGCACCCGCCAGACCGGCATGCCCAGTGCGAGACCGGCTTCGCGCAGGCCGCGCGGCACCGACAGGAAGCTGCCGCGAACAATCTCCGAGATGTAGGCCCCGGAATTCACGATGATCGACGTCACGGCCGCCGTCATCGCGTCGACGCGGATCCCAAGCAACACCGGCAAGGCGAAGTAGATGAACATCACCTGCACGACGATGGGTGTGCCGCGCACGAACTCGACGTAGGTGAAGGCGAGACCGCTCACAAGCCGATTGCCATAGGCGCGCATCAAGCCGAACAGCAGGCCCACCAGCACACCACCGGCCAGGCCCGCCACGGTGATGAAGACGGTGAGCTTCGCTCCCTGCAGCAGCGCCGGCAAGGCGCCGCTGATGACTGACCAATCGAAGTCCATGATGGACTCTTCGGGGCCGCGCGATCAGGGCTTCGGCGGCTCGGTGCCGAACCACTTCTTGTAGATCGCGACGTAGCGGCCGTCCGCCTTGATCTTGGCGAGCGCGCCGTTGACCTGCGCCACCAGCGGGCTGCCCTTGGGGAAGCCGATGCCGTACTGGTGCGCCATCATCTGCGTCCCGACCGCCTTGGCCTTGCCCTTGCCGGCAGTGGCGATGAAATACAGCACGTTGGGCGTGTCATGCATCGCGGCATCGACGCGACCGGTCTGCAGTTCGAGGTAGGCGTTGTCGATGTTGGGAAACTGCTTCAGCTCCGTGCCAGCGAAGTTCGCCTTCGCGTAGTCGGCAGCGGAAGTGCCGGTCTTCACCGCCAGGGACTTGCCTTTGAGATCACCTGCTCCCTTGATCGGGCTGTTGGCAGGCACCATCAGCATGAAGCCGCTGTCGTAGTAGCCGTCCGAGAAGTCGATGACCTTCTTGCGTTCGTCCTTGATGGTGATCCCTGCCAACGCGACGTCGACGTTCTTGGTCTGAAGCGCCGGCAGGATGCCGTTGAAGTCCATCGGCTGAAGCTTGTAGTCGAGCTTCAGTTCCTTGGCGACAGCGTCCCAGAGGTCGATGTCGAAGCCGACGTACTTGTCACCCTGCTTGAACTCGAAGGGCACGAAGGCCGTGTCGACCGCCACGAGGAGGGTCTCGGCGCGCGCGGTTTGTCCGAGCAGGGAGAGCGCACCCAGTGCGGCCAGGGCTAGTTTGGCGAGAAGCTGGTTCATGAATGTTCCTTTCCAGGGGTCACCAGGTCTGTGCAAGTGCATTTGCATCATTGCACGGCACGCAACTATAGTTGCGCTAGAGGCATTTGTGCAAGTCCATTTTTCGGTCGATGTAACATTCGATTCATCACGGCGCGCAGTGTTTCAAGGAGCGGACATGGGGGCGAGAGACCTGATCCTCGAGCGATTTCCATCACTGAGCCCGACGATGCAGCAAGCCGCGCGCTTCGTCGTCGACCACCCCAACGACGTCGTGATCGCCTCCATGCGCACGCTGGCCGAGCGAGCCGGCGCCCAGCCGGCCACGTTCGTCCGCCTGGCACAGCAACTGGGCTACGCCGGCTGGCCTGAGCTGAAGAGTGCGTTCGCGGACGACCTGGGACTGAACTCCAACCGATACGGGCAGCGGGCCAAGGGGCTGGCGGAACGCGGACACGATGCGGCGCTGGTCGGCGAGATGTTCACCGCGCAGCATCGAAACCTGGACGCCACCCAGGCACAGAGCGCGCTGTCGATGCGCGAGGCCGCAAAGGTCCTCAAGCGCGCCAAGGCGGTTCACGTCGCAGGTTTCCGGGCCAGCTTTCCGGTGGCCTATTCGCTGCACTACGGCTTGCGGCTGTTCCGCAACAGCGTGGCGTTGATCGACGGACAGGCCGGCTCGCTGGAGTTCCAGTTGCGGGCCATCGACAAGTCGGACGCGGTCGTGGTCATCAGCTTCGCGCCGTATTCGAGAGAGTCGCTTCAGGTGCTCGAGGCGGCCCGGGGCGCCGGGGCGCGGGTCATTGCCTTCACCGACAGCAGTGCCTCACCCCTCGCACTGGGCGCGGATGTGGCGGTCCTGTTTTCCGTCGACAGCCCGTCGTTCTTTCCGTCGGTGGCGGCCGGCGTGGCTGCCACGGAGGCCCTGCTGGAGATCCTCGTCGCTGAATCCGGCGCCAACGTTGCCGAAGCGATCGAGCGGGCCGAGCAGCAACTCTTCGACTCGGGCGCCTACCTGCCGCCTCCGGCGAAACGCCACCCTGTGAAATCCTGACCTGACCGGTCGGTCACGGAAGAATCCTGCGGCCTTGGTGCAAACCCCATGCAACGAATGTTGCATTGATGATTGACTAGGAACACGCGTTGCATATACTTCGGTCAGTGCAACAAACGTTGCATGCCATCGAAGTCTGGAGAAATCATGCAACGGTCATCCCTCTTGTCCCTGCGCGCATCGCAGGTCTGCTTCGCCCTCGCTTTGGTTCTCGCGGCACAGACGGCCGTGGCCCAGCCGCTGACCGGCACCCTGAAGAAGATCAAGGACAGCGGCGAGATCACGATCGGCTACCGCGAAAGTTCGATCCCGTTCTCCTACCTGGGTGGCGACACCCAGCCCGTGGGCTATTCGCAGGAACTCTGCGGCCGGATCGTCGACGCGGTGAAGAAGCAACTCAACCTGCCGACGCTGAAGGTCAACCACCAGGCCGTCACATCGCAGAACCGCATTCCGCTGGTCGTCAACGGCACCGTCACGCTCGAGTGCGGTTCCACCGTCAACAATGCCGAGCGGCAGCAGCAGGTTGGTTTCAGCGTAACGAGCTTCGTCGTGGCCACGCGTTTCATCGCGAAGAAGTCGGCGAACTACAAGACCATCGACGACCTCAAGGGCAAGACGGTCGCCTGCACCACCGGCACGAACACGCTCAAGCGGGTGCGTGAACTGGGCGCCGCGCGTGGGCTGAACCTGAACATCATCGCCGGCAAGGATCACGCCGATTCGATGCTGTTGCTGACATCCGGCCGCGCAGACGCCTTCTTCGAAGACGATATCCTGCTCACCGGCATGGTCGCGGCGTCTACGGACCCCCAGGGCTACGCGCTCAGCATCGAGGGCTACAGCGTCGACCCCTACGCGATCATGTTCGCGAAGGACGACCCGGACCTCAAGAAGCTGGTGGACAACACCCTGAGCGGTCTGTACCGCAGCGGCGAGATCAAGGCGATCTACGACAAGTGGTTCACGAAGCCGATCCCGCCCCGCAACCTGGTCCTCAACTTCCCGATGGGCGCTGCGCTGCAAAAGGCGATTGCCCAGCCCACCGACTCCGCGGATCCGGCCGCGTACAAGTGAAATCACGATGAGCTACGAAACCATCCTCTATTCGCTCAGCGACGGCGTCGCCGAGATCCGGCTGAACCGTCCGCATCGTATGAACGCGGTCACTGAAGCGCTCTACGACGAGCTGAACGATGCGCTCGGCCGGGCCGAAGCCGACCGCGACGCCCGGGTCGTGCTGCTCACCGGCGAGGGCCGCGCCTTCTGCGTCGGCGCCGACCTCAAGGAGCACAAGGCCGGCCGCACCGCGTTCGACCGCCGCCAGTACCTGCAGGGCGAGCAGATCGTCTGCAAGCGGCTGCTGACGCTCAAGCGGCCGGTGGTCGCCGCGGTGAACGGCTATGCACTCGGCGCCGGCGCCGAACTGGCGATCGCCTCCGACTTCCTGCTGATGGCGCAGAGCGCGCAGATCGGCCTGCCCGAGATCAGCATCGGCAACTTCCTCGGCGGCGGCGTCACCGTGCTGCTGCCGCGACTGGTGGGCCTGGCCAAGGCGCGCGAACTGGTGTTTCTCGGCGAACGCATCAAGGGCGAAGAGGCGGTGCGCATCGGTCTGGCCAATCGCTCGTTTCCCGACGAAGGCTTCCTCGACGCCGCCCGTGAGTTCGCCAAGCGTGTCGCCACCAAGGCGCCGTTTTCGATGCAGCTCGCCAAGGAGCAATTGAACTTCGCCGCCGAGAACACGCTGGATGCCGCTCTGCGCGCCGAGCTCGAGGGCATGGTTTTCGTCGGCACGACCCGCGACTGGCAGGAAGGCGTCGACGCCTTCGCCGAGAAGCGCACGCCGGTGTTCAAGGGCGAATGAACATGAACGCGTTGAACCCGATCTTCTACCCGACCTCCATCGCGATCGTCGGCGCGTCGAAGGACGCGACCAAGCGGGGTTTCCGCTCGATCCAGAAGCTGCTCGAAGACGGCTTCCAGGGCGAGATCTACCCGGTCAACCCGAAGGAGGCCTCGATCCTCGGCAAGGTGGCGTACCCCAGCCTGGCCGCCATCCCGGGCTCGGTGGACCTGGCGCTGGTTTGCACGCCGGCCAAAACCCTGCCCGATGTCATCGCCCAATGCGGCGCCAAGGGCGTCAAGGGTGCCGTGGTGCTGGCCGGCGGTTTCGCCGAGGCCGGGCCCGAAGGCATCGAACTCCAGGCTCGCATGGTGGAGGCGGCGCGCCAGCACGGCGTTCGCATCATCGGCCCGAACACCTCGGGCATCTTCAACACCCATGCGCACAGCAACATCGTCGGCTTCTCGCACCTGAAGGCCGGCGGCATCGGGCTGCTTTCGCAGTCTGGCAACATGGCGCTGTCGCTGGTCACCGAAGCGCAGGCCAACGGCCAGATCGGCCTGTCGACCTACGTGGGCATCGGCAACGAGTCCGACATCCGCTTCCACGAGTACCTCGAGTACATGCGCGACGACGCGAACACGAAGGCGGTGATTGCCTACGTCGAGGGCATGAAGGACGGCCGCCGCTTCCTCGAATCGCTGCGCAGCGTCGCGCGCGAGAAGCCGGTCGTGATCTACAAGTCCGGCCGCACCAGCGCCGGTCGCAGTTCGGCACAGTCGCACACCGGTGCGCTGGCCGGGGACTACGCGGTGAGCGAAGGGGTGCTGCGGCAAGCCGGCGCCATCCTCGCGCGCAAGTCCGACGAGATCCTGTCCCTGGCTGAAGCGCTCTCGCTGCTCGAACCGATGTCGACACGCCGCGTCGCGGTACTCGCCGACGGCGGCGGCCACGCGACGATTGCAGCCGACGCACTGACCGAGCACGGTCTCACGCTGGCGCCACTGGCCGCCCGGACGAAGCAGGAACTGGCGGCGATCCTGCCGTCCTCGGCCGCGGTGGCCAATCCGGTCGACGTGGCGGGCGGTACCGACTCCAACCCGGCCGTGTTCGCAGCTTGCGCCCGCGTCCTGCTGGCCGACCCCAGCGTGGATGCGCTGCTGGTCACGGGCCTGTTCGGCGGCTACGGCGTGCGCTTCTCGGCCACGCTGACCGAGATCGAGATGGAGACGTCCAAACGCATCGCGGCGCTGCACCAGGAGTTCGGCAAGCCGGTGCTGGTGCACAGCCTGTACGGCAGCCTGTACGCCGATCTGCGGCCCAAGCCGCTGGCGCTCATCCGTGAACTCGGCATCCCGGTCTACGACTCGCTCGAACGCGCGGTGCGCTGCCTGCAGGGACTGGCCGAGTTCGGCGAAGCGCGCCGCCGGCCGCTGCCGGCCGCCGACGCCCGGCCGCGCCGCGCCCGGCGTTTCGAGGAAGTCCTCGCGACCTGCCGCCGCGAAGGCCGCAGCGTCGTTCTGGAACACGAGGCGCGCCAGGCGCTGGAAGACGCCGGCGTCGAGATGCTGGCGCCGGCGATCGTCGCGCAGACCCCGGAGCAGGCCATCCGGGCGTTCGAAACGCTGGGGCGGGTGCCGGTGGCGATGAAGGTCGTCTCCAGCGACATCATCCACAAGACCGACGCCGGCGGGGTCAAGCTCAACCTCGCCGACGAGGCCGGTGTGCGCAAGGCCTTCGCCGAGATCGTCGAGAGCGGCAAGCGCTACACGCAGCAGCACATCGGACGCGACCCCGCGATCGCCGGTCTGCTGGTCACGCCGATGGCGCCCAAGGGCGGCGTCGAAGTGATCATCGGCGTGGTGCGCGACCCGAGCTATGGCCCGGTGCTGATGTTCGGCCTGGGCGGCGTGCTGGTCGAGGTGCTCAAGGACGTGGTGTTCCGCTCGCTGCCGCTGACGGAAGTGGACGCGCGCTCGATGCTGTCCGAGATCCGCGCCAGCAAAATCCTCGACGGCGTGCGCGGTGCGCTGCCGGTCGACAAGGAAGCACTCGTCCGCCTGATGCTGGGCATCTCGCAGCTGTGCACGGCCTTCCCCGAGATCGCCGAGCTCGACCTGAACCCGGTGCTGGCCTATCCGAACGGCGCCGGCATCCTCGACGCACGCATCCTGCTCGAAAGCGAAACGCCGCCTGCCGGCCATTGATTCAGGACCCACTCCAATGATCAGCCAACCCGAACTGACCGACGCTCTTCTCAGCGTGGAGGGTCGCGTCGCCACGCTGACCTTCAACCGCGACGACGTGCGCAACGAACTCACCGGTACCCACCTGGTCGACGACATCGAACGCACGGTCGACTGGATCAACCGCGAAGAGTCGATCGCTGCGCTGGTGCTCACCGGCGCCGGCCGGGCCTTCTCTTCCGGCGGCAACGTCAAGCACATGCTCAAGCGCGAGGGCAGCTTCGGCGGCGACGTCTACGAGGTCCAGAAGCGCTACCGCGAAGGCATCCAGCGCATCCCGCTGGCAATGCACCGTCTCGAAGTGCCATCCATCGCGGCGATCAACGGCCCGGCGATCGGCGCCGGTTTCGACCTGGCCTGCATGTGCGACATCCGCCTCGCGTCCACCGACGCGACGATGGCCGAGAGCTTCGTCAACGTCGGCATCGTCCCGGGCGACGGCGGGGCCTGGTTCCTGCAGCGCCTGGTCGGCTACCAGCGCGCGGCCGAGCTGACCTTCTCCGGCCGCGTCCTCGAGGCTGACGAGGCCAAGGAACTGGGCATCGTGCTCGATGTCGTCGTGGGCGTGGTGCTGTTGGAACGAGCCCAGGAGCTGGCGCGCAACTTCGCGGCCAAGCCGCCACAGGCGCTGCGCCTGACCAAGCGCCTGATGAAGTCGGCCGAACGCATGGAACTGGGCGACTTCCTCGACCACTGCGCGGTGTTCCAGGGCATGTGCCACAACACCGAAGACCACCTTGAGGCCGTTGCCTCGATGCTGGATAAGCGCGCGCCGAGCTTCAAGGGCCGCTGACCCGGCCCGGCCGGGCACACCGAGCGGTTCATCGCCTTGCACATGATGTAGCTGAGGATCGCGCCCGACGAGCCCACCAGGCTGCCGGCGATGATCAGCATCGAGTTGTTCAGCGAGAAGCCGATACCCGCGGCCGCCCAACCCGAATAGCTGTTGAGCATCGACACCACCACCGGCATGTCGGCGCCCCCAATCGGGATGATGATCAGCACCCCCATCACGAACGCGAGCGCGAGCATCGCGAAGAACGCCGGCCAGCTTTCGGTTGCCATGAAGGCGAGGCCGAGGCCGATGGTGGCGATCCCGAGCACGAGGTTCAGCATGTGCTGCCCCGGGAACACCACCGGCGCGCCCTTGAAGAGGCGGAACTTGTAGGTGCCGCTCAACTTGCCGAAGGCGATGACCGAGCCCGAGAAGGTGATCGCGCCGATCGCCGCGCCGAGGAAGAGCTCGAGCCGGTTGCCGGTGGGG
>DASXQQ010000273.1:0-2436 GCA_036507085.1 Piscinibacter sp. | reverse complement strand
GCAGGCCGCCTCCGGAAAGGGTGTTCGTGTTACTGCTCATGGGACCATCCAATCGCCGCCGTCGAGGTTGAAGCTGGCACCGGTGATGCCGCGCGCGCCGTCGCTGCCGAGCCAGGCGATCACGTCGGCCACATCGGCCTGGGGTTCGGGCACGCGGTGGAGCGCCGGTGGAGGCGGACCGAGCTCCGGTGTCTGCGGCAAATGCGCGTCGGCGAGCGCCGGGTGATAGTGGCGTGCCGCCACGCCGACCCAGTTCAGCCGCATGCCGAGTGCACCCCACTGCCGCGCCGCCGACTTGACCAGCGTGCGCTGCGCCTCGGCCAGCGTGATCAGCGGCACCAGTCCCGCGGCGCCGACCAGCGCCGTCGACGGCCCGATCAGCACGAATGCGCCGCCCTGCTCGCGTTGCTGCGCGTGCGCGCCCTGCAGGCAGTACAAGGTCGCCAGCATGCTGCGGTGCACTGCGGCCTGCCAGTCCTTCGCCGACAGCGCATCGAGAGGTCGAACCGCCAGCGCCTGCGGCGTCGCACTGGCATGGACGATCAGGTCCGCACCGCCGAGCTCGCGCGCCGCATCGGCCAGGGCCATTTGCGCGTCGGCCCTGGAGCCGAACACCTTCGACAGCTCGACCACGCGCGCGCCGTGGCGCCGCAGTCCAATGGCCAGCGCCTTCGCGACGGGCAGGCCGCCCGCCGCCACGATCGCGCGCCGCCCTGCGAGTTGGGACGCGGCGCCTGCGGCATCCACCATGTTCTTGCTCCTTTGTACATGCCGTGCCAGACGGCCCGGCATTCGATGCTGTGGACGGGTTCGCCTTGCATCAACTATATGAACATAGTTCGTAAATATAAACTAGCGGGCCGGCTTGCACAAGTCGGTTCGGGGGCTCGCCGCGGGTTCGGGTCACGAGGACTTTCCCGCTTGGCATGCGTTCTATCTAGCGTATAGCATGCGCATATATGAACCAACTCCCCGCCAATCCCGTCGTGCAGCGCGCGATCGACGCCGCGATCGTCTCCGGTCGCGAAGTCGGCGTGCAGGTGGCGGCCTACCACCGCGGCAAGCTGGTCGTCGATGCGTGGGGCGGCGTCGCCGACCCCACGACCGGCCGCAGGGTCGACGGCGACACGCTGTTCAACGTCTACTCGGTCACCAAGGCGGTGGCCGCGACCGCGGTGCATCTGCTGGTCGACCGCGACCGGCTCGACTACGACGCCCCCGTCGCCAGGTACTGGCCCGAATACGCCGCGCACGGCAAAGGCAAGACCAGCGTGCGCGACGTGCTGACCCATCGCGCCGGTATCCCGCAGATGCCCGCGGGCGTGACGCCCGAACGCATGTGCGACTGGGACTGGATGACGCGCGCCATCGCCGACCTCGAGCCGCTGGCCGAGCCCGGCCGCAAGACGCTGTACCTGTCGATGACCTTCGGCTGGATCCTCGGCGAGCTGGTGCGCCGCGCCGATCCGCAGCACCGCTCGCTGGGCCGCTTCGTGCGCGAGGAGATCGCCGAGCCGCTGGGCATCCGCGACCTGTGGATCGGCATTCCCGATGAGGCCGAGCCGCGCATCGCCCGGCAGGTCGATGCGATGGTGCCGATTCCGCCGGAACACCTTCCGCCGCTGTTCCTCGCGTCGATGCCGGCGCCGGTCGCGCTGGCGCCGCCGGTCTTCGAGCGAGCGGACGTGCGCCGCGCCGAGGTCGCCGGTGTCGGCGGCATCTTCACGGCCCGCAGCGAAGCGCGCTTCTGGGCGATGCTCGCCGGCGGCGGCTCGCTCGACGGCGTGCGCCTGCTGTCGAGGGATCTCGTCGCCACGCTGAACACGCCGCGCGCCCACAGCGACGAGCCCGACCCGGTGATGTTCGGCTTTCCGATTCCCATCACGATCGGCGGCTACTGGTTCGGCGGCGAGCACCCGCCGGTGTGCTCCGCGAAACACCCGCGCGCCATCTGCCACCCGGGCCAGGGCGGCTCGATCGGCTGGGCCGACCTCGAAACGCAACTCGCCGTGGCGATCTGCCACAACCGACTGTTCAACCCGACG
Organism: Piscinibacter sp.; assembly: GCA_036507085.1. Taxonomy (GTDB): domain Bacteria; phylum Pseudomonadota; class Gammaproteobacteria; order Burkholderiales; family Burkholderiaceae_C; genus Albitalea. Next base: position 391 of record DASXQQ010000273.1, on the reverse strand, counting down.
ACTCGCGACACAGACGCGATCCTGACGATCGCCGACGCGGTGCGCGAGGCACTCGGGCTTTGATCCGGCCCACACGGAGACTTCAATGAGCGCCATTCCCCGCATCCAGGATTTCGACGACATCGCCTACGACCCCTTCGTCTCCGACGAGGCGGCTTTCGGCGCGTGCGCCGACCCGTACCCGCATCTGGCCGAGTGGCTGAAGCAGGGGCCGGTGCACAAGATGGACTACCGCGCCGGCATGGGCCTCTACCCCGACGTCACGATGGCTGGCCTGGAGCACGTCCTGGTGCTCGGCTACGACGCGGTCGAGAAGATCTTCCTCGACCCGGTGACCTACTCGAACAAGACGTACGAGCGCAATCTGGGCATCAGCTTCGGCAAGAGCGTC
>DASXQQ010000272.1:0-6459 GCA_036507085.1 Piscinibacter sp. | reverse complement strand
CCGCCCATGCCTTTCATCATGCCCATGCCGTCCTGCATGGCCTTCATGTGGGCGGCCATCAGTGCATTGCGCTCCTCGGGCGTCTTGGCGTTCATCATCGTCTGGTGCATGTCCTGCATGGCTTTCATGCGGGGCTCCATCGCGGCCATCGGCGCGGACGCGCTGGCGGCAGGGGCCGACGACGACGTCGCGGTGACGGCGCCGGGGCCCGCACAAGCGGTGGCGAGTGCGGCAGCAGACAGGGAGACGAGGGTGCGAAGGGATGCCATGGTGAACTCCTGGTGGGTTGGGGGTCCTGCGCGGACCCGGGAAACAAGGCGGACCGCGCGGCCGACCGCCACATCGCGACGGTGGTAGTGGGTATCCCCGGGCGCCAGTCGACGCTCGCAACCACCACCGGGACGGGGACAACGATTGCACGGTCGAACAATTCTCGGAGCCGGTGCAGTTCGGTGTTTGAGCCATGTCAAGGCGGACGCTCTCGACCCGTCAGAGCTGCCAGCGAAAGACCCTCGCAACGGACTCGCCGGCACGCTCCACCTTCAGTTCGATCGCGCTCGGCCACGGTGCAGGCACCGAAAACTCGAGCACGCCTTCGCGGTGGTGTCCGCCGGGTCCTGCGCCGGTCCACGCGATCGGCTTCAGCTCGCGGCCATCCGAGGTGACGAGCGTGGCGGTCTGCATGAGATCGTCACTCAGGTCGCCGCTGTGCGTGTCGAGCACCACGCTGAATTCCCAGCGCGGGTTGTCGGGGGCGATCGCTTTCGGCGTCACTTTGACGGTGACGCCGCGCTCGCTGGAGGATTGGGAAGTCAGCGGCACGCCGGCCTGTGGCTGCGCAGACGCAGGTGCCACGGCCAGCGGCAGCGACAGCGCGAGTGCGGCAACCAGGGCAGCGGCGGCTCTTGCATGCGAGTTGAGGGTCATGGTCGTCTCCAGTGCAGGCTCACCCGTGGCTTCGCGGCGCCGCGTTCAATCGCGGAACCCAGCGCGGCGTGCGCGCGGCGTAGCGCTCCCACTCGGCACCGAAGACGCGCTGCGCTTCGCGCTCCTCGCGGTGGGCGAGCCGCACGTACATCACGCACAGGATCGGGAACATCGCCAGCGTCAGCAGCGTCGGCCACTGCAGCAGGAAGCCGAACATGATCAGCACGAAGCCCGCGTATTGCGGATGGCGGATGCGCGCATAGGCGCCGGTGGTGGCGAGCATGCCTCTGCGCTGGTGGGCATACAGCACGCGCCACGCCGCCGACAGCAGCCAGAAGCCGCCGCCGATGAAGGCGAAGCTCAGCAGGTGGAACGGCCCGAAGTGCGGGTTGGCGCGCCAGCCGAACATCACTTCGAGCAGGTGGCCGGCGTCGTGCGCGAGGAAGTCGACGCCGGGGAAGCGCGTGCCGAGCCAGCCCGACAGCAGGTAGATCGTCAGCGGGTAGCCGTACATCTCGGTGAACAGCGCGACGATGAAGCCGGAGAAGGCGCCGAACGAACGCCAGTCGCGCGGGCTCTGCGGCTTGGCGAAGCTGAACGCGAAGATGATGAACACCAGCGAGTTGATGATCACCAGCGACCACAGTCCGTAGGACAGCGCGGAGTCTTGCATGTCGATGCTCCTTCAGGGTTTCGGCGGCGGCGGTGGCTCGTCGCTTCGATGGCTGGCGTGATCCTTGTGCCCGCCATGGCCGTGATGGCCGAAGAGGTGCATCCGCGGGCACGCGAGCAGGATCAGGAACGGCGCGACCCCCAGCAGATGCTCGCCGTGGCCGAAGACGAGCCAGGCCACTGCTGCGGCGAGGCCGATCCACAGCAGCAGCTGATTGATGCGGGACCAGTTGGGCCCTCGGCCGGCGGGTTCGGGGTGTTGGTGATCCGAGGACATGGCATGGCTCCTTGGCGGGCCGCGGACGAGCCGCGGGCCGGCATCACTGGTTGTCTTGAGGACCTGCGCTGACGTTGGTCGTCGGCGTCGACCGAACATGAGCGTTGCCAATTCGTGACCAGGATGCCGCATTGCGCCAGCGTACGGGCCGACGGCGGAATCAGGTTGACGCCGATCAACTCCGCAGCGCGTGCTCGGTTCGCCCTCTGCGATGCCACGGGCGGGGAGTGCGCGCCGATTGCGTCATGTCAGAATCGCGCTCCGTTTGTCGACGTACACTGCCCCGACAAAATTTCCCCACCGCGCAACGCTCCCATTCGTGAATCTCAACGTGACCCGCGGACTGAAGCGACTGATCTGTCAGGCCATGGTTGGCATACTGCTGTTTGCGCAGTTGGCCATCGCCAGCCATGCCTGCCCGCAGACTTCGGCGACGGCCATGCAAGAGATGGCGACCCCCTCCGACGCCTCTCGCCTTGCCGAGTGCGATCAGATGTCTGCCCCGGTGGATCAGGCGTCCCCCAACCTCTGCGCCGAGCACTGCCACACCGGGCAACAAAGCGCGGATCACGTCGCTTCCGCCGCCGTTTCGCCGGCGTTGTTGACGACGCTCTATACCCTGCCCCCCGCTCCACAGCCTGCCTGGCCTCCCGGCACCCGGGCTGCCTCACTCAGTGCCCTGGCGGCGTCTCCGCCGCACACGATCCTGCACTGCTGTCTCCGAGTTTGATCGTCCAGACGATAGGGCGCTGACGGCCTGAACGGCTCACGTCAGCGCAAGGTCGCGCTTGCTCGACCTTGCTTCTTGTTCGTCTGGAGATCTCATGTTCACTGCTTCCCTCTGCCCCACGCACCGGCTGGCGCTGGCTCTGGTTTTAAGCTTCGCGGCCGTCGCCGCCCACGCCGAGAACGCGCTGACACTGGATCAAGCCCTGCGCCTGGCCCAGGACCGCTCGCGCCAGCTGAGCGCGCAGGACGAGGCCGCGTCGGCCGCCCGCGAGATGGCCGTCGCCGCTGGGCAACTTCCCGACCCCGCGCTGAAGCTCGGCGTCAACAACCTGCCCTTCAACGGCGAGGATCGTTTCAGCCTCACCCGCGACTTCATGACCATGCGCTCGGTCGGCGTGATGCAGGAGCTCACGCGCACGGACAAGCGCAAGGCGCGCTCGGCACGCTTCGAGCGCGAGGCCGAGGTGGCCGAAGCCGGCCGCGAACTTGCGCTGGCCAACCTGCAACGCGACACCGCACGGGCCTGGCTCGAGCGCTACTACCAGGAACGCATGCACGAGGTGCTGGTCGCCCAGCGCGACGAAGCGCGACTGCAGATCGAGGCGGCGGATGCCGCCTATCGAGGCGGGCGCGGCTCGCAGGCCGACGTGTTCGCGGCACGCGCGGCCGTGGCGCAGATCGAAGACCGCATCGCGCAGACCGAACGCCAGATCGCGACGGCCAGGACGCAACTGGTGCGCTGGGTCGGAGCGGCCGCCGGCCAGCCCCTGGGCACGCCGCCGAGCCTGGATACCCTGCGACTCGATCCCGCCACGCTGGACACCCAGCTGGTCCATCACCCGCAGATCGCCGTGATGGTCAAGCAGGAGGAGACGGCACGCGCCGATGCCGACATCGCGCGGGCCAACAAGCGGGCCGACTGGAGTGCCGAGCTGATGGTCAGCCAACGAGGCCCGGCCTACTCCAACATGATCTCGTTCAACGTCTCCATCCCCTGGCAGTGGGACCCCAAGAACCGGCAAGACCGTGAATTGGCCGCCAGGCTCGCGATCGCCGAGCAGATGCGTGCCCAACGCGAGGAAGCATCGCGCGAGCACCTTGCCGAGGCCCGCATGCTGCTGCAGGAGTGGCAGAGCAACCGCGAGCGACTGGCGCACTACGACGGCTCGCTGATCCCGCTCGCCACGGAGCGCACCCGTGCCGCCATCGCCGCCTACCGCGGTGGCGCCGCCACGCTCGGCGCCGTGCTCGACGCACGCCGCAACGACATCGACACCCGCATGGAGCGTCTGCGCATCGAGATGGACAGCGCACGCCTGTGGGCGCAACTCGAGTACCTGATCCCGGCTGGCCACAAACCATGAAGAACCGAATGAACCTCAAACCCCTCGTGATCGGCCTCATCGCCGCCAGCGTGCTCGGCGCCGGCGGCTATGGTCTGTACGCCCTTGGCATGAAACACGGCGCCGGCATGACGGACGGCGCCAGCGACGCCGACCCGTCCGCCGGCAAGAAGGTGCTGTACTGGCACGATCCGATGGTGCCCGGCCAGAAATTCGACAAGCCGGGCAAGTCGCCCTTCATGGACATGATGCTGGTGCCGGTCTATGCCGAGGGCGACGGTGACCCGAGCCAGGTGGCGGTGAGCCCACGCGTCCAGCAGAACCTCGGCGTGCGCACGGCCGAGGTCACGCGCGGCAGCGTCGCGCCCCGCGTCGAGGCGGCCGGCAGCATCGCCTTCAACGAGCGCGACCAGGCCGTCGTGCAGGCGCGTGCCACCGGCTACATCGAGCGCCTTCACGTGCGCGCCACGCTGGATCGCGTCGGCCGTGGCCAGCCGCTGGCCGAGCTCTACGTGCCGGACTGGGTCGCGGCGCAAGAGGAGTTCCTGTCGGTGCGCCGCATGCAAGGCACCGAGCTCGCGGTGCTGGTCGACGGCGCGCGGCAGCGCATGCGCCAGGTCGGCATGAGCGACGAGCAGATCCGCCTCGTCGAGGCGAGCGGCAAGCTGCAGCCGCGCATCACCCTCAGCGCACCGGTGGGCGGTGTCGTGGTCGAGTTGATGGCCCGCGAAGGGATGACGGTGATGCCCGGCGCAACGCTGTTCCGCATCAACGGCCTGTCCACGGTCTGGGCCAACGCCGAGGTGCCGGAGAGCCAGGCCGCGATGCTGCGCCCTGGCGCGCCGGTGGAAGCCCGCTCGCCCGCGCTGCCGAACACTGTCTTCAAGGGCACGGTGCAGGCCATCCTGCCCGAGGTCAACCCGAGCACGCGCACGCTCAAGGCGCGGATCGAGCTGAGCAACCCTCGCGCGCAACTGGCGCCGGGCATGTTCGTGAGCGTGGCGCTGGCCGGCCGGGCCGAACCCGGCTTGATGGTGCCCACCGAAGCCATCATCCAGACAGGCCGGCGAAGTGTCGTGATGCTGGCCGAAGCAGATGGCAAGTTCCGCCCGGTCGACGTCGAGATCGGCGTCGAGGCCAACGGTCAGACCGAGGTCAAGCGTGGCTTGGATGCCGGCCAGAAGGTGGTGGTCTCGGGCCAGTTCCTGGTGGACTCGGAAGCCAGCCTCAAGGGCGTGACGACGCGCATGGGCGAGATGCCCGCGGGGCAGCCCGCAGCCGCCGCCGAGCACAGCGGCGAAGGCAAGGTCGAGGCGATCGGCAAGGACGCCGTGACGCTCTCCCACGCGCCGATCCCGTCGATGCAGTGGGGCGCGATGACGATGGACTTCGGCGCGCCGACAGCCGGCCTGCCGCCGGCCGTGAAGCCGGGTGCGTCGGTCCGGTTCGCCTTCACGATGAACACGGAAGGCCTGCCGGTGCTGACACGCATAGAGCCCAAGGCCAACGGCGCGATGGAGAAGAAGCCATGATCGCCCGGCTCATCCGCTGGTCCATCGCCAATCGTTTCCTCGTGCTGCTGGCCACCGTGATGGTGGCGGCCTGGGGCGTCTGGTCGGTCAGCAAGACGCCGCTCGATGCGCTGCCGGATCTCTCCGACGTGCAGGTCATCATCCGCACGACCTACCCCGGCCAGGCACCGCAGATCGTCGAGAACCAGATCACCTATCCGCTGACGACGACGATGCTGTCGGTGCCGGGCGCGAAGGCGGTGCGCGGTTTCTCGTTCTTCGGCGACTCCTTCGTCTACGTGCTGTTCGACGACGGGACCGATCTCTACTGGGCGCGTTCGCGCGTGCTCGAGTACCTGAACCAGGTGCAGTCGCGGCTGCCGGCCAGCGCGAAGGCCTCGCTGGGGCCGGACGCCACCGGCGTCGGCTGGGTCTACGAGTACGCGCTTGTCGATCGCAGCGGCCAGCACGATCTGGCGCAGCTGCGCGCACTGCAGGATTGGTTCCTCAAGTACGAGCTGAAGGCGGTGCCCAACGTCGCCGAGGTCGCCTCGGTGGGCGGCATGGTCAAGCAGTACCAGGTCGTGCTCGACCCCGACAAGCTGCGCGCCTACAACCTGCCGCACGGCAAGGTGGTGGAGGCGATTCAAAAGGCCAACCAGGAAAGCGGCGGCTCGGTGCTCGAGCTCGGCGAAGCCGAGTACATGGTGCGGGCCTCGGGCTACCTGCAGTCGCTGGACGACTTCCGCAAGATCCCGCTGCTGACGACCGACGCCGGGGTCTCGGTGCGCCTGGCCGACGTCGCGCGCGTGCAGGTCGGCCCGGAGATGCGCCGCGGTATCAGCGAGCTCGACGGCGCTGGCGAAGTCGCCGGCGGCGTGATCGTGATGCGCTCGGGCAAGAACGCGCTGGAGACGATTCGCCAGGTCAAGGCCAAGCTCCAGTCGCTGCAGGCCAGCCTGCCCAAGGGCGTCGAGATCGTGCCGGTCTACGACCGCTC
>DASXQQ010000271.1:0-13027 GCA_036507085.1 Piscinibacter sp. | reverse complement strand
TGAAGCCCATTGACCCCCGAGGAATTGCATGACCGCGAAGAAGAGCGCACCCGCCAAGGCAGCCAAGCCCGCCGCCAAGGCTCTGCCCGTGAAATCGACGAAGGCCGAGGCCGAAGACAAGAAGAAGGCGCGCGCCGCCGTGCCGGCCGCGAAGGCCCTGGACGAAGTCAAGGGCAAGCGCGGTCGCAAACCGAAGGCCGACGAAAAGCCGGGCAAGAAGGCCGAGGAATCCGACGTCGACCTGTCCGACCTCGAAGCCGACCTGGAAGGCGAGCCCGAAGCGGCTGACGAAGGCGAAGCCAAGGCCGCCAAGGCCAAGCCGCTGCGCATGAAGGTGTCGCGCGCCAAGGAGCGCGCGCTGATGCGCGAGTTCGGCCTGGACGAGACCGCGCTGACCGAAGAAGAAGTCGCCAAGCGCCGCCAGGAGCTGAAGACCCTCATCAAGATGGGCAAGACGCGGGGTTTCCTGACCCACCAGGAAATCAACGACCACCTGCCCGAGAAGCTGGTCGACAACGAAATCCTCGAAGCGATCGTGTCGATGCTCAACGACATGGGCATCGCCGTCTACGAGCAGGCGCCCGACGCGGCGACGCTGCTGATCGCCGGCGGCGGCACGACCACCGCGACCGAGGAAGAGGCCGAGGAAGCCGCCGAGGCGGCACTGTCCACCGTCGACTCCGAATTCGGCCGCACGACCGACCCGGTGCGCATGTACATGCGCGAGATGGGCACGGTCGAGCTGCTCACCCGCGAGGGTGAAATCGAGATCGCCAAGCGCATCGAAGGCGGGCTGCAGGCGATGATGCTCGCGATCAGTGCATCGCCGACGACGATCGCCGAAATCCTGTCGTACGCCGACCGCATCGCGGCCAGTGAAATGACCATTTCCGAGGCGGTCGACGGCTTCGTCTCCGAAGACGAGGCCGACGACTACGTGGCCGAGGAAGACGTCGACTTCTTCGACGAGGAAGACGACGACGACGGCAACGGCGGCAGCAAGGCGCTGACCAAGAAGCTCGAGGAGCTGAAGGCGGCGGCGCTCGCCAAGTTCGCCAGCCTGCGCATCAACTTCGACAAGATGCGCAAGGCCTTCGAGAAAGAGGGCTACCAGTCGCCCGCGTACAACAAGGCGCAGCATGCCATCAGCGCCGAGCTGATGACGATCCGCTTCACCGTCAAGACGATCGAGAAGCTGTGCGCCATCCTGCGCTCGCAGGTCGAGGACGTGCGCCGCTACGAGCGCGAGCTGCGCAAGATCCTCGTGGACAAGTGCGGCATGCCGCAGGACCACTTCATCAAGCACTTCCCGCCCAACATCCTGAACCTGAAGTGGGCCGAGAAGGAAGTGGCGCTGGGCAAGCCCTACAGCGTCGTGCTCGCGCGCAACCTGCCGCCGGTGCAGGAACTTCAGAAGAAGCTGATCGACCAGCAGGCGCGCGCCGTCGTGCCGCTCGAAGACCTGAAGAAGATCAACAAGCGCATGAACGAGGGCGAAAAGGCCTCGCGCGACGCGAAGAAGGAAATGATCGAGGCCAACCTGCGCCTCGTGATCTCGATCGCCAAGAAGTACACCAACCGCGGCCTGCAGTTCCTCGACCTGATCCAGGAAGGCAACATCGGCCTGATGAAGGCGGTGGACAAGTTCGAATACCGCCGCGGCTACAAGTTCTCGACCTACGCGACGTGGTGGATCCGCCAGGCCATCACCCGCTCGATCGCCGACCAGGCGCGCACGATCCGCATCCCGGTTCACATGATCGAGACGATCAACAAGATGAACCGCATCTCGCGCCAGCATCTGCAGGAGTTCGGCTTCGAACCCGACGCGCCGACGCTCGCCGAGAAGATGGAGATCCCCGAGGACAAGATCCGCAAGATCATGAAGATCGCGAAGGAGCCGATCTCGATGGAAACGCCCATCGGCGACGACGACGATTCGCACCTGGGTGACTTCATCGAGGACACCAACAACACCGCGCCGATCGAGGCCGCGATGCAGGCCGGTCTGCGCGACGTGGTCAAGGACATCCTCGACAGCTTGACGCCGCGCGAAGCCAAGGTGCTGCGCATGCGCTTCGGTATCGAGATGAGCACCGACCACACGCTGGAAGAAGTGGGCAAGCAGTTCGACGTGACGCGCGAGCGCATCCGCCAGATCGAGGCGAAGGCGATCCGAAAGCTCAAGCACCCGAGCCGCTCCGACAAGCTGCGCACCTATCTCGACAACCTGTAATCGCCCCGCCATGCCCTCGAAGAAGCCCGGCAATTGCCGGGCTTCTCCCTTTTGTGACCTATTTCACGCGGCGATAAACTCGGGTTCATGACCCAGATCATCGAGCGCACCGTCCTGTTTGCCGATCTGCGCGGCAGTACCGCGCTGTACGAGACGCTGGGCAACACCGAGGCGACCTCGGTGGTGACGCAAAGCGTGGCGCTGATCGCGCGGGTGGTCGAGGGCTGCGGTGGAAGCGTCGTCAAGACACTGGGCGACGGGCTGATGGCCATCTTTGCGCAGCCCTCGGCAGCGGTGCAGGCCGCCGACGAGATGCACGACTCGCTCGAGCGGATCAGTGCTCGCCCGCGCGATGCGAGCGGCCAGCCGCGCCCCGCCCTCAAGCTGCAGGTGGGCCTCGCGCAAGGCGAAGTGATCGAGATGGCGGGCGACTATTTCGGCGATGCGGTCAACGTGGCGGCGCGCCTGCTCGACCATGCCGGCGACAACGAGACCCTCGCCACGGTGACCGTGCTCGACGGGCTCGACAACCTCGACCGCTCGCGCTTTCGCAGCCTCGACCGCCTGCAGCTGCGCGGCCGCGTCGAGCCGGTGTACGTGCACCTGCTCGAGACCCACCGCTCCGGCGACACCGCCGCCACCGCCTACGGCGACATCCTTCGCGCGCCCGAACCCGAAGGCATCCGCCTGGTGTGGCTCGATCTGAACCGGGTGTACTCGCCGCACAGCCTGCCGGTGGTGCTGGGGCGCAGCCCGCAAGCCACCTACTGCATCGACGACTCGCGGGTGTCGCGCTCGCATGCGCGCATCGACTGGAACGGCGGTACCTTCCAGCTCACCGACCTCAGCTACAACGGCACCTATGTGCGCTTCGCCGGCGACTCCGAAGTCGTCAGCCTGCGCCGCGGCACCTGCACGCTGCACGGCAGCGGCGTGATCGGACTCGGCTCACCGCCGGCCGACGTGACCGCGCCGAGCGTGCGCTTCGAAGTGATGAAGTTCGCCGACACCCAGCCGCAGTCCGCGGCCGAACTCTGAGCCACCGCGCTCAGCAACCCAGCAGCTCCGCGAGCGCCGCGAGATCGGCGACGCAGCCCCTTGTGAGCGCGTCGCCGTCGACGCTGCGGCGCAGCCACGCGGTCTGCATGCCGGCCGCGCGCGCGCCCTCGACGTCGAGCGCCGGGTCGTCGCCCACATGGAGCACCTCGGCCGGCGCGCAGCCGAGACGGCGGCAGGCTTCGATGAAGATGCGCGGGTCGGGCTTGCCGACGCCGAACTCGCGCGCGCTCAAGCCGCCGCGGAACCACGGTGCGATTCCGGTGCGGCCGAGGTCGGCGTTGCCGTTGGTCAGCGCGAGCAGCGGATAGGCGGCCGACAGCCGGCGCAGCGCAGCCGGCACCTCGGGGTAGAGATCGACTTCGTTGCGCGCCGCGTAGAAGACCTCGAACGCCGCATCGGCCAACGCCGGATCGTCACCCGAACCGTCCAAGGCAAGGCGCAGGCTTTCGCGACGCAAGGCCGTGAGATCGTGCGCCCACTCGGGGCGCTGCCGCCCGACGGCATCGCGCAGCGCACGCAGCGCGACGATGTCGAATCGAAGGGCGGTGGCCGGGGCATTCGTGCACAGCCACGCGTGCAACGCGCGCTCTGCGCGCTCGATCGCCGGCCAGACCGGCCACAACGTGTCGTCGAGGTCGAGCGTGAGGGCGCGGACGTGCTGGAGGTTCATGCGGAATTGCGCAGTCGTGGGTGGTTTGCGGTCGCGTCTCGATGCTGCCGCCGAAACATTGTCCATTACAGTTGCGCGGTTGCCCGCCGACCGCATGATGCCCCCTGCCCCGCCCGACGACGCTGAGCGAATCCGGCTGCTCCACGAGCTGCGGATTCTCGACACCGACGCCGAACCGGCCTACGACGCGATCGCGCGCCTGGCCGCGGCGCAGACCGGTTGCGCCATCGCCGCGCTGAGCCTGGTCGACAGCGAGCGCCAGTGGTTCAAGGCCGCGGTCGGCCCGCTGCCGCGCGAAGCGCCCCGGCGCGGCGCCTTCTGCGATCGCGCGATCGGCTCGGAAGCGCTGACGGTGGTGCGCGACGCCCGCGCAGAGCTGGAGTTCGCGGCCCATTGCCTCGTGGCTCACACCGGCGTTCGGTTCTACGCCGGCGCGCCGGTGCTGCTCAACGGCCACCGCCTCGGCACCGTCTGCGTGATGGACACCGTGCCGCGCCCCCTCGACGCGACCGCCGTTCAGGCGCTGAGCGACCTCGCCGATCTTGCCGGCCACCTGCTGCAGGCTCGGCTTCGCGAGCGCCGCGCACGTGTGCAGGAAGCGCGTGTGCGCACGGCCAGCCGCGCCGCCCACGACTGGTTGTGGGAGACCGATGCGCAGGGTCGCCTGACCTGGCTGTCCGACAACCTGGCGCTGCGCGAAGGCCCCAACCCGCGGCATGTGCTCGGCGAGCCGTGGCTGGCGCCCTACGAAGCGCTGGCGAACCTGCGCCCGACCGAGTGGACGCGGTGCACCGAAGCGTTCGCGCGCCGCGAAGCATTCAGCGAGGTGCTGACCGACTACCCCGTGGCGCGCACGGCGATGACGGTGTCGAGCAATGCGCGACCGGTGTTCGACTCGGCCGGCAGCTTCATGGGCTTTCGCGGCGCGAGCCGCGACGTCACTGCCGAGCTGCACGTGCGGCAATCGCTGGCCTCGCTGGAAGAGCGCTGGAAGCTTGCACTGGAAAGCGGCGGTCAGGGCGTGTGGGACTGGGATGCTCGCAAGAAGGGCCTGTACTTCAGCGACGCCTGGAAGGCGATCGTCGGACACACCGGCAACGAAGTGGGCAGCAGCCTGAAAGAGTGGCTCTCGCGCATCCATCCCGACGACCTGCCCGGCGCGAAGGCCAAGCTGTTCGCCCACATGCGCGGCGCGACGCCGCTGTATGTGGCCGAGCACCGCATGCGCCACAAGAACGGTAACGACGTGTGGGTGCTCAACAGCGGCAAGGTCGTGCGCCGCTCGAAGAACGGGCGCGCGCTGCGGATGGTCGGAACGCTGATCGACGTGACGACCCAGCGCAACGCCGAGTCCGCGCTGCGCGACAAGCAGGCGGCCGAGCTCGCCAGCCGGGCCAAGACCGAATTCCTCTCGCGCATGAGCCACGAAATGCGCACCCCGCTGAACGCGGTGATCGGCTTTTCGCAGCTGCTGTTGAGCGCCCCCAAACCTGCCGCTTCGCGTCAGGCCCCCCGAGGGGGTCAAGGAAACTTGGGAGCGGCCCGGCATTTCCTTGAGAGCCGCCCGGGCGAGTCCGCCGCGCCGGAGGTACGCGACTACGCCGAGCATGTGCTGCGTGCCGGCGAACACCTGCTGGCACTGGTCAACGATGTGCTCGACCTGCAGCGCGTCGAGGAAGGCCATGTCGCACTCGAGCTGGCCGACGTGGCGCTCGACACGGTCATCGCACGGGTGCTCGACCTGCTGTCGTCCGACGCCGATCGGCGCGGCGTCGGCTTCGACAACCATGTGCCGCCGGGCATCGTGGTGCGCGCCGACGAGCGGCGACTGCGCCAGGTGCTGTTGAACATCGCATCGAACGCAGTCAAGTACAACCGGCCGGCCGGCGTGGTGCGCTGGTCGGTGGATTGCGTGCCGGGTGCCGGCCGGGCACGGCTCAGCGTCGAGGACAGCGGATCGGGCTTGGCCCCGCGCCAGCTCGAGCGCCTGTTCCAGCCGTTCGAGCGGCTGGGCCGCGAAACGTCGACGATCGAAGGCACCGGCCTCGGGCTGATCATCGCGCGCAGCCTCACCGTCGCGATGGGCGGCTCGCTCGACATCCTCAGCCGCGCCGGCGCGGGAACGCGCGTCCTCGTCGAGCTGCCGCTGGCCGCATCGGCCGAGGTCGCGGTCGCCGCCGCGCCAGCGTCCCCGCAAGCCGCCGCCGAGCCGCCGGCGAGGAACGGTTCGCCGGCACTGCGCATGCTGTATGTCGAGGACAACCGCATCAACGCGATCCTGTTCGAGGAGGCGATCCGCCTGCGCGAAGGGGTCGAACTGCGGCTGGCCGAGGACGGCACCGATGCGCTCGACCTGGTGCGCGACTGGCGTCCCGACGTGCTGGTGCTCGACGCTCACCTGCCGGGCATGAACGGCTTCGAACTGCTGCAGGCGCTGCGGCGCGAGGCCGGCCTCGACGACGTGCCGGCGTTCATGTGTTCGGCCGACGCGATGCCCGACGATGTGCAGCGCGCCGCCGACGCCGGCTTCGCGGGCTACTGGGCCAAGCCGATCAACATCGCCAAGATCATGAGCGACCTCGATCGGCTCTGCGCTCGCCGATAATCGCGCGCTCGCCTCCCAGCATCACCGTTCGATCCCGCATGCGCTTCGCGCCCGAACCCGCCCACGTCCATGGCGCATCCGCGTCGACGCCGCACACCGCCGTGCTGCTGTGCAACCTCGGCACGCCCGACGCGCCGACGGTGCCGGCGGTGCGCCGCTACCTGGCCGAGTTCCTCAGTGATCCGCGGCTGGTGGAAATCCCGCGCTGGGCCTGGTGGCCGCTGCTGCACGGCGTCGTGCTGCGGACCCGACCGCGCAAGTCGGCCGCCAAGTACGCCAGCATCTGGACACCCGAGGGTTCGCCGCTGAGGGTCTGGACCGACAAGCAGGCCAAGCTGCTCGCCGGCTACCTCGGCGAGCGCGGCCATCGTGTGACGGTGCGCGTCGCGATGCGCTACGGCAATCCGTCGATTGCGTCGGTGCTCGACGAGCTGCGCGGCGCCGGCGTCGACCGCGTGCTGGTGCTGCCGCTCTATCCGCAGTACTCGGGCACCACCACCGCCAGCGTGATCGACGCCGCCGGCGCATGGGCGCGCCGGCGCCGCGTCGTGCCCGAACTGCGCTTCGTCAACCGCTACCACGACGATGCCGGCTACATCGCGGCCCTGGTCAAGCGGGTTCGCGACCACTGGACAGTCAACGGCCGCGCCGACAAGCTGGTGCTGAGCTTCCACGGCGTGCCGCGGCGCACCCTGCGGCTCGGCGACCCCTATCACTGCGAATGCCAGAAGACGGCGCGCCTGCTGTCCGAGCGTCTCGGGCTGCGGGCCGACGAGATGATCGTCACGTTCCAGAGCCGCTTCGGCAGGGCCGAGTGGCTGCAGCCCTACACCGAGCCGACGCTCGTCGCGCTGGCGAAAAAGGGCGTGCAGCGGGTCGACGTGATGTGCCCCGGCTTCCCCGTTGATTGCCTCGAAACGCTGGAAGAGATCGCCCAGGAAGCGCGTGTCGCCTTCGTGCGCGCGGGCGGTGCGCAGTTCCACTACATCCCCTGCCTCAACGACCAGCATGAGTGGATCGCCGCGCTGGCGCAGCTCGCGATCCGTCACCTGCAGGGCTGGCCCGCCGAGACCGCCGATGCTGCCGAGCTCGCACGGCAGCGCGAGCGCGCGCAGCGACTGGGTGCGCCGCGCTGAGCGCGGCCTACCATTGCGACATGGACGAAGTTCGGCTCGACAAGTGGCTGTGGGCGGCGCGCTTCTACAAGACGCGCAGCCTCGCGAGCGCGGAGATCGGCAAAGGCCGGGTGCAGGTCAATGGCCAGAGCGCCAAGCCGGCGCGTGCGGTGCGCCCGGGAGACCGGGTCGAACTGCGCCAGGACGGCGCGACACGCACCGTCGTCGTGCTGGCGCTGAGCCACATCCGGGGGCCCGCGCCGGTGGCCCAGACGCTCTACGAAGAGACGGCCGACAGCGTCGCCCAGCGCGAGAAGCTGGCGCAGCAGCGGCGCCTCGCGGCCGAGCCTTCGCACAGCATCGAACAGGGCCGTCCGACCAAGCGGGACCGGCGCAAGCTTGCCGACTGGAACCGCTGGAGCGCGTCGGCCGATCCGACCAAACCGGACTAGCTGCAGGCACCAAACCTGCCCTCGTGGCGATGCGGCACGCCGCGGCACGAACGATTTGCAAATCCCTCTTGAAAACCAGGCCAACCGCCTCACATCGGCGGCTGTGGAAACGAGTACCGACATGGCAAACACCGAAAATCCCCAGGAAACTCAAGCCCTTGGCGACGCTGGCGAGCAAACGCCCGCCGTGCCCGATCCGCACCAGAAATTGAGCGAACTCGAGGCCAAGCACGCCGAGGTGTCCGATGCGTACCTGCGCGCCAAGGCCGAATCGGAGAACACCCGGCGGCGGGCCGAAGAGGAAATTTCCAAGACCCGCAAGTTCGCCGTCGAGACCTTTGCCGAAAGCCTGCTGCCGGTGAAGGACAGCCTCGAGGCGGCGCTCGCCATTCAGGCGGCCACGCCCGAGCAACTGCTCGAAGGGGTTCATGCCACCTTGCGCCTGCTTGGCGCCGCGCTCGAGCGCAACAAGGTCAAGGAGATCAACCCCGGCGCCGGCACCCGTTTCGACCCCCATCAGCACCAGGCCATCAGCGTGGTGCCGGCCGAGCAGGAGGCCAACACGGTGGTGGCCGTGCTGCAAAAGGGCTACCTGATCGCCGACCGCGTGCTGCGACCGGCGCTGGTGACGGTGGCCGCGCCCACCCCGGTCAAATGATGCCGGCAGCGCAGCACCACCCTTGAAAAGCCCGCGCTGATCCACAACTCGAAGACAAGCAAGTTTCAGATCTCAGGAGAGCAAGCATGGCAAAGATCATCGGCATCGACCTCGGCACGACGAATTCGTGCGTCGCCATCATGGAAGGCAACACGACCAAGGTGATCGAGAACAGCGAGGGTGCACGCACCACGCCGTCGGTCATCGCCTACCAGGAGAACGGCGAGATCCTCGTCGGCGCGTCGGCCAAGCGCCAGGCGGTCACCAACCCGAAGAACACGCTGTACGCGGTGAAGCGCCTGATCGGCCGCAAGTTCACCGAAAAGGAAGTGCAGAAGGACATCGACCTGATGCCCTACAAGATCGCCGCCGCCGACAACGGCGACGCCTGGATCGAGGTTCGCGGCAACAAGCTCGCGCCGCCGCAGACCAGCGCCGAAGTGCTGCGCAAGATGAAGAAGACCGCCGAGGACTATCTCGGCGAGCCGGTGACCGAAGCGGTGATCACCGTGCCGGCCTACTTCAACGACTCGCAGCGCCAGGCCACCAAGGACGCCGGGCGCATCGCGGGCCTGGACGTCAAGCGCATCATCAACGAGCCGACCGCCGCGGCGCTCGCGTTCGGCCTCGACAAGAACACCAAGGGCGACCGCAAGATCGCCGTCTATGACCTGGGCGGCGGCACCTTCGACATCTCGATCATCGAGATCGCCGATGTCGACGGCGAGAAGCAGTTCGAAGTGCTGTCGACCAACGGCGACACCTTCCTCGGCGGCGAGGACTTCGACCAGCGCATCATCGACTACATCATTGCCGAGTTCAAGAAGGACCAGGGCGTCGACCTGTCGAAGGATGTGCTCGCGCTGCAGCGCCTGAAGGAAGCAGCCGAGAAGGCGAAGATCGAGCTGTCGAGCTCGGCACAGACCGACATCAACCTGCCCTATGTCACGGCCGACGCATCGGGTCCGAAGCACCTGAACATCAAGCTCAGCCGATCCAAGCTCGAAGCGCTGGTCGAAGACCTGATCGAGCGCACCGTCGCGCCCTGCCGCACCGCCATCAAGGACGCCGGCGTCGCCGTCGGCGACATCCACGACGTGATCCTGGTCGGCGGCATGACCCGCATGCCCAAGGTGCAGGAAACCGTCAAGGAGTTCTTCGGCAAGGAGCCGCGCAAGGACGTGAACCCGGACGAAGCGGTGGCCGTCGGCGCGGCGATCCAGGGCCAGGTGCTGGCCGGCGACCGCAAGGACGTGCTGCTGCTCGACGTGACCCCGCTGTCGCTGGGCATCGAGACGCTGGGCGGCGTGATGACCAAGATGATCAAGAAGAACACCACCATCCCGACCAAGTTCAGCCAGGTGTTCTCGACCGCCGACGACAACCAGCCGGCGGTGACGATCAAGGTCTACCAGGGCGAGCGCGAGATGGCCTCGGGCAACAAGAGCCTCGGCGAGTTCAACCTCGAAGGCATTCCGCCGGCGCCGCGCGGCACGCCGCAGATCGAGGTGGCCTTCGACATCGACGCCAACGGCATCCTGCATGTGCATGCCAAGGACAAGGGCACCGGCAAGGAAAACAAGATCACCATCAAGGCCAACTCCGGCCTGACCGAAGCCGAGATCGAGCAGATGGTGAAAGACGCCGAGCTGAATGCGGCCGAGGACAAGAAGAAGCTCGAGCTGATCCAGGCGCGCAACTCGGCCGACGCGATGGTGCACAGCGTGAAAAAGAGCCTTGCCGAGCACGGCGACAAGCTCGATGCTGGCGAGAAGGAAAAGATCGAGGCCGCGTTGAAGGCGTCCGAGGATTCGATCAAGGGCGAGGACAAGTCCGACATCGAAGCCAAGACCGAAGCGCTGATGACTGCGAGCCAGAAACTCGGGGAGAAGGTGTACGCCGAGGCCCAGGCCGCGCAGGCGGCTGCTGGCCAGACGGCGGACGCGGCGGCCGGCGAGTCGCCTCAGGCTGCATCGGCGGCTTCGAGCAAGCCGGCCGACGACAATGTGGTCGACGCCGAGTTCAAGGAAGTCAAGGACAGGAAGTGACGACAACCGGGACGGCCCAGGCCGCCCCGGCCGCCTTCGCCGCGTTCGAGCGCGCCAGACGCCGTCTGCGCCTCGGCGCGGCGTGTTCGTTTCGGCGCGGCGATTTCGGGTTTCGATGAGCAGGTGAGTTGATGGCAAAGCGCGACTACTACGACATCCTGGGGGTGGCGAAGAACGCCTCCGAGGAGGACATCAAGAAGGCCTACCGCAAGCTGGCCATGAAGCACCACCCCGACCGCAACCAGGGCGACGGGGCGAAGAAGTCGGAGGAGCAGTTCAAGGAGGCCAAGGAAGCCTACGAGATGCTGTCCGACGCGCAAAAGCGCGCGGCTTACGACCAGTACGGCCACGCCGGCGTCGACCCGAACATGGCCGGCGGCTTTCGCGGCGGGCCGGGTGCGGAAGGCTTCGGCGGCTTCGCCGAGGCCTTCGGCGACATCTTCGGCGACATCTTCGGCGGCGGTGGCGGCGGCCAGCGCCGCGGCGGTGGCGGCCAGCAGGTCTACCGTGGCGCCGACCTGAGCTACGCGATGGAGATCACGCTCGAGGAAGCCGCCCACGGCAAGGAAACCCAGATCCGCATTCCGAGCTGGGAACAGTGTGAAACCTGCCACGGCAGCGGCGCCAAGCCCGGCACCAGCCCGAAGGTGTGCTCGACCTGCAGCGGCTCCGGCACGGTGCATTTGCGTCAGGGTTTCTTCAGCATCCAGCAGACCTGCCCGCACTGCCACGGCGCCGGCAAGGTCATCCCCGAGCCGTGCTCGGCCTGCCACGGCCAGGGCAAGATCAAGAAGAACAAGACGCTGGAGGTCAAGATTCCGCCCGGCATTAACGAGGGCATGCGTATCCGCTCGGCCGGCAATGGCGAGCCGGGAACGAACGGCGGCCCCTCGGGCGACCTGTACATCGAGATCCGCATGAAGCAGCACGAGATCTTCGAGCGCGACGGCGACGATCTGCACTGCACGGTCCCGGTTGGACTGACGACCGCGGCACTCGGCGGCCAGATTCAGGTGCCCACGCTCGGCGGCACGGCCGAGATCGAGCTGCCCGAAGGCACCCAGCACGGCAAGACCTTTCGCCTGCGCGGCAAGGGCATCAAGGGCGTGCGCTCGAGCTACCCGGGCGACCTGTACTGCCACCTGAGCGTCGAGACGCCGGTCAAGCTGACCGAGCACCAGCGCAAGCTGCTGAAGGAGCTCGACGAATCGATCCGCAAGAGCGGTGACCGGCATTCGCCCAACTCCAAGTCCTGGTCGGATCGGATGAAAGACCTGTTCAAGTAGCAAGCAGTTCCTACCGGGGCCGCCGCGCCGCCTCAAGCCCTGCGGGCAATGTGCCGATATCGAGGGGCCCCGTGCCGCCGCGATGAAGCATCACCTTGACCATGACATCCACACCTGCCGTGCGCTGGTGATCGACGGCAATCCGACGTCGCGCAGCGTGCTCACCGCGCAGTTGCGTGACTTCGGCGTGGGCACCGTGGTGCAGACCGGCCGCATCAAGGATGCACGCAACATCCTCGAGAACCGCCAGTTCGACATCGTGCTGTGCGACTACCACTTCGACGGCAGCGAGATGTCGGGCCAGGACCTGCTCGACGAACTGCGGCGTGAGCAGCTGCTGCCGTTTTCCACCGTGTTCGTGATGGTGACCGGCGAGGCCTCGTACGCCAAGGTCGCCGAAGCGGCCGAGTCGGCGCTCGACGGCTACCTGATCAAGCCGCACAACGCGACCAGCCTCGGCGAGCGGCTGCGCGAGGCACGCCAGCGCAAGCGCGTGCTGCGGCAGATCTTCGAGAACATCGAGAGCGGCGACCTGGCCGTCGCGGCGGCGCTGTGCCAGGCGCGCTTCGACAAGCGGTCGCTGTACTGGCTCTATGCCGCGCGCATCGGCGCCGAGCTGTACCTGCGGCTCGACAAGCACGCGGAGGCGCAGACGCTGTACGCCGCCGTCGTCGAAGCGCGCGCCCTGCCTTGGGCCAAGCTCGGCATCGCGCGGGTGCAGCTCGCCGCCGGGCAGATCGCGCCGGCACGCCGCACACTCGACGCGCTGGTCGGCGAGATGCCGCAGCATGCCGATTCCTACGACGTGCTGGGCCGCGTGCTGGTCGAGCAAGGCGAGATGCAGGCCGCGTTCGAGATCTACCAGAAGGCGGCCGAATTGACGCCGGGCAGCGTGACG
>DASXQQ010000270.1:0-3089 GCA_036507085.1 Piscinibacter sp. | reverse complement strand
CCTCGGCGGCCTGGCGAGCGTGGGCGTCGCCTCGGCGCTGGTGCTCAACGCGCTCAACAGCAACGTCGCGTTCTTCTTCACGCCGACGCAGGTCGACGCCGGCGAGGCGCCGAAGGCACGCGCGTTCCGCGTCGGCGGCCTGGTGAAACCCGGCAGCCTGCGACGCGAGCAGATGACGGTGCGCTTCGTCATCACCGACACCGCGCGCGACATGCCGGTGAGCTACAACGGCATCCTGCCCGACCTGTTCAAGGAGGGCAAAGGCGCGGTGGCGCAAGGCCGGCTGAATGCGCAAGGCGAGTTCGTCGCGTCCGAGGTGCTGGCCAAGCACGACGAGAACTACATGCCGCCCGAAGCGCAACACGCGGTCGACGTGGCCCACGGAAAGAGCGGCAAATGACCCCCGAGCTCGGCCACCTCGCGCTGATCCTCGCGCTGCTCGTGGCACTGGTGCAAGGCATCCTGCCCATCGTCGGCGCGCAACGCGGCCAGGCGGACTGGATCGCGCTCGCGCGACCGGCGGCGCAGACGCAGTTCGCGCTCGTCGCGTTCGGCTTCGGCTGCCTCACGCTCGCCTTCCTGAACAACGACTTCTCGGTGCTCTACGTCGCCCAGCATTCGAACTCGCAGCTGCCAACCGCCTACCGCGCCGCCGCCGTGTGGGGCGGACACGAAGGCTCGCTGCTGCTGTGGCTGCTGATGCTCAACGGCTGGACGCTCGCAGTGAGCCTGCTGTCGCGCCAGTTGCCGCGGGCCATGGTGGCGCGCGTGATCGGCGTGCTGGGCCTGGTCGGCGCAGGCTTCGGCCTCTTCATCCTCGCCACCTCCAACCCCTTCGCGCGCCTGCTGCCCGCCGCACCCGAGGGACAGGACCTCAATCCGCTGCTGCAGGACCCGGGCCTCGTGTTCCACCCGCCGATGCTCTACATGGGCTACGTCGGCTTCTCGGTCGCCTTCGCGTTCGCGATCGCCGCGCTGCTCGCCGGTCGGCTCGACGCCGCCTGGGCGCGCTGGTCGCGGCCGTGGACGACGGTCGCGTGGATCTTCCTCACGCTCGGCATCGCGCTCGGCTCCTGGTGGGCCTACTACGAGCTCGGCTGGGGCGGCTGGTGGTTCTGGGACCCGGTGGAAAACGCCTCGTTCATGCCCTGGCTCGTGGGCACCGCGCTGATCCACTCGCTGGCCGTCACCGAAAAGCGCGGCAGCTTCAAGAACTGGACCGTGCTGCTCGCGATCGGCGCGTTCTCGCTGTCGCTGCTCGGCACCTTCCTTGTGCGCTCGGGCGTGCTGACCTCGGTGCATGCCTTCGCCAGCGATCCGCGCAGGGGCATCTTCATCCTCGCGTTCCTGGTGGTCGTGATCGGCGGCTCGCTCACGCTGTTCGCCTGGCGTGCGCCGAAGGTCGGTCTCGGCGGCACGTTCGCCCTGCTCTCGCGCGAGACGCTGCTGCTCGTCAACAACGTGCTGCTGTTGGTCGCCGCCGGTTCGGTGCTGCTGGGCACGCTGTACCCGCTGTTCATCGATGCGCTGGGCCTGGGCAAGCTCTCGGTCGGGCCGCCCTACTTCAACACGGTGTTCGTGCCGATCATGGTGCCGCTGCTCGTCCTCGTCGCGCTGGGGCCGCTGGCGCGATGGAAGCAGCTCGACGCGCGCGACATGGGGCAACGGGTCCGCCTGGCCGCGCTGCTCGCGCTCGCCGCGGGTGCGGGCCTGCCGTTCCTGATGGGCCGCTGGTCGCCGCTCGTGGCGATGGGCCTGCTGCTGGCGGTGTGGATCGCGGCGAGCACGGTCTTCCAGCTGCGCGATCGCCTGAAGTCGGGCGCGCCGCCGCTGTCGTTCTGGGGCATGCACCTCGCGCACCTGGGTCTCGCCGCGTTCGTCGTCGGGGTCACGCTGGTCAAGGGCTACGAGATCGAGAAGGACGTGCGCATGGCCGTGGGCGACACGGTGCACCTGGGCGGCTACACGCTGCGGCTGCTGGGCGTGAACGACGTGCCGGGGCCAAACTACATCGCGCAGCGCGGCGAGGTCGAGCTGGCCCGAGACGGCCGCGTCCTGCGCACGCTGAACCCCGAGAAGCGCACCTACCTCTCGTCGCAAATGCCGATGACCGAGACCGCCATCGACAGCGGATTCACGCGCGACGTCTACGTCTCGCTCGGCGAGCGGCTGGAGGGGCAAGGCGCCACAGCGGCGTGGAGCGTGCGCGTCTACTACAAGCCCTTCGTGGTCTGGATCTGGGGCGGCTGCCTGTTGATGGCCCTGGGCGGCGGCGTCGCGGCAAGCGACCGGCGCTACCGGCTGAAGCGGCGTCAGGCCGCGGCGATCAACCCCGTTGCTTCGCAGGTGGCCGCATGAAACGCTTTCTGATCCCGCTCGGCCTGTTCCTCGCGCTCGCCGCCTTCCTGGCGGTGGGCCTGACGCGCGATCCGCGCGAGCTGCCGTCGCCGCTGGTCGGCAGGTCGGCACCGGTGTTCACGCTGCCGCGGCTCGAGCCCGCCGCCGTGGCCCACTTCTCGCCGCGCGACATGCGAGGCCAGGTGTGGCTGCTGAACGTGTGGGCGTCCTGGTGCGTGTCGTGCCGCCAGGAACACCCGGTGCTGATGGACTTCGCGAAGACCGGTCTCGTGCCGCTCGTCGGTCTGGACTACAAGGACGCACGGGCCGATGCGCGGCGTTGGCTCGCCGAGCACGGCGACCCGTACCTGCTCTCGGCCGTGGACCTCGACGGGCGCGTCGGCATCGACTATGGCGTCTACGGCGTGCCCGAAACCTACGTCATCGACAAGGCGGGAAACATCCGCTTCAAGCAGGTCGGCCCGCTCAGCGCCGAAGCGATAGCGTCGAAGATCCTGCCGCTGATCCGGGAGCTGCAGAAATGAAGCTGCTGTGCATGCTGCTGCTCGCGTTGTTCTCGCTCGGCGTCCAGGCGCGGGAAGCCGTGCCGCTGGCCGACGACGAAGCGGTCGAACAACGCCTCATCGGCATCGCCGACGAATTGCGCTGCCTCGTCTGCCAGAACGAATCGCTGGCCGGCTCGCGCGCCGAGCTCGCGCAGGACCTGCGGCGCGAAATCCGCAGCCTGATCC
>DASXQQ010000269.1:0-19944 GCA_036507085.1 Piscinibacter sp. | reverse complement strand
CGCGTTGCGGCGGGGCGCCGAAGATGAGTGACTTGATGAGCTTCAGGAAGGAAGACATGACAGCTTCGATTCGGTGGATGAGGGAGTGGGCAGCCTGGCGGAATCGGCGCACGGCGCCGGGCCAGGCAGGTCGCTCAGCAGGTGCCGCGAGACAGGCTGCGCTCGATGCGAGCGCGCTCTTCGGCGGGTAGGTTCGCGATGAACTCCGAGGCCGGCTTGCCGATGTACAGGCGACCGATCACGAGGACGGACAGGACGGTGATGACGATGAGTGTTTCCCTGGTGTTCGGATAAGTGTAGACGGCTTTTCTAGGTAGAAACCCTCAGATTCCGTTACACTTCGTGCACACCTCGCCGGATCCCGATGCCCGCGGGCATCGGTGTCGCGCCAGGCATCCCTTGCCTTAAGCATCGGCCGTGGCGCCAGTACGCCCGTTCCATTGCAGTCGATTCATTTCGGCGCCGCCACCGAACCGGCATAGAACACTTCGCACTGTCCGCCAAGAAAGAGGTCGCTCCCCTTCTTCAGCAACCTGAGCGCAGGTCCGGTGAGGGACTCGAGGAGGCTCGGCTTCTCCACCACCCGATTCCGGAAGGTGCCACGTATTACCTTCGGAGTGACCGAGGAAGCATACGGTCGCGAGTGGCCGGGTGCAGCCCGCCGCAATCGCTCACCCGCCCGCCCGCTTCACCATCCAGCCGTCCTTCTTCAAGCAATCGATTACGCGATCGCAATGGTCGCCCTGCACTTCGAGCACGCCGTCCTTCACCGTGCCGCCCGCGCCGCAAGCTGTGCGGAGCCGTTTTCCCAGCGCTGAGAGCGCCGCCGCGTCGAGGGTCAAGCCGCGGACGACGGTCACCGCCTTGCCACCGCGGCCCTTGGTTTCACGGCTGACGCGAACTGTTCCATCACCCACTGGACCAGACGAAGCCAGCAGGTTGCAGACGCACGCAGCCACGGGCTTGCGGCATGACGGGCACATGCGGCCGTCTTCAGTGGAGTAGACGAACATCGGAGAGATCGTTGGGGCATTGCGTCGAATGAGCGCTCGTTCGTTGCTGCCGACTCCACGATGGACGCCATCTATAGACCCTATCAATGGGGCCTGCGCGATTGACTCCCCCACCGTAGTTCAATGGGACGATCTCATGGGTGAAAGCGGCGCCCCGTATCAACTCCGTATGACCCGCGGTGCCAATGGACGCAGCATTGATCCACCGCCGGTAGGCGACGCCGCGGTTGGCACCAGCCCAGTCCGATCTCACGCTTCGCCGCCGAAAGCGTTCGGGCAGCCCGGCTGCGGCAAATAGTGGCAAAGCCTTTTTCAGGATAGCCGCTCCAGCAACTGACCGCCTCCGAAGCTACCTAGCGCCGTCACCGTGCCACCCGACACGGCACGAATCGCGCAGTACTTGAACTCGGGGATCTTGCCCATTGGATCGAGCGCCGGATTGGTCAGCTTGTTGATGGCCGCTTCGTAATAGCAGAACGGCACGAAGATTGCGCCCGGCGGCGAGCCTTCGTCAGCGCGGGCGTACAGCGAGACTTCGCCGCGTCGCGACCGGATCGTGATGACCTCGCCTGGCCGCACGCCCAGCGCCTGCAGGTCCAGCGGATGGACGAGGGCCACCGGGTCAGGCTCCAGCGCGTCGAGCACGCTGGCACGCCGGGTCATGCTGCCCGTGTGCCAGTGTTCCAACTGCCGGCCGGTGATCAGCACCAGCGGATAGTCGGCATCGGGGCGCTCGTCGGCCGGGATGATGTCGGCCGGCACAAAGCGCGCACTTCCGGTGGCAGTGGGGAAGTCGTCCACGAAGACCACGCTGTCGCCCATGGCGCCCTCTTCGGTGCAGGGGTAAGTCACCGCACCGTCGCGTTCCAACCGCTCCCAGGTGATGCCGGCGATGCTGGGCATCGCGCGGCGCATTTCATCGAACACCTCGCCGACGTCGGCATAGTGCCAGTCGAGGTTCATGCGCGCGGCCATCTGCTGGATGATCCACAGGTCCTGCCGCGCGTCGCCAGGCGGGGCGATGGCCTGGCGGCCCATCTGCACCAGCCGGTCGGTGTTGGTGAAGCTGCCGGTCTTCTCCGCGAAGGCGCTCGCAGGCAGGACCACGTCCGCCAGGCAGGCCGTCTCGGTGAGGAAGATGTCCTGCACCACCAGATGGTCCAGCGCGCTGAGCGCGTCGCGCGCATGGTTGGCGTCCGGGTCGGACATCGCCGGGTTCTCGCCCATCACGTACAGGCCCCGCACCTCGCCGCGCACCGCCGCGTCCATCACCTCGACCACCGTCAGCCCGGGCTTGTCATCCAGCGACATGCCCCACAGCCGCTCGAACTTCTCGCGCACCACAGGATCGTCGACACGCTGGTAGTCGGGAAACATCATCGGGATCAGGCCGGCGTCCGACGCGCCCTGCACGTTGTTCTGGCCGCGCAGCGGATGCAGTCCGGTCCCGGGGCGACCGATCTGCCCGGTCATCAGCGCGAGCGAAATCAGGCAGCGCGCGTTGTCGGTTCCGTGCACATGCTGGCTCACGCCCATGCCCCAGAGGATCATCGAGGCTTCGGAGGTGGCGTACTGCCGCGCGACGTCGCGGATCGTCTCGGCGGGGATGCCGCAGATCGGCGCCATCGCGTCGGGGCTGTAGCCTGCCAGGTTGGCCTTCAGTTCGTCGAAGCCGATCGTGCGGCTGGCGATGAACGCCGGGTCGGTGAGCCCTTCGTCGACGATCACATGCATCATCGCGTTCAGAAGCGCCACATCGGTGTCGGGCTTGAACTGCAGCGTGCGATGCGCAAGGCGCGACAGGTCGGAGCGGCGCGGGTCGCAGACGATGAGGCGCATGCCTTGCCGCACGGCGTTCTTGATCCAGGTCGCTGCGACCGGGTGGTTCACCGTCGGATTCGCGCCGATCAGGATGACCACATCGGCCTTCATCACGTCCATCACCGGGTTCGACACCGCACCCGAGCCGATGCCTTCGAGAAGCGCCGCCACCGACGACGCATGACACAGGCGCGTGCAGTGGTCGACGTTGTTGCTGCCGAAACCGGTGCGAACCAGTTTCTGGAACAGATAGGCTTCCTCGTTGCTGCCCTTGGCCGAGCCGAAGCCGACCAGCGCGCGCTTGCCGTGCTCGTCGCGGATGCGGCGCAGCCCACCGGCGGCCACCTCGAGCGCTTCGTCCCAGCTGGCTTCGCGGAAGACCTCCATCACGCGGTCCGGGTCCATCGTGAAGTCGCCGCCCTTGGGCGCGCCGGCGCGGCGAATCAGCGGCCGCGTCAGCCGCTGCGGATGGTGAGCATAGTCGAAGCCGTAGCGTCCCTTCACGCACAGGCGCTGCTGGTTCGCAGGGCCGTCGCGGCCTTCGACGTAGAGGATCTTCTCGTCCTTGACATGGTAGGTGAGCTGGCAGCCGACGCCGCAGAACGGACACAGCGAGTCGACCTGCCGGTCCGGCACCTGCAACGCCGCGTCGCGCGCCGGCATCAGCGCACCGGTGGGGCAGGCCTGCACGCATTCGCCGCAGGCCACGCAGGTGGAGGCGCCCATCGGGTCGGCCATGTCGAACACGATCTGCGCCTGAGGTCCGCGCAACGCGAGGCCGATCACGTCGTTGACCTGCTCGTCGCGGCAGGCACGCTGGCAGCGCGTGCACTGGATGCAGGCATCGAGGTTCACCGCGATCGCGGGATGCGACAGGTCCGCCGGCGGCTGAGCACGGCCCGCGAAGCGCGGCTTGCCGACGTGCAGGCGCGCCGCCCAGTCGTCCAGTTCGTTGTGCCGCGTGTAGGCGGTCTCGGGCATGTCGGACAGCAACAGCTCGAGCACGATCTTCTGCGCGCCGCGGGCGCGCGGGCTCGCGCTCGCCACCGCCATGCCGGACGCGGGCTGCCGGCAGCACGACGGGGCCAGCGCGCGCTCGCCGTCGATCTCGACGACACACGCGCGGCAATTGCCTGCCGTCGCGAGGCCTTCCTTGTAGCAAAGATGCGGGATCTCGACGCCGTGCCGCTCGGCGGCCTGCAGGATCGTCTCGCCGGTCTGCGCGCGAACGGGCCTGCCGTCCAGAACGAAGTCGATGGAAGCGTTCATCGCGACGCAAGCTCCTCGGGAAAGTAGCGGATGACGCAGTCGACCGGGTTCGGCGCAGCCTGGCCCAGGCCGCAGATCGATGCATCGCGCATCGCCTGTGACAGCTCGCCGAGCAGCTCGGTGTCCCAGCGGTCGCCGGCGATCAGCTGCCGGGCCTTGGCGGTGCCGACGCGGCATGGCGTGCACTGGCCGCAGGACTCGTCGGAGAAGAACGCCATCACGTTGCGTGCCGCGTCCGTCGCGCGGTCGTGCTGCGACAGCACGATGACGGCCGCCGAGCCGATGAAGGCGCCGTGCGGCTGCAGCGTGTCGAAGTCGAGCGGCAGGTCGGCCAGCCGCGCCGGCAGGATGCCGCCCGAGGCGCCACCGGGAAGGTAGGCGTAGAGCGTGTGCCCCTCCTGCATGCCGCCGCAGTGTTCGTCGACCAGCTCGCGCAGCGTGATGCCTGCCGCAGCCAGGTGCACGCCCGGCTTCTTGACGCGGCCCGACACCGAGAACGAGCGCAGTCCCCGGCGCCCGTGGCGGCCATGCGAGGCGAACCAGCCGGCGCCGCGTTCGAGGATGTCGCGCACCCAGTACAGGGTTTCGAAGTTGTGTTCGAGCGTCGGCCGGCCGAACAGGCCGACCTGCGCGACATAGGGCGGCCGCAGCCGCGGCATGCCTCGCTTTCCTTCGATCGACTCGATCATCGCGGACTCCTCGCCGCAGATGTAGGCCCCGGCGCCGCGGCGCAGTTCGAGGCGCGGCAACGCCGGAACCGGCGGCTGCGCCTGCAGCCGCGCGATTTCGGCTTCGAGCAGCGCGCGGCAGCCGTGGTATTCGTCGCGCAGGTAGATGTAGACCGCGTCGATGCCGACCGCCCAGGCCGCGATCAGCATGCCTTCGAGGAAACGGTGCGGGTCGCGTTCCAGGTACACCCGATCCTTGAAGGTGCCCGGCTCGCCCTCGTCGATGTTGACGGCCATCAGGCGCGGCGCCACTTCCCCGCGCACGATGCGCCACTTGCGCCCTGCCGGAAAGCCGGCGCCGCCGAGGCCGCGAAGGCCGGAGTCCTCCATCGTCTTCAGCACCGATTCGATGTCGCGCTCGCCAGCGACGCAGGCCCGCAAGGTCTCGTAGCCACCGGCCGCGCGGTACGCGGCCATGTCGATGGCGGGCGGCGTCTCGTCGCGCGTGGCGTTCGCCGCGACCACCGCCTGCACCGACTGCGCAGTGGCCGCGGGAACCGGGCGCTGGTGCACGACCGCGACCGGCGCCTGCTCGCAGCGGCCGACGCAGGGTGCGGCGATGACACGAACGTCCGCATCGAGCAGCCGAGGCAGCTTGTCCAGCAGCTCGCGCGCACCGGCGAGCTCGCACGACAGTCCTTCGCACACCCGCACTGTCAGCCGCGGTGGCGCATCGAAGCCGCCCGAGGCGTTCTCGCGCACGACGTCGAAGTGGTGGTAGAAGCTGGCCACCTCGAACACCTCGACCTGCGACAGCTTCATCCGTTCGGCCAAGGCCGCAAGATGCGCCGTGGAGAGCTGACCGAAACGGTCGTTCAGCACGTGCAGGTGCTCGATCAACAGATCGCGCCGCCACGTGGCACCCGCCAGCGCCTCGTCGACCTCGCGCCGCGCCGCGGGATCCACCGCGCGGCCCTTGGGCCGTTCACGCTTGCGCTGGCGCTGCGGTGGCAACGCGACCGGATGCACGGGAATGACGCGGGCGTCCATGTCAGGTCAGGGCTCCTGCGACGGCGGGCTTGATCTTCGAGGCCATTCCGGCGCAGCCGAACGCCTCGAACCGCTCGACGCACACGTCGCGTGCCGCCGCCGTTGCGTCCTTCAGGAACTTGCGCGGATCGAACTCGGAGCGGTCCTTGTTCATTGCCCGGCGCATCGCACCCGTCATCGCAAGGCGGATGTCGGTATCGATGTTGACCTTGCGCACGCCATTGCGGATGCCTTCGCGGATCTCTTCGACCGGCACGCCATAGGTTTCCTTGATCTCGCCGCCATGTTCGCGAATGATGGCCAGCCACTCCTGCGGCACCGATGACGAGCCGTGCATCACGAGGTGGGTGTCGGGGATGCGCGCATGGATCTGCCTGATGCGATCGATGGCAAGGATGTCGCCGGTGGGCCTGCGGCTGAACTTGTAGGCGCCATGCGAGGTGCCGATGGCAATGGCCAGCGCGTCCACGCCGGTTCGCGCCACGAAGTCGGCGGCCTGCTCGGGGTCGGTGAGCAACTGGTCGTGCGACAGCGTGCCAACGGCGCCCACGCCGTCTTCTTCCCCCGCCTGGCCGGATTCGAGCGAACCCAGGCAGCCGAGCTCGCCCTCGACCGACACGCCCACCGCATGCGCCATCTCCACGACCTTGCGCGTCACGTCCACGTTGTATTCGTAGCTGGACGGCGTCTTGGCGTCGCTGAGCAGCGAGCCGTCCATCATCACGCTGGTGAAGCCCGAGCGGATGGACTGCATGCACACCGCCGGGCTCGCGCCGTGGTCCTGGTGCATCACGATGGGAATGTCCGGGTACATCTCGACCGCCGCCTCCACCATCTTGCGCAGGAAGGGCTCGCCGGCGTATTTGCGGGCGCCCGCCGAGGCCTGCAGGATCACCGGGCTGTCGGTCTTGAGCGCGGCCTGCATGATGGCCTGGATCTGCTCCAGGTTGTTCACGTTGAAGGCCGGCACGCCGTAGCGGTGCTCGGCTGCGTGGTCGAGCAGTTGTCGCAGGGAAATCATTGCCATGTCAGGCTCCTTGATGCAGTGAGACGAAGACGATTCAATGGCCGCGTGCCACGAGCGCCTGCACGGCCGGCAGCGTCTTGCCTTCCAGAAACTCGAGGAAGGCGCCTCCTGCCGTGGACACGTAGTCGATGCCATCGAGCACGTCGAACTGGTTGATCGCGGCCACCGTGTCGCCGCCGCCGGCGATCGAATAGGCCTTGGCTTCGGCAATGGCGGTGGCCAGCGTGCGCGTGCCGTGGGAGAACTTCTTGATCTCGAACACGCCGAGCGGGCCGTTCCAGACGATGGTCCTGGCGACACCGAGCATCCCGACCAGGCGGCGCATGGCCAGTGGTCCGAAGTCGAGAATCATGTCGTCGGCCGCCACCTCCCCGATGTGCTTGATGTGCGCCATGGCGCTCTCGGAGCACTCGGTGGCGGTCACCACGTCGTCGGGCAGGAAGAGGTCTGCGCCGCGGCGCTTCAGCGTGGCCATCACCTGCTGCGCCGTGGCGATGAGATCGGGCTCGCACAGCGACTTGCCGATGCCGTGGCCGCTCGCCGCGAGAAAGGTATTGGCCATGCCGCCGCCCACCACCAGCAGTTCCACCTTCTCGGCCAGTGCGTTGAGGATGGCCAGCTTGGTGGAGACCTTGGAGCCGCCGACGATGGCCGCCAGCGGCCGCTGCGGCTGGGCCAGCGCCCGCGTGAGCGCGCGCAGCTCGGAAGCCATCAAGGGCCCGGCGCAGGCCACCGGCGCGCGGCGCGCCAGCGCCTCGGTGGTCGCCTCAGCGCGGTGGGCGGTGCCGAAGGCATCGTTCACGTAGACGTCGCACAAGTCGGCCATTCGCTGTGCCAGCACGTCGCAGTTGGCCTTCTCGCCGGGGTTGGCGCGACAGTTCTCCAGCAGCACCACTTCGCCGGGGTTCACCGAAAAGGGCTGACCCAGCCAGTCGCCCACCAGCGGCACGGGGCATTGAAGCAGCTCGCTCATGCGCTCGGCCACCGGCCGCAGCGAGTCAGCCGGGGCCAGCGCGCCTTCGGTGGGGCGTCCGAGGTGCGAGGTGACCATCACGCGGGCGCGCTGCGCCAGGGCATGCCGGATGCCCTCGAGGCTGGCGCGGATGCGCGTGTCGTCGGCCACGCGGCCGTGCCCGTTGAGCGGCACGTTGAGGTCGCAGCGGATGAACACCCGCTGGCCGCGCAGGTTGATGTCGTGGAGCGTCTTGAATTGCATCGGTGTGGAGCTCAGGCGCGCGCCATCGCGATGGCGGTGTCGATCATCCGGTTCGAGAAGCCCCACTCGTTGTCGTACCAGGCGCACACCTTCACCAGGCGGCCGCCCGACACCTTGGTGCAGGTGGCGTCGAAGATGCTCGAACGCGGGTCGTGGTTGAAGTCCACCGACACCAGCGGTCCATCGCTGTACCCGAGCACGCCCTTCAGCGGGCCGCTGGTGGCAGCGGCTTCGATGAGCGTGTTCACCTCGCCGGCCGTGGTGTCGCGGCTGGCGGTGAACACCAGGTCCACCAGCGAGACGTTGATGGTGGGCACGCGCACGGCAAAACCGTCCAGCCGGCCGGCGAGGTCGGGCAGCACCAGGCCCACGGCGGCGGCGGCGCCGGTCTTGGTCGGGATCATGCTCTGCGTGGCCGAGCGGGCGCGGCGCAGGTCCTCGTGATAGACATCGGTCAGCACCTGGTCATTGGTGTAGCTGTGCACCGTGGTCATGAGCCCGTTGAGCATGCCCACGCCGTCGTTCAGCACCTTCGCCACGGGCGCCAGGCAGTTGGTGGTGCACGAGGCGTTGGACACCACGGTGTGCTCGCGTTTGAGCACCTGGTGGTTGACGCCGTAGACCACGGTCGCATCCACATCGTTGCCGCCCGGCGCGCTGATGAGCACCTTGCGCGCACCGGCCGTGAGGTGCGCCGAGGCCTTGGCCTTGCTGGTGAAGAGGCCGGTGCACTCCATCACGATGTCGATGCCGTGCTGCTTCCACGGCAGCTCGGCCGGGTTGCGGATCGAGCTGACGTGGATCTTCTTGCCATCGACCACCAGGTCGGAGCCGTCGGCCTCCACTGCGAAGGGGAACCGGCCGTGCACCGTGTCGTAGCGCGTCAGGTGGGCATTGATCCGGGCGTCACCGAGGTCGTTGATCGCGACGATCTCGATCTCGCCGGTGCGCTGCGATTCGAACAGTGCGCGCAGCACGTTGCGGCCGATGCGCCCATAGCCATTGATGGCGATGCGAGTGGTGGTCAAAGTGGGTCTCCGCAAGAATGAAAAACAACAACAGGTTCAGCTGGAAGATGCGACAAGATCGGCTTCGTCGTCGACGTGCGCGTGATGCGCGGGCATCAGCCTCCTGGCGCGCGCCGCGACCGCGTCGGCAGTGAGGCCGAAGTGCTTGAAGAGCCCGGACGCGGGGCCCGATTCGCCGAAGCGGTCGAGGCCGATCACGTCGCCGTGCTCGCCGACGAACTTCCACCACAAGCCGGTGCTGCCAGCCTCGACGGCCAGGCGCGGGAGGTGGCGCGGGATCACGGCCTGGCGATAGCCTTCGTCCTGCCGCTCGAAGGCGTCCAGGCAAGGCACGGAGACGACGCGTGCCGCGATGCCCTCGCCGGCCAGCAGTTCGGCGGCGGCGAGCGTGAGGCCCACTTCGGAGCCGGTGGCGATGAGCACGACGCGCTCGTCCTGCGCGCGGCGCAGCACATAGCCGCCGCGTGCGATGTCGTCGATGCGCTCATGCCCGTTGCCGGCATGCGGCACCGCCTGGCGCGTCAGCAGCAAGCAGCTCGGTCCGTCGGCGCGGCGCAGCGCCTCGCGCCAGGCGACGGCCGTCTCGGTCGCATCGCAAGGCCGCCAGACATCGACATTCGGAATGAGCCGCAGGCTCGACGCATGCTCCACCGGCTGATGGGTCGGCCCGTCTTCGCCGAGGCCGATGGAGTCGTGGGTGAACACATAGACCACCGGCAGCTTCATCAGCGCCGACATGCGCACGCCGTTGCGCGCGTAGTCGGAGAAGGTGAGGAAGGTGCCGCCGTAGGGGCGGAAGCCGCCGTGCAGCGCCACGCCGTTCATCACCGCCGCCATGCCGAACTCGCGCACGCCGTAGTGCACGTGGTTGCCGGTGCCGGCACCCTTGAGCGGGCGGTGGCCCTTCCAGTCGGTCAGGTTGGAGCCGGTGAGGTCGGCCGAGCCGCCCAGCAGTTCGGGCATCGCGGGGGCCACCCCATGCAGCACGTCTTGCGAGGCCTTGCGCGTCGCCACGGCGGCGGCCCGGGTCTCGGCCGCGGCGCAGGCGGTCTGCAGCGCCTGCTCGGCCTCGGCGCTCAGCGCTTCGCCTCTGCGATGGCGGCGCAGCAGCTCGCCGGCCAGCCCGGGGTAGGTTCTGGCATAGGCGTCGAATCGCTGCTGCCAGTCATGGCGGCGTGCCGCGCCCTGCTCCAGCGCCGACCAGGCCTGCCGCACGGCGGGCGGCACCTCGAAGGGCGGCGCGTTCCAGCCCAGCTTCTCGCGCGTCAGCGCGATCTCGGCGTCGCCCAGCGGCGCGCCATGCGCCTCGGCCGTCCCCGCACGGTTGGGCGCGCCGTGGCCGATGTTCGTCTTGCAGCACACGAGCACCGGTTTGTCGGAAGCGAGCGCGCAGACCATGGCGCGATCGAGCGCCGCCGGGTCGTGCCCGTTCACATCGCGCAGCACCGTCCAGCCATAGGCTTCGAAGCGGCGCGGCGTGTCGTCGTTGAACCAGCCGCTCACCTCGCCGTCGATCGAGATGCCGTTGTCGTCGTAGAAGGCCACCAGCTTGTCGAGCCGCCAGGTTCCGGCCAGCGAACAGGCCTCGTGGCTGATGCCTTCCATCAGACAGCCGTCGCCGAGAAACACAAAGGTGCGGTGGTCGATGACCGCGTGGCCCGGGCGATTGAACTCCTCGGCGAGCAGCTTCTCGGCCAGCGCCATGCCCACGGCGTTGGTGATGCCCTGGCCCAGCGGACCGGTGGTGGTTTCGACGCCAGGAGTCACGTCCACCTCGGGGTGGCCGGGCGTGCGCGAGCCGAGCTGGCGGAAGCGCTTGAGCTCGTCCATCGGCAGGTCGTAGCCGCTCAGGTGCAGCAGCGCATACAGCAGCATCGAGCCGTGGCCGTTGGAAACGACGAAGCGGTCGCGGTCGATCCAGCGCGGCTCGGCCGGATCGTGGCGCAGGTGATGGCGCCACAGCGTTTCGGCGATGTCGGCCATGCCCATCGGCATGCCGGGGTGGCCGGAGTTGGCGGCCTGCACGGCATCCATCGCGAGGACGCGGATGGCGTTGGCGCATTCTTTTCGCTGGGCTGGCGCGGAGGGGTTGGTGGTCACGGTGATGGGCCTCTTTCTGAGTCTGTCTTCGTCGCGTGTCAGGCAACCAGCGACTTGCGGCGTCGCTCCACCAGCCGCAGGATCATCGGCGTGAAGATCAGCTGCATTGCGAGCTCCATCTTTCCGCCCGGCACGACGAGCGTGTTGGCGCGCGTCATCCACGAGTCGTGCAGCATGCTCAAGAGGTAGGGGAAGTCGATGCCGCGCGGGTTGGCGAATCGGATCACCACCAGGCTCTCGTCGGCGGTCGGGATCGTGCGGGCGATGAAGGGGTCGGAGGTGTCGACCACCGGCACGCGCTGGAAGTTGATGTGGGTGCGGGTGAACTGCGGGCAGATGTACGCCACGTACTCGTGCATGCGCCGCAGGATCACGTCGGTGACGGCTTCGGTGGAGTAGCCGCGCGTGGCCTTGTCGCGGTGGATCTTCTGGATCCACTCGAGGTTGATGACCGGCACCACGCCGATCAGCAGGTCGGCGTACTTGGCGACGTCGTGCTTGTCGGTCTTCACGCCGCCGTGCAGGCCCTCGTAGAACAGCAACTCCGATTCGGGCAGCGGCCCCCACGGCGTGAAGGTGCCGGGCTCCTGCTTGAACGGTGCGGCCTCGTTCTCGTCGTGCAGGTACTTGCGGCTGCGGCCCGTGCCGGTTTCGGCGTACATGCGAAACAGATCCTCGAGCTCGGCGAAGAGGTTGGCGTCGGCACCGAAGTGGCTGAAGTGCGGCAGGCCCTTGCGTTCGGACTCGGCCATGGCCGCCTTCATGTCCTTGCGGTCGTAGCGGTGGAAGCTGTCGCCTTCGATGACGGCGGCACGAACGCCTTCGCGGCGGAAGATGTTCTCGAAGGTGCGGGTCACCGAGGTGGTGCCGGCACCGGACGATCCGGTGATCGCAATGATGGGATGCTGAGTCGACATGGAAATTCCCGGAAGTGAAGGGTTCGTTTCAGTTGCCCACGAGCCGAAAGCGCCGCGCCAGCCAACTCAAGCGGGCCACCGCGGATCCGGCTTCGCCGGTCCGCCAGTGGCGCCCCCTTGAGGGGGAGCGCCGAAGGCGCTTCGGGGGTGGGTCATACAACGGCGAACAGGCCACGCTGGCCGAACAGCGGCGAGCGATAGCTGTCGTCCATCAGCTGTTCGCCGTGGTAGGTCTCGATACGCTCCACCTCGTCGGCCGAGCCGAACACGAAGCCGATGCGCTGATGAAGGCTCTCGGGCTTCGTCTCCATCAGGCGATGCCGGCCGGTGCTGGCCACGCCGCCGGCCTGTTCCACCAGGAACGAGATCGGGTTGGCTTCGTACAGCAGGCGCAGCCGGCCTGGCCTTGCCGGGTCCTTGTTGTCGCGCGGGTAGAGGAACACGCCGCCGCGCATCAGGATGCGATGTGTTTCGGCCACGAGCGAGGCGATCCAGCGCATGTTGAAGTCGGCATCGCGCGCGCCGCTCTTGCCGGCCATGCATTCGTCCACATAGCGCTTGACGGCAGGCTCCCAGAAGCGGCTGTTGGAGGCATTGATGGCGAACTCGCGGGTCTGCCTCGGCACGCTCAGGTTGGGGTGGCTGAGCATCCATTCGCCGAGGTTCGGGTCCAGCGTGAAGGCGTGCGTGCCGGTGCCGAACGTGAGCACGAGCATGGTCGAGGGGCCGTAGATCGCATAGCCGGCGCACACCTGCCCGGTGCCGGGCTGCAGGAAGTCCTCGAGCGCCGGGTCGGCGCCGGGCGTCGGCGCGCGCAGCACCGAGAAGATGCTCCCCACCGAGACGTTGACATCGATGTTGGACGAACCGTCGAGCGGATCGAACAGCAGCAGGTACTTGCCGCGCGGGTACTGCGGGGGCAGCCGATAGGGCTCGTCCATCTCCTCGGACACCATGCCCGCGACGTTGCCGCCCCACTCGTTGGCGCGCAGGAAGATCTCGTTGCTCAGCACGTCGAGCGTCTTCTGTTCCTCGCCCTGCACGTTGCCGGTGCCGGCGCTGCCCAGCACGCCGGCCAATGCCCCGAAGGACACTTTGCCGGCGATGGCTTTGCACGCCAGCGACACATCGGTGATCAGCGCGTTGAGGTCACCGGTGGAATCCGGGTGCTTGCGCCGCTCCTCGATGAGGAATTGCGTCAGCGTCGTTCTGCCTTCGATCAACATGGTGGTCTCCTCGGTCTTGTGAATCTCGTCAATGTCTTGCCGCGGCCGTGTCCAGCAACATGCCGCCCAGCAGGTGCTCGGGGCTGCGCAGGCGCCACAAGCGCGCATCGCTGCTGTCCACGGCCGCATGGGCATAGCCCCAGTCCACCAGGGCAGCCGCGCAGCCGGCCGCGCGCGCCGCGCCGACGTCGGCCGGGCCGTCGCCCACCATCAGCATCCGGTTCGTCGGCAGGCCGAGCCGCCGGGCAGCCGCCTGCAGCAGCAGCGGCGAGGGTTTGCGCTGCTCCGGCGTGTCGGCGCCATGCACCGAGCAAACGTGCGGCAGCAGCCGCGCCGCGGCGAGCACGGCAGCCGCGAGCGGCGTCGGCTTGTTGGTCACGACCACCAGCGGCATCACCCGGGCCAGTTGCATCAGCACAGCCTCGATCCCTTCGAACACCACACCGTGGCCCAGCGGGGCCGCGAGCGTGACGGCGTCGAAGGCGGCGCGCAGCCGCCGGCGCAGCTCAGGCGAGACATCCTCATGCCCCTGGGCCGCGAGCGCATGGCCGATCAGCACATCGGGTCCGTCGCCGATCCAGGCGCGCACGGTATGCAGGTCGAAGCTGCGCAGCCCGGCCTCGCGCAGCGCGGTGTTGAGCGCATGCGAGATGTCGGGCGCGCTGTCGACCAGCGTGCCGTCCAGGTCGAAGGCGATGGCATCGAAGGCGGTCACGGCGTCCATCACGCGCTCACCTTCTCGAGTGCGGCGGCGCGCTGCGCACGGCCTGCCTGTGCTTCTTCGCGGATGCGGCGAATCGCGTCGGCATAGTGGCCAGCGCCGAACACGGCCGAGCCGGCCACCAGCGTGTCGGCACCCGCCGCGCCGATGCGGCGCGCGTTGTCGGGCTTCACGCCGCCATCGACTTCGAGCCAGATGTCGCGCCCGGTCGCATCGATGCGCCGGCGCACCGCTTCGATCTTGGGCAGCACATGCTCGATGAAGCTCTGCCCGCCGAAGCCCGGGTTCACCGACATCAGCAGCACCAGGTCGAGTTGCTCCAGCACGTGGTCCAGGCAGTGCAGCGGCGTGGCGGGGTTGAGCACCAGCCCGGCCTTCACGCCGTGCGAGCGGATCAGTTGGAGGGTGCGGTCCACATGCTCGCTGGCCTCGGGGTGAAAGGAGATGATGGACGCGCCGGCCTTGGCGAACATCGGGATCAGCGCATCGACCGGTTTCACCATCAGGTGCACGTCGATGGGCACGCTCGCATGCGGCCTGATCGCTTCGCACACGATGGGCCCGACCGTGAGGTTGGGCACGTAGTGGTTGTCCATCACGTCGAAGTGAATCAGGTCCGCGCCGGCGGCGATGACCGCGCGGACTTCTTCGCCGAGCCTGGCGAAGTCGGCGGAGAGCAGGCTCGGAGCGATTCTCAGGCGCGTCTCCATCACCAGGCTCCCTGGTAGAGCGCGCGCACCGCACACGGCGCGGGCGGCGGCGTGCGCCGCTCGATGAGTTCGTCCAGCGTCAGCCAGGCGGCGCGGGTCAGCCGGTCGCCGGGCTCGCCTTCGAGCGGCTGCTGCGGGTCGCCCAGGCGCGGCAGCACGAGCGCCGCTTCGGAGAAGTCGCCGCCTTCGGTCCAGTAGGTTGGCGTGAGCACGGTCCACAGGCCGGCGGCGACGGCGGAGCGCAGCCCGTTGACGGAATCCTCGAAAGCGATGGTTTCCTCGGGCGCCACACCCAGCGTGCCCAGCGCGAGTTGATAGATGTCGGGCGCGGGCTTCTTGGTGCCGACCAGGTCGCCACAGGCGATCACGTCGAACATCTCCAGTCCGCGGGCGCCCAGCGCGGCCTGCAGCAGCGCATCGACGTTCGCCGCGGTGGTGGTGCTGGCGATCGCGAGGTGGCAACCGGCGTCGCGGGCTTCCTTCAGCAGGCGCGCCACGCCATCGCGCAGCGGCACCTTGCCGGCCGCCACAACGCCGCTGTAGATGCGCGTCTTGTCTGCATGGATCTCGGCGATGCGCGCATGCAGCGCCTTGTGTTCGCCGTCGCGCAGCGCGAGGCTGTCGATGTGGCTGGCGATGCGCTCCTTGCCACCGGTGACCTTGAGCAGTTCGCGGTACGCCTCGCGGCTCCACGCCCAGTCGAGCCCGGCGCGCGCAAAGGCGGTGTTGAACGAACGGCGATGCACTTCCTCGGTGTCGGCCAGGGTGCCGTCGACGTCGAAGATCAGGGCGCGCAGGGTCATGCTCTCTCTTTCGCGAAAACGCGGCTGGCCAGAACGTCCTCCGCCCGCAGCACGCTGAGCTGCTCGCGCGTGAGCGGGTGGTCTGCGCCGAACAGCCGCGTCGCGTGGCGCAGCCTCATGCGGTCGAGCGCATTGC
This sequence comes from Piscinibacter sp., assembly GCA_036507085.1. Lineage (GTDB taxonomy): Bacteria > Pseudomonadota > Gammaproteobacteria > Burkholderiales > Burkholderiaceae_C > Albitalea. The sequence goes on along the minus strand of DASXQQ010000269.1, from coordinate 4,239 downwards.
GGATCGAGCGCGCATTGGCGAAATGCGGCTGCTCGCGGCGCAGGCGGATGTAGCGGGCAAAGGCCGCTTGCGCTGCGGGATCGAAGCCGTAGTTCAGGCGCTGCAGCATCAGCTGCGAGATCTGCAGCAGCTCGGCTTCGCTGTAGTCCGGGAAGTCGATGTGATGCGCAATGCGCGACGCCATCCCCGGGTTGCTGCCGAAGAAGGTGTCCATGCGGTCCTTGTAGCCGGCGAGGATGACGACCAGGTCGTCGCGGTGGTTCTCCATCACCTGCAGCAGGATCTCGATGGACTCCTGGCCGTAGTCGCGCTCGTTCTCGGGGCGGTAGAGGTAGTAGGCCTCGTCGATGAAGAGCACGCCGCCCATCGCCTTCTTGATCACCTCGCGGGTCTTGGGCGCGGTGTGGCCGATGAACTGGCCCACCAGGTCGTCGCGCGTCACCGCCACCAGGTGGCCGCGGCGCACATAGCCGAGCTGCTTGAGCACCTCGGCCATGCGCAGCGCGACGGTGGTCTTGCCGGTGCCGGGGTTGCCGGTGAAGCACATGTGCAGCGAAGGCGGCTGCGACTGCAGGCCCTGCTGCGCGCGCAGCTTGTCGATCAGCAGCAGGGCCGCGATGTCGCGGATGCGGCCTTTGACCGGCGCGAGTCCGACCAGCTCGGCATCGAGCTGCTCGAGCACGGTCTTGACGCCGGAGGCTTCGAACATGGCCTTCGGCGTGGCAGCCTGGGCGGAGTCGGGCGCAAGGGCTTCCATGATCGGTTTTTCGCGATGCTCGCCGGGCGACTCAGTAACGGGCGCCCTCGGGCTTCGCCTGCACCGCGTAGCTCTCGATGGTGTAGTGGAGCTTGCGGCCCGGCCCTTCGCTGCGCACCAGGCGGAAGCCCGGCTCGTCCTGCGGGCGATTGACGATGAAGGACAGCACCACCGACTCGGTGCCGTGCGTCGAATCGAAGGCGGCGACGCGGATGTAGTGGTTGGGAAAAGTCTTGCGGCAGTTCTTGATCTCCAGCAGCACGCCGGCGGCATCCTGCAGGTCGAACATCGGCATGCCGAACATCTCCCAGTAGGTGTTGCGCGGGTGCGGGTCGTCGGTGTACTCGACGCCGATGGCCTGGCCCTTGGCGAGGCAGTACTCGACCTGCTTGAGGATCTGCTCGTCCGTCAGGTCGGGCAGGAAGGAAAACGTGCCTTGCGTGAGTCGCATGGGAGAAGCTCCGGTCGGGTTGCGCAGATTCGTCATTGCGACATTCATGCCACCGAGGCGGTGGGCACGAAGTCGGACGTGTCGGTGGACGTGTAGTTGAAGCTGATGTCGCCCCAGGTATCGAGCGCGGCCTTCAAGGGCGTGCACCACTTGGCCGCGTCGCGCAGGATCTGCGGGCCTTCCTCCTTGATGTCGCGGCCCTCGTTGCGGGCCAGCACCATCGCTTCCAGCGCCACGCGGTTGGCCGTGGCGCCGGCCTGGATTCCCTGCGGGTGGCCGATGGTGCCGCCGCCGAACTGCAGCACCACGTCGTCGCCGAAGAGATCGAGCAGCTGGTGCATCTGGCCGGCATGGATGCCGCCGGAGGCCACCGGCATCACCTTGCGCAGCGCGCCCCAGTCCTGGTCGAAGAAGATGCCGCGCGGCAGGTCCACTTTGGTCTGCGTGTCACGGCACACGTTGTAATAGCCCTGTACCGTCATCGGGTCACCTTCGAGCTTGCCGACCGCCGTGCCGGCGTGCAGGTGGTCGACCCCGGCCAGTCGCAGCCACTTCGCAATGACGCGGAAGGACACGCCGTGGTTCTTCTGGCGCGTGTAGGTGCCGTGGCCGGCACGGTGCATGTGCAGCAGCATGTCGTTCTGCCGGCACCAGTGCGACATCGACTGGATCGCCGTCCAGCCGACCACCAGGTCGACCATCACGATCACCGAGCCCAGCTCCTTGGCGAACTCGGCGCGGCGGTACATCTCTTCCATCGTGCCGGCGGTGACGTTGAGGTAGCTGCCCTTCACTTCGCCGGTGGCGGCCGACGCCTTGTTCACCGCATCCATCACGAACAGAAAGCGGTCGCGCCAGTGCATGAAGGGTTGCGAGTTGATGTTCTCGTCGTCCTTCAGGAAGTCGAGGCCGCCCTTCAGGCCTTCGTAGACCACGCGGCCGTAGTTGCGGCCCGACAGGCCCAGCTTGGGCTTGGTGGTGGCGCCCAGCAAGGGCCGCCCGAACTTGTCCAGGCGCTCGCGCTCGACCACGATGCCGGTCGGCGGGCCGGCGAAGGTCTTCACGTAGGCGACCGGGAAACGCATGTCTTCCAGCCGCGCGGCCTTCAGCGGCTTGAAGCTGAAGACATTGCCGATGATGGAGGCCGTGACGTTGGCGATCGAGCCCTCTTCGAAAAGCGAAAGGTCGTAAGCCACATAGCAGAAGTACTGGCCCGGGTTGCCCGGCACCGGATCGACCTTGTAGGCCTTGGCGCGGTACATGTCGCAGGCGGTGAGCCGGTCGGTCCAGACCACGGTCCAGGTGGCGGTGGACGATTCGCCGGCCACGGCCGCCGCGGCTTCGATCGGGTCGACACCCTCTTGCGGCGTGACGCGGAACAGCGCCAGCACGTCGGTGTCCTTCGGAACGTAGTCGCCGTCCCAGTAGCCCATCTGCGCGTACTTCAGCACGCCGGCCGAGTAGCGTTTCTTCGCATCCACGATCTGCTTCAGTTCATTCATCTCGCCCACGGCAAGCTCCTCGGTTGGTTGCTGCATCGGTGAGGGGAATGTAGGCAGTCGACTGGATTTGGAAAAGTTAAATATTCTTTGCATCACATTTGCTTTTGCTAATATCAAAACATGCCCGCATCCTCCGCGCTCAAGCACGCCACGTTTCGCCAGCTCGTGGCCTTGCATTCCGTTGCGCGACTCGGCAGCGTCTCGGGCGCTGCCGACGAAATGCATCTGACGCAACCGGCTGTATCAATACAAATCTCCGCGCTGGAAGAATCGGCGGGCACGCCGCTGCTGCAACGCACGGGACGCGGCATACGGCTCACCGAGGCCGGCGAGCTCCTGGCCGGCTATGCGGCGCGCATCCTGGAGCTGTGGCGAGAGGCCGGCGACCAGATCGCGGCGCAACGCGGCGACTTCTCCGGCACCTTGCGCGTCGCTGCGGTCACCACGGCCGAGTACCTGCTGCCGCCGATGCTGGTGGCCTTTGCCAGCGAGCACCCCAAGGTCAAGCTGAAGCTGCAGGTGGGCAACCGCGACCAGATCGTGCGCATGCTCGCGAGCCAGGAGGTCGACCTGGCCATCATGGGCAGGCCGCCCGGCGAGCTGAAGACGGTGGCGAAGCCCTTCGCCAAGCATCCGATGGCCTTTCTGGCCGCACCGAGCCACCCGCTGATGGCCAGCCGCGGGCTCGACCTGTCGATGCTTCGCGACGCCAGCATCCTGGTGCGCGAGCGCGGCTCGGGCACGCGCATGACGGTGGAGCGCTTGTTCAAGGAGGCCGGCATCCCCCTGCGCATCGGCTCCGAGATGTCGAGCAACGAGGCCATCAAACACATGTGCGCGGCCGGCTTCGGCGTCGCCTTCCTGTCGCTGCACACCTGCGTGCTCGAGCTGGAGGCGGGACTGCTCGCGCTGCTGCCACTGGCCGACAACCCCATCGAGCGCGACTGGTACGTGATGCACCTGAGCTCGCAGCAGCTGCCGCACGTGGCCGAAGCTTTCGAGCAGTTCCTCGGCGAAAAGGGCCAGGCCTTGATCCACAAGCAGCTCGAGCACAGCCCCTTGCGGCGAGCCGTCGCCGGCAAGCGAAGACCGCGCGCGTCGCCGGCGCATGCTGCAGCGAAGCAAAAAAGCCGGACTGTGTCACGCTGACGCACTTCTGATCGCGTCGTGCCCTGCACTGTTCAATATTGACCGCAGCGACAGGGTCTGCACTAAGTGGTCGTTGCGCAGGCGCCCACCTACAAACCGTTCCTGGGAACTCTTCGAGCACGCCGAGGTGGTGCCCGTTCACTTCACCAGGAGACGACGATGATGAGGTTTTGTTTGCGATCGACTGCGGGCGTCAAGCGCTCGTTCGGAGCCCTCGTGCTGGCCATGCCGGCCGTGGTGCTCGCCAATGCCGATGTGGAAAAACGCATTGCAGATCCCCACAACTGGGCGATGCAGGCGGGCGACATGTTCAACCAGCGCTACAGCAAGTTGAACCAGATCAACACGAAGAACGTCGGCAAGATGCAGGTGGCCTGGAC
>DASXQQ010000268.1:0-12959 GCA_036507085.1 Piscinibacter sp. | reverse complement strand
GGCCTCCACCGCGGCGTTCAGCGCGAGGATGTTGGTCTGGAACGCGATGCCGTCGATGACGCTGATGATGTCGCTGATCTTCTTGCTCGAGGCGCTGATCTGCTCCATCGTGGCGACCACTTCGCCGACCACGACGCCGCCGTGGGCCGCCACGTCGCTGGCCGTGTTGGCCAGCTGCGTGGCCTCCAGCGCGGTGTCGGCGTTGTTCTTCACCGTGCCGGTAAGCTGCTCCATCGACGCGGCGGTCTGCTGCAGGTTGCTCGCCTGCATCTCGGTTCGATGCGACAGGTCGGCGTTGCCGGTGGCGATCTGGCTCGAGCCGGTGGCGATGCTGTCGCTGCTCTGGCGCACGCTGCCCACCACCGCCGCCAGGCTGTCGTTCATCACCTTCAGCGCGTTCAGCAGCTCTCCCAGCTCGTTGCTGCTCGCGACTTCGATGCGCGAGCTCAAGTCGCCGCCGGCCACCCGACGCGCGATGGCGATGGCTTGGTTCAGCGGCGTCGTGATGCCGCGAATCAGCAGCACCGTCGTCGCGATCGCCAGTGCCAGCGAGAGGGCGAGCGCACCCGCGAGAACGTAGCTCGTCTGCGTGATGCTGGTTTCGACGGCGCTGCCGTTGGCCTTTTCCCGCTTGGCCAGGTAGTCCGACAGCTCGGCCGATGCCACGCCGCCGACCCGGTAGGTGGGGTTGATGGTGGAGATCAGCACCGTCTCCGCCACATCCCACTGGCCGGCCTTCAGCGCCGTGGCCGCGTCGGTGACGCTCTTGATGCCCAGGCCGCCGCTCTTGGCGAACCAGGCGTCGGCGAGCCGCTGTTCTTCCGGCGACTCGATCGATTCGCGGTATTGCTCCCACGCCTGCCGGATGCTGGCGGAGGCCTTGTCGATGGTGGTGAAGTGGATCTCCAGCGGATGGTCGTGCAGCTTGGCCCAGTCGAAGGCGGGGTTGTGCTGCAGCGCCTGCAGGATCTGGCTGCGGTTGGTCTCCATCAGCAGCCGGATCTGCACGAAGACGTTCTCCGATTTCGTGTCGCGCAAGGAGACGTCGGTGAACATCCGGCGCGTGTGCGCGGTGCTGTACAGCCCCAGTGAACCGACGGCCACGACGAGGATCATCAACCCGCCGAGGACCGCGATGATCAGCGTCTTGATCTTGATGTTTGCAAGCATGGTGTTGTCTTCCCAGGAGTCAACGAAAGATCAGGTGGCGGCCGCGGATTCATCGCGCGGGTGCCGGCGGAAGAAGTCATCGATGCCGGGGCGCAGATCGTCGGCGTGCTCGAATTCGAGGTAGGTGACGTCGCACAGATTCCCGAGGTCCTTGAGCAGCGTCGTCTTGATCGGTGCGTGTTTCCACACCAGGAACAGCACCGGCGTGCAGGCCCCCTTGAAGATGTGGAAGCACAGCTCGAAGGCACTGCTCTCGCTCATGCCGACGCGGATGTTGATGAAGGCTTCGGCCTGCGCCAGCAGGTTCAGGCGGTAGGCGCGGAAGGCCTGGGGGACGAAGGGCTGGCCCGACTCGGCTTCGAACGACGCTCTGAAGGTGTCGGCGCTTTCCGCCTTTCTGCCGGTCAGGTAACGGAACGAATACGGGTCGCCGTTGTGCCGGTCGATCTGCGCAAGCACCGCGGCAATCAGGCCCTGCTGCGCCTGATCGGATTCGGTGAACGGTTGCCGGATGAAGAGCTTGAGCGGCGCCGTGCGTTGCGCGCCTTCCTCGCGGGCCGCATGAGCGCCCGCCATGAACGCATGCCAGAGGCGACTCTCCGGGCTCGCTGCGCGATTCTTCAACAGCGCGCGCGCCACCTGGATGGAGCTCGCGATGAGGGCCGCGCTGGGTCGCGGCAGAAGCTCCCCCTGGGCCTCGGCCGCACCGGCCAGAAACGCGGAGCGCAGGCGCTGCTGCCGCACTCGCTGGCTGGGCACGCCATCGGGAAGCGGATAGAGCTGGTCCATCAGCGCCACGACGTCCGACTGCGTCCACGCGCGCCGGCTGCCCTTCTCGATGAAACGATCCCTGCTGCCCATGACGTGTTCCGATCCGGTTCGGTGGTGGTCGACGTTTCACCAGCACCGAACAACGGGTGCAAGACCGGAGCGCACACGGAAGGGGTTGCCTGCTTCGACGGCGTGTCGAAGCAGCCGAAGAGGAACCTGTCCTCTGGCTCTTGGCAACCCCGCTGTCATGACTCCGTGGAGCGTTAGACCGGAAGCTTTGCGACCCCGACTTTCGTGCGGGTGTGCCCTTGTCAAGAGATGCCGGACCCAAGGCGTGACATCAACGCGTCGCGTTGCATGCCATGTCCTGGGCCAGGCGTCCTCGCGTGATGGTTATCGTCAGGATGCGGCGGGCGATGATGTGTAACAGCTTGTGAAGCGTGGACAAGGTCACGGCGCGCGATGCGACCGGTGCCACGACACAGAAACCACAAAGAACGCAGAAACCACAGAGAACACAGAGAACACAAAGGAATTTCTCTGTGATCTCTGTGATCTCTGTGTTCTCTGTGGTCGGGCTTCCTATGGCGCCGCCAGCCTCACACCTTCTGCTTCTGGTAAGTGCCGATCAACTCCGCCTTCGCGAGCACATGCCCGTGCATCGCCTGCTCGAGTTGCGCCTTGGTCGGCGTCTTCAAGCCGGGCAGCAGCGTGTCCAGCGCGTACAGCTTGAAGAAGTAGCGGTGCCGGCCGATCGGCGGACAGGGGCCGCCGTAGCGACCGCGCTTCCAGTCGTTGAGGCCTTCGCGCGTGCCCGCGGGTGCGGGCTGGCCGCCTTCGGGCAGCCCGGTGGCGCTCGGCGGCAGGTCGAGCAGCACCCAGTGGACCCAGGTGCGCTGCGGCGCCGCCGGGTCCGGCGCGTCGGGGTCGTCGACGATCAGCGCCAGGCTCCTGGCCTGCGGCGGAACGCCGCTCCAGGCGAGCGGCGGCGGCGTGTCGTCGCCTTCGCAGGTGTAGCGCCGCGGGATCTCGGCGCCGTGGCTGAAAGCCGTCGAGCTCAGGTCCATGAGGGTCTCCTTGCACGCGCACTGCGTGCGGCGATCGTCGCGCGCGAAACGCGCGAGCGCTTCACCCGGACTTCATTCCCACTTCACCGGCCGGGTCGACAGTGTGCGTCGTCGTCAACAACACACGCCAAGGAGTCGACATCATGTCCGAGCGATTGAACGCCGTGGTGAACGCCATTCGCAACGCGTTCATCCCCCATGCCGAGCGCGCCGGCGCTGCCATCGTCAATGCCCGCGGCCTCATCGTCGCGATCGTCGTGGTCGGCGCGGCCGGCATCGCGATCGTCAGGCACCCGCCGCTGCAGACGGTCGAGCGCGGCGAGATCGGCGTGCGCGCGAACCAGCTGACCGGCAGCGTCGACCGCTTCCGCGAAGGCAGCGTCTGGGTGCTGCCCGGCCTGCATGAGATGCGCCGCTTTTCGCTGCGCGACCAGGTGTACCGGCCGCTGCAAAGCGCCAAGGCGAGCGGCGAGGCGCCGTTCCAGTCGGTCGAGGGGCTGTCGATCGGCGTCGACCTGTCGGTCCGCTATGCGCTCGACCCGGCCCAGGTCGCGACGATGGCCCGGCGTCTGCCTGACAACCTCAACAGCGAGATCGTCGAGCCGGCGGTGCAGGGCGTGATCTACAAGGTCTTCACCCGCTACACGGTGCGCGAGATTTTCTCCAGCAAGCGCGGCGAGATCCAGCAGGCGATCGAGGCCGAGCTGAGACCGAAGCTCGCCGCCGACGGCATTGTGCTGCGCTCGGTGCAGATGGGCAAGGTCGACCTGCCGGCCGACTACCGTCGCGGCATGGACAAGCTGCTCGCCGAGGAGCTCGAGACCGAGAAGATGCGCTACACGCTGGAGCTCAAGGACAAGCGGGTGAAGGAAACCGCGCTCGACGGCGAGGCCGAGAAGGTGCGCCGCGAGAAGGCCGCCGAGGCGGCGGGTAACGAACAGATCATCGCCGCGCGCGCGCAGGAAGAGGCGATGAAGCATGTGCTGCCGTTCAAGCAAAAGCAGATCGAGCAGCGCAAGCTCGAGGCCGAGGCCGAGAAGCTGTCGCGCATCAAGACCGCTGAAGGCAGCGCGCAGGCACGCCGCATCGAAGCCGCGGGCGAGGCCGACTCGCGCCGCAAGCTCGCCGACGCCGAAGGCTATCGGCTCGAGCGCGTCGGCAAGATCGCGAGTGATCAGATGGAGCGCGACGGTGCACTGATCACCAAGCACCCGCTGCTGATCCAGAAGACGATGGCCGACAAGTTGTCGGACAAGATCACGGTGATCATCGCGCCGCCGCCGGCCGACGGCGGCTTCATCGGCGCGACACTGCTCGGCGGGCAGGGCAAGGGCGCAGTCGCGCATGCCGCTGTGAAGGAGGCCGAATGATGTGGAGCGCCGCCGCCTTCGCCGCCGCGATCGCCATCGTCACCCAGGATCAGGCCGCGCTGCGTGCCGCGCCGCGCGCCGCGGCCCAGCAGCAGGTGGTGCTGTGGCAGGGTGACGCGCTGGAGATCCGCGGCGAGCGCACCGACTACCTGCAGGTCTACGACCACCGCCGCGAGCGCGCCGGCTTCATCCGCGCGTCGCAGGTCAAGCGGGTGTCGCTCGAGGCGGCTGACGCGGGCGAGTTGCTCGCGGTCGTGCGCTTCCTGCGCGACACGCCGGGCGCCGAGTCGCTGGGCATCGCCTACACGGCAGCCTACCTGCGGGCCGCGCCGGCGCCCGCCATCGACGCCGAGCCCTTCGACGCGCTCGGCGGCATGGCCGAACGGCTGGCGCGGCGGGCCTCGGCGCGCCAGGGCAAGGCGAGCGACCCGCAGCTCGCGGCGCACCTGGAGGTCGCCGGCGCCTACGGCGTGGCGATGACGAGCTTCGAGCGCGAGGGCCGCATCCAGCTCTGTTACGACGGCGACGCGTTTCGGCGCGTGCTCGCGCTGCCGGCCACGCCCGAGCAGCGCGCCCGCGCCGCGCTCGCGCTGACGCGCGACGACTGCGTCGACCCGGCGCTGCGCCCGCTCGATCGGCAGCGCCTCGACGAATCGCGCGCCGAGCTGCTCGACGGAGTCGACACCGCGGCGCTGCCCGAGGCGCTGAAGAACCGCATCCGCATGCGCCGCGCCGGCGTCTGGGCGGCGCTCGCGTTCGAGCGCCAGCGGCGCGGCGAGGCGGGCGACGCGGCGGCGCAGCGCGCGCTGGAGTCGCTCGCCGGCGTCGACCCGCGCGAGTTCGGCGACGCCGACGACAGCGCCTACCGCGACGCAGCGGTCCGCGCGAACGCGTCGCGCTGGGCCGGCGCCGCGAGCGCTGCCGCAGCCCCGGCGACGCCGCCCAAGCTCGGCCTCGTGACGCAGCCCGGCCGGTCCGGCGAGACCTGCGTGTCGCTCACCGACGCGAAGCACGACGCGACGAACCCGCTGCTCAAGCGCTGCAGCTACGGCATCGTCTGGACCGGCTCGGCCAGCGTCAACGCGGCGGGCACGGCGCTGGCCGTGGCGGTGCAGCCACTCGCCACCTGGCGCGAACTCTGGGTGTTTCACCGCACGCGCAATGGCTGGGTCGCCGGCGTGTTGCCGCCGGCGAGCGGCGAGCCCGAACTCGGCGTCATCGAATTCGCCGGCTGGGTGCCCGGCGGCACCCGGCTGCTCGCCGCGCGCGAGGCCCGGGTCGACGGCCGCTTCAAGCGCAGCTTCGAGGTGATCCGGCTCGACACGCTCGCCACCGAGAAGCGGGCCGACGAGCCGGGCGCGCTGAGCCTGTTCTACCGCTGGCAGGACCCGCAATGGAAGCGACAGACGCTGATGCTGCGCTGAGCCGCGGTAGCGAAGCGCCTGTGAAACGGCGGGGGAGGGAGGTTGGGGATGGCGACGGCGCGCGCTGACGTGGCAAACTCCACCCACCCCCGCTGGACCACCCGCCGTGCTGCAAGTCACCGCCCCGCAACCCTCGCGCGGCCGGCGTGCGCCGCGCGACAGCGCGCTCGCCCACACCGGCGCGCGCGAACGCGGCGCGAGCCCCTGGCTCGGGCGCGGCGTCCTGCCGTCGGAGGTGTTCGACCGCTACCAGCAGATCGAGCGCGCGCTGACCCCACCCTGGCCGGCAACGGGGGTCGCGCTGGCGCCCGCGACCACCGGCGGCGCGTTCCTCGACTGGTGGGTGCACCTGCTCGCGTCGCCCGCCAAGCAGTGGGAGCTGGCGCACCTGGGCGCCGAGCAATGCCTGCGCTGGCTGCGCATCTGCAGCGCGCTCCCGAACGGTGACGGCGACGTCGAGCCGCTGCCGCAGGACCGGCGCTTTGACGACCCGCAGTGGAACGAGCCCCCGTTCCGCTGGCTCGCGCAGGGTTTTCTGCTGCGCCAGCAGTGGTGGCAGGCCGCCACCGCCGGCGTGCCGGGGGTGACGCATCATCACGAGCAGATGGCGAGCTTTGCCGCGCGGCAGTGGCTGGACATGGTGGCGCCGTCGAACTTCGTCTCGACCAACCCGGTGGTTCAGCAGCGCACCCTGCGCGAAGGCGGGCTCAACCTCGTTCGCGGCGCGGTGCATGCGCTCGAGGACCTGTGGCGCGAAGCCGGCGACCTGCCGCCGGTGAGTGCCGAGCGCTTCGAGATCGGCCGCGACCTGGCCGCCACACCCGGCCGCGTGGTGCTGCGCAACCGGCTGATGGAGCTGATCCAGTACACCCCGACGACGCGCACGACGCACGCCCAGCCGGTGCTGCTGGTGCCGGCCTGGATCATGAAGTACTACGTGCTCGACCTGTCGCCGCACAACTCGCTGGTCAAGCACCTCGTCGACCACGGTTTCACGGTGTTCGCGATCTCCTGGAAGAACCCCGACGCGAACGACCGCGACCTCGGCATGGCGGACTACGAACAGCTGGGCGTGCGCGAGGCGCTGCGCGCGATCGACGAGATCATGCCGGGCGCCGGGGTGCACGGCGCCGGCTACTGCCTGGGTGGCACGCTGCTCGCGATGAGCGCCGCGGCGCTCGGCCGCGCCGGCTCGCCGGCGCTGAAGACGCTGACGCTGCTGGCCGCGCAGACCGACTTCACCGACCCCGGCGAGCTGTCGCTGTTCATCGACGAAAGCCAGGTCGCCTTCCTCGAGAACCTGATGTGGCGCAACGGCTACCTCGACAAGCGGCAGATGAAGCGCACCTTCCAGATGCTGCGCTCCAACGACCTGATCTGGTCGTACCGCGTCTACAACCACCTGCTCGGCGAGCGCAAGCCGGTCAGCGACCTGATGGCCTGGAACGCCGACGGAACCCGCCTGCCCTACCGGATGCACCGCGAATACCTGCGCGCGCTGTTTCTCGACAACGCACTCGCCCGCGGCGAACTGCAGCTCGACGGCGTGCCGGTGAGCCTGGACGACATCCAGGTGCCGATCTTCAATGTCGGCATCGTGCAGGACCACGTCGCGCCGTGGCGCTCGGTGTTCAAGCTGCATGCGCTGACCCACGCCGAGCAGACCTTCGTGCTGTGCGCCGGCGGCCATAACGTGGGCGTCGTCAACCCGCCGGGCGACCCGCGCGCGAGCTACCGCATCCGCCACTGGCGAAGCGGCAACCGGCGGTTGACGCCGGACGAGTGGCTGGCAGCGACCCGAAGCATCGACGGCTCGTGGTGGAGCGCGTGGGTGGGTTGGCTGGCGCAGCATTCGAGCGGGCGCCGTACGCCGCCGCCGATGGGCGCGCCGCGCGCGGGCCTCGTGCCCTTGGATGCGGCGCCGGGGCGGTATGTGCATCGGCGGTGAGATTCACCATGACACCCGCGCTGGCACTGGCCACCGCGTGCCTGATCGGCAGCGCGCCGGCGCTTGCTGACCCGCAAAGCGAAGCCGGCGATGTGCTGCGCTGGGCGCTGCCCCTCGGCACCTTGACCGCCGAGCTCGCTCGCGGCGAAGGCCAGGGTGCCCGCCAGTTCGCCGCCGCCTATGTCGCCACTGTCGGCGCGACCGAGATCCTGAAGCGAACCGTTCGCGCCGAGCGACCGGACCGCAGCAACGAGAGGTCGTTTCCGTCCGGCCATGCCGCTCCCGCGTTCTCGGCCGCGACCTATGTGCATCGCCGCTATGGCGCAGACGCCGCCTGGCCGCTGTATGCGGCCGCGGTCTATGTCGGCTACACCCGTGTCGCGGCCGAGCGGCACCGCTGGATCGACGTGGCCGGCTCCGCGGCGTTGGCGGCCACGATGAGCTGGTGGCTGGTCGAACGCCGCAGCGCCAACCGGTTGCCGGTCGTCACCGCGATGCCCGAGCGACCGCGCGTGGACCTTCAGTTTCAGCTCCGTTGGTAAGTGCTTGTGACAAATCAAGATGAGTCCGCCGCAGCGGCCTAGAGTCAATCGAGACCCTTCGTTCGCAGGAGACGCCATGGCACATGCATCCCACACCCCCATCGCGGCCGGGCCGCAGGACATGCTGCAGCCCGTTATCGATTGGTCCGCCCAATGCGTCGACGGCTTTCTGCGCGCGCAGAAGCTCCAGCTCGATGCGCTCGAGGTGCAGAGCGAGATCGCGCGGCGCGCCCAGGCGCAAGTCACGGCGGTGGCGAGCGAACTGTGGGACGAGTGGATCGCCCATTGGGGCGGCGGCGCGCCGATCGACGCGTAGCGTCCTCAGACGGCGACGCGTCTCGCGTCGTCGCGGATCAGCGCCGAGATCTGCTCGATCGGCAGCGGCTTGCTGACCAGGTAACCCTGCATCTGGTCGCACTGCAGCAGGTGCAGCATCTTCGCCTGCGCTTCGGTCTCGACGCCTTCGGCCACCACCTGCATGCGCAGCGAGTGGCCAAGCGAAATCATCGTGGCCACCAGCGTCACGCTGGTCGGGTCGTCGATCATCGTCGCCACGAAGGCACGGTCGATCTTCAAGACCTGCGCCGGCAGCCGCGCCAGGTACGCGAGCGATGAATAGCCGGTGCCGAAGTCGTCGATCGACAGGTTCATGCCCAGCGCGCGCAGGGCATGCAGCTTGGCGATCGTGCTCTCGATGTCTTCCATGATCAGGCTTTCGGTGATCTCGGCGTCGATGCCGTGCGGCGTCGCGCCGTGTTGCAGCGCGGCTTCGACCGTCGCGACGAAATCGGGCTTGCGCAGCTGCACTGCCGACACGTTGACCGCGATGCGCGGCGCAACCGCGCCCTGCTCGACCCAGCGCTTGTGGTCGCGCGCGGCCTGGCGCAGTGCCCACACGCCGACCTCGAGGATCAGCCCGGTCTCCTCCATCAGCGGGATGAACTTCATCGGCGGCACCAGGCCGAGCTCGGGGCTGCGCCAGCGGATCAGTGCCTCCAGTGCCACGATGCGGCGCGTGCCCACATCGACCTTGGGCTGATAGTGCAGAACGAACTCCTCGTTCTCCAGCGCGCGCCGCAGCTTGTTTTCCAGCGCCAGCTTTTCGGCCACCGCCTCGGTCATGCGCGGGTCGTAGAAGAGCAGCCGCTCGGTGCTCGCCTTCGCCTTCTTGACCGCCACCTCGGCGTTGCGATACAGCGTTTCGACATCGGCGCCGTCGTTCGGATAGAGCGCGATGCCGATCCGGGCGGCGATGCGCAACTCGTTGCCGTCGATCTGGAACGGCCGGCCGAAGCACTGCCGGTACCGCTCGTCGACCGCGCGCACGAGGTCGGTCTCGGCGTGCACGCCGGGAATCACCAGCGCGAAGTGGTCGGCCCCGGTGCGCGCCAGGTGCTTGCTGTCGCCGACCAGCGACGCCATCCGATCCGCCACGTGCTTGAGCAGCATGTCGCCGGCGTGGCGACCCAGCGTGTCGTTGATGGTCTTGAAACGCTCGAGGTCGATGAGCGCGAGCGCGAGCTCCTGCCGGTCGGCGCCGGCGGCGGCGATGTATTGCGCCAGCCGTTCGCGCAGCAGCTGGTTGTTGGCCAGGCCCGTCACCGCGTCGTAGTAGGCGAGGTAGTCGAGCTTCTCGTCCTTGGCCAGGTGGTCGAGCGCGAATGCGATGTCGCCCGCCAGCTCGAGCAGCAGCTTCACCTCGTCGTCGTCGAAGAGACCCGTTTCATCGGCCAGCAGGCCGACGAAGCCGACGGAACGGTCCTCGACCCGCAGCGGGAAGCACGCGGCGGATCGGTAACCCGCAGCCAGCAGCTCGTCGCGCAATGACGCCATCGCGGGGTGGTCGCTGTGCAGGTCGTTGACGATCAGCGGCGTGCCGTCGCGGGCCGCGAAACGGACGCTGTCGAGCAGGCGCGCGTCGCCACCGTGGCAGGCGACCACCTCGGCCGCCTGCGTGGCCGGGTCGGTCATGCTGATCCATGCGGTCTTGCAGGCCCCCGCCTCGACGGCGATGCGGCACGCCTCGCGGAACAGCTCGTCGCGCTCGCGCACCCGCACGATCAGCGTGTTGATGCCGCTCAACACCGCGTGCACGCGGTTCAGCCGCCGCATGCGGGTCTCGACCCGTTTTTGCTCGGTCAGGTCTTGCAGGGTGCTGAACCAGCGTTTGCGCCCGCCGACGTCCGAGCCCGTGATCGGCTCGATCACCTGCTGCATGTGCAGCCAGCTGCCGTCGCGGTGCGGCATGCGGTACTCGACATCGACGCGCGTTCCCTGGATGGCGGCCTCGATGCTCCTGGCCCGAAACGCCGCGCGATCGTCCGGGTGGATCAGCTGCAGCCATTCACGCGTGCTCGCCGGCATCTGCGCGGGCTCGATGCCGATCAACTGCGGCAGCGTTTCCGACCAGCTCTCGAACGAACCGTCGGACCGGGTGATGACGTGGCCGAGCCGCGCCATCACCTGCGCCCGCCGCAGCCCCGCCTCGCGCTCGCGCAAGGCGGCTTCGGCCTGCAGCCGCTGCGTCACGTCGATCGGGGAGACGCAGCGCGCGCGCCGGCCTTGGTAGCGCAGTTCGTGCGAGGTGATCTCGACGTCGATCACCGTCCCGTCCTTCAGCCGGTGGCGCCACAGGCCCGAGTTGAAGGTCCCCGGGCTCGTCGTGCGCACCGAGTCCTCGACCTTGGCGATGTCTTCGGCCGGCCGGATGTCGCGAATCGTCAGCGACAGGAACTCATCGTGCGAGTAGCCGTACTTGTGGCAGGCGACCTCGTTGACGTCGAGGATGCGCAAGGTCTCGAGGTCGTAGATCCACAGCGGCAGGGGATTGCCCTCGAAGAGTAGCCTGTATTGCTGTTCGCCTGCTCCCGACACCGCTTCGGTCATCGGGCCACTCTAAGTGAACGCGCGCTGTGTCGCGACTGTAAGAGCTGACAGGCCCGGGTTCTTAGCCCGCCTGCTCCGCCGGCCGCACCGTCAAATACATCGGTCCGCCCGTCCCCTGCCCGCGCAGCACCTTCAGCACGCAGTCCCGGTGCACCCGGCTCGCGTCCAGCGTCTGGTGCAGCCGGTCCACCGAATCGACCACCACCCCGTCGAGCCCGACGATCAGGTCGCCTTCATGCAGCCCGCCGAGCGCCGCCGGGCTGCCCGGCTCGACCGACGACACCCGCACCGCATGGTCCTGCGCGAGGCCGAAGCCGAGCACCACGCGCCGATCGAGCGCGGCGGTCATGCCGCCCACGCCCAGGTAGCCGCGGCGCACCCGCCCGTGCTGCAGCAACTGCGGTATCACCCAGGCCGCGATGTCGATCGCCACCGCGAAGCTGATCGACTGCGCGCCGCGAATGATCGCGGTGTTCACGCCCACCACCTCGCCGCGCGCGTTCAGCAGCGGCCCGCCCGAGTTGCCCGGGTTCAGCGCCGCGTCGGTCTGGATCACGTCGGGAATCAGCCGCCCGGTGCCCGAACGCATGCTGCGCCCGAGCGCGCTGACGATGCCTGCGGTCACCGTGTGCTCGAATCCGAGCGGGTTGCCGATCGCGATCGCGATCTCGCCGCGCTTGAGCAGCGCCGAGCGGCCGAGCGTGAGCGACGCGAGCGTTCCCTGCGACATGCCGTCGATGCACAGCAGCGCAAGGTCGGTGTCCGGGTCGTCGCCGACCCAGCGCGCCTCGAACTCGCGCCCGTCGCTCAGCGACACCCGGTGCCGTTTCGGCGCCGACGCCGACGGCCGCTGCGGGGCCCCGGCGCGCGCCACGTGCGAGTTGGTCAGCAGGTAGCCGTCGGGGGTGAACAGGAAGCCCGAGCCGCTGCCCAGCGACGCGTCACGGTCGCGGGCGCTGCCCATGACCTTCACCGACGCAACGCTCGGCCCGGCGCGCTCGACGACGCCGGTCACCGTCTGCGAATAGGCATCGAGCAGTAATGTGTCGTTGGCGCCCACGCTGAACCCTCCAGATGGCGCATGTGAGAGCGGGGACCGGGGGTTTCAAGGAGGCCGTCCGAAGGACGGCTATGCCTTAACGCACCACTCCCCCGCGCCCCCTCCGAGAGGGGGCTCCGTCATGTTCGACGACACCACCCAGCCCTCCTCCGCGAGGAGGGCTCCAGCTCGTTTGACGAGCCGGCCTTGCGGCCGGCAACACCTCGCATGTCGCGCAGCGTCGTCGCCGTTACCCACTTCGCGAAGGTCGTCAAACAAACTGGAGCCCCTCTCACGGAGAGGGGCTGGGGAGAGCCGTCCAACATGCTGGAGCCCCCTCTCGGAGGGGGCGCGGGGGAGCTGTGCGTTAAAGCATGCCGTCCAAAGGACGGCGTTAAAGCATGCCGTCCGAAGGACGGCGTTAAAGCATGCCGTCCGAAGGACGGCGTTAAAGCATGCCGTCCTTCGGACGGCCCCTACCGATACACCAGCACCGGCAGCTTCGCGTGGGTGAGCACCTTGTGCGTCTCGCTGCCCAGCAGCAGCGCCGACAAGCCGTGGGGGCCGTGCGAGGCCATGACGATCAGGTCGCAGCGGCGCTTGCGCGCCGTCTGCAGGATGACGTCGGCCGGGAAGTCGCTGGTGATGCGCAGGCATTCGCAGGGCACGCCGGCGGCCTTCGCGGCTTTCTCGATCACGCCCAGGTAGCGCGCCGCGGCGCGCTCGATCACGGCGGCATGCT
>DASXQQ010000267.1:0-9833 GCA_036507085.1 Piscinibacter sp. | reverse complement strand
CAAGGGCACCGGCCAGCACGAGGCGCTGGCGCCGGTATTCCTCGATCTCGACTTCGACAAGGCCTTCGCCGAGAACCGCGTCGGCGCCTACGAGCGCTTGTTGCTGGAAGCGATCGCCGGGCGGTTGAACCTGTTCGTGCGCAGCGACGAGCAGGAGCAGGCCTGGCGCTGGGTCGAGCCGATCCTCGACGCCTGGGAACACGACAACCACGCCTCGGGCGGCCCGCGCCCCTATGCGGCCGGCACCTGGGGGCCGGCGGCGGCCAGTGCACTGGTCGCGCGCGACGGCTTTGCGTGGGCCGAAGAGCAGTGATGAGCGCCGCCGGGCCGCTCCCAAGGCGATCGCTCCCCCCCGGGGGGACCGGCGCGCAGCGCCGTAGGGGGCCATGATGCTGGACCGGATTCGCGCCTCGATCCCTGCCTTGCCGCCCGCCGAGCAGCGCGTGGCCAAGCTGGTTCTCGTCGATCCGCGCAGCTTTGCGAGCCTGCCGGTCGGCGAACTCGCCGAACGCTCGCACGTCAGCAAGCCCACCGTCGTGCGCTTTTGTCGCAGCGTCGGCTACAACGGCCTGGCGGACTTCAAGCTCAAGCTCGCCGGCAACGTGAACGAAGGCGTGCCCTTCGTGCACCGCGCCGTCGACGAAGACGACAAGCCGTCGGACGTGATCGTCAAGGTGATCGACAACTCGGTGGCGGCGCTGCTGAAGTACCGCAACGACGCGGCCAGCCATGCGTTCGAGCGTGCCATCAGCGCGCTCGCTGCGGCGGGCACGGCCGGTCGGCGCATCGAGTTCTATGGCGTGGGCAACTCCGGCATCGTCGCGCAGGACGCACAGCACAAGTTCTTTCGCCTCGGCGTGAACACCGCCGCGATCAGCGATGGCCATGTGCAGGTGATGAGCGCGACGATGCTGCGCCCGGGTGACTGCGCGGTGATCATCAGCAATTCGGGCCGCAGCCGCGACCTGATCGACGTGGTCGACATCGCGCGCAAGAAGGGCGCGACGACGATCCTGATCACCGCGAGCGGCTCGCCGCTGGCGCAGACCGCGCAGGGCACGAACCAGATTCTTCTCGCCGCCGACCACCCCGAGGACTTCGACCGCTACAGCCCGATGGTGTCGCGGCTGTTGCACCTGATCGTCATCGACATCCTGACCACCGCCGTCGCGCTGCGCCTGCCCGGCGAGCTGCGGCCGATGCTGCAGGAGATCAAGAAGAACCTGCGCGCAAAGCGCTACAGCCAGCCCTGACGGACCCAGCTCACGCAGCAGCGGGCGCCGCGATGCCTTCGAACGGGAGCAGCGCGTCGACGCCGTACAAACGGGCCAAGGCCAGCAGCTTGGCCGGCGCATGCCGCACCGCGAAACCCTTGCCCCAGGCCTGGGCCAGGCGCTGGCACTCGAGCAGCACCGCGAGCACGGCGGAGTCGAACTGGGAGAGCGCCGAGGCATCGATGACGACCCCCCCGTCGGACTCGCGCCTGAGCGTCTGCGCCAGCATGCGAACCGCGTCGCGTGCCTCACGCGCGGTGACGGTGGCCGGAAGAAGCAACATGCGGCGCGCCCGGACGTCTCAGCCGCGCGCGGCCTTGTTGCGCTCGGCCAGCTTGCCGATCAGGCCGTCGATGCCGTTGGCGCCGATCTCCTGCGCGAAGCTGTTGCGGTAGTTCTCGACCAGCCACACGCCCATCACGTTGACGTCGTAGATCTTCCAGCCGTCGCCGACCTTCTCGAGCCGGTAGTCGAGCTGGATCGGATCGCCCTGGCCGCGCACTTCCGTCTTGACGACGACTTCGGGATCGGCCGCGCTGCCGCGCATCGGCTTGAGCTGGACCGTCTGGTCCTTCACCTGAGCGAGCGCGCCGGAGTAGGTGCGCACGAGCAAGACCTTGAACTCGTCCTGCAGGCGCTTTTGCTGCTCCGGCGTGGCCTGGCGCCAGTAGCGACCGACCGCCGACGAGGTCATCCGCTGGAAGTTCACATGCGGCATGACCTTCGCATCGACCAGCGCGATGATCTTCTGCAAATCACCGGCCTTGACCGATTTGTCGGCCTTCAGCGACTCGAGCACGTCGGTTGATACCTGCTTGATCAGCGCATCGGGCGCCTGCGCGTCGGCGCGCGCCGAGGCAGCGCCGAACATCAGCAGGGTGGCCGAGAAAAAGAGGGCAAGTCGTCGCAAAAACATTCGTGTTCCTTTCAAGTCACAGCCCCGGAACGGGGCATGCGCGCTTGGAGTGCCGGCAGTCAGCGGAGTTCGCGTCAAAGCGCAAGCACTGGTGACGATAACGCCGGAATCCGCCGATCGGTTGGCGCCGCCGCATCATTGCGCCGGCGCCGGCTTCGATTCGTCGGCTGGCGGCGGTGGCGGTGATGGCGGTTCGTCGCCGTCGTAGACCAGGCTGCGCCGGCGCTGCAGATACGCGTCGCGCACGAAGGTGTACTTGTCCAGCGCGATGTCGTCGAGCACCTTGCTCGCACCCAGCAGGTTCGCCCGCGTGTTGATGAGTTGCAGGATCGTGATCTCGTACTTGGCGGTGCCGTCGTTGATGACCAGGGCCGGCGACACCGCACGGTCCAGCGGCAACGCGAACGATTCGCGCACGCTCGACGGGCCGAACAGCGGCCACACGATGTAGGCACCCTGCCCGATGCCCCAGACGCCGAGCGTCTGCCCGAAATCCTCGTTGTGGTGCTCGAGCCCGAAGTCGGAGGCGATGTCGATGAAGCCACCCATGCCGAACACCGTGTTGGTGCTGACGCGGACCACGTCCTGCAAGCCGTACTCGATCTTGCCTTGCAGGAAATTGTTGATCGCCGACCAGGCGTCGGCCGCGTTGGCGAAGAAGTTGTCGATGCCTAGGCGAACCGGATGGGGGACCAGGTTGCTGTATGCGGTGGCCACTGGCTTGAGCACCTTCGCGTCGAGCTGCTCGTTGAACGAGAAGACCTTGCGGTTCCAGTTCTCCCACGGGTCGAGCTTGTCGCCGCGGCTTTTCGCCCCGAAGGTCGAACAGCCTTGCAGCAGCACCGTGCCCGCGACCAGCAGGGCCCACAGCACGGCACGATGCCGGCCTCGCAGCATCATTTCTTCGCCCCCCCGGAAGACGCCGCAGCGGCGCTCGGCGAACCGCTCTCGGCCGCCTTGCTGAACAGGAACTGCCCGATCAGGTTCTCGAGCACCACCGCCGACTGGGTCTGCTTGATGACGTCGCCGGCCGCGAGGCTCTTCTCCTCGGCGCCCGGCTCGATGCCGACGTACTGGTCGCCGAGCAGGCCCGAGGTGAGGATCTTCGCCGACGAGTCGCGCGGGAACTGCACGCTGCGGTCGAGCTCCATCGTGACCAGGCCCTGGAAGGTCTTGCCGTCGAGCGTGATCGAGGTCACCCGGCCCACCGTGACGCCGGCGCTGCGCACCGGCGAACGCGGCTTCAGGCCACCGATGTTGTCGAAGCGCGCGGTCACCGTGTAGCCGTCGCGGGTGCTGAAGGTCCCGAGGTTCGCGGCCTTCAGCGACAGGAACACCAGCCCGGCCAGGCCGAGCAGCACGAACAGTCCGACCAGTGTTTCGATACCCTTTTTCGACATCATTCTTCCCTTGAGGACGGCGCTGCGTTCAGGCCGTCGAAAACATCAGCGCGGTGAGCACGAAGTCCATGCCCAGCACCGCCAGCGACGAGATCACCACCGTGCGCGTGGTCGCATAGGCCACGCCTTCGGGCGTGGCTTCGGTCTCGTAGCCCTGGTAGAGCGCGACCGCGGTGCAGATGACGCCGAAAACGAAGCTCTTGACCACGCCGTTGCCGACATCGCGCCAGACGTCGACCCGCGCCTGCATGATCGACCAGAAGTTGCCCGCGTCGACGCCGATCAGCAGCACCGCGACGACGTAGGCGCCGAGGATACCGACCGCGGAAAACAATATCGCGAGCAGCGGCATCGAGACGATGCCGCCGATGAAGCGCGGCGCCAGCACGCGGCTCTTCGGGTCGATCGCCATCATCTCCATGGCGGCGATCTGCTCACCCGCCTTCATCAGACCGATCTCGGCGGTGAGCGAGGTACCGGCGCGGCCGGCGAACAGCAGCGCAGCCACCACCGGGCCGAGTTCGCGCACCAGCGAGAGGTTGACGATCAGGCCGAGCGACTCGGTCGCGCCGTAGGTGACGAGCGCGTAGTACATCTGCAGCGCGAGCACGAAGCCCACCGCCATGCCCGACGCCAGGATGATCAGCAGCGACAGGTTGCCGATCGCATGGATCTGGATCACCACCAGGCCGAAGCGGCGCAGCGCCGCAGGCGTCGCGCGCAGCAGGTCGACGAAGAAGCCCGCGGCGTGGCCGAACGAGCGCAGGATGCCGAGCGTGCGTGCGCCGAGCGTCGCGATCGCGTTCATGGGTGCCCCCACGGCGCTTCGCGCCTGCCCCCGGGGGGGGCGGAGCGCGCCTTGAGGTGGCTCGGCGCCGCGCTCATGCAGCCGCTCCCGGGCGGACGCCGAAGTCTTCGCCCATGGGCCGCGCCGGGTAGTGGAACTTGACCGGCCCATCGGGTTCGCCGCGAACGAACTGGCGCACCTCGGGGTCGTTCGAATTCATCAACTCGGCCGGCGTGCCCTGCGCGACGATGCGGCCGCCCGGAGCGGCCATCAGGATCACATGGTCGCTGATGGCCATGCACTCGGGCACGTCGTGCGACACCACCAGCGAGGTGGCGCCGGTCACGTCGTTGAGGGTGCGAATCAGGTTCGCCGCGACCCCCATCGAGATCAGGTCGAGGCCCGCGAACGGCTCGTCGTACATGATCAGCTCGGGGTCGAGCGCGATCGCACGGGCGAGCGCGATGCGCCGCGCCATGCCGCCGGAGACTTCGGAAATGCGCAGAGGCGCGGCGCCGCGCAAGCCGACGGCGTTGAGCTTCATCAGCACGATGTCGCGGATCAGCGGCTCGGGCAGGTCGGTGTGCTCGCGCAGCGGGAAGGCGACGTTCTCGTACACCGAGAGGTCGGTGAACAGCGCGCCGAACTGGAACAGCATGCCGAGCCGGCGACGCAGGCGAAACAGGCGCTCGGCGTCGTGCGCGTCGACCACCTCGCCGTCGAAGCGCACCTCGCCGTCGGTGGGTGCGATGCTGCCGCCGATCAGGCGCAACAACGTCGTCTTGCCGCAGCCCGACCCGCCCAGCAGCGAGGTCACCTTGCCGCGAGCGAAGTTCAGGTTCACATCGTTGAGGATGGTCCGACTGGTGTCGTAACCGAAGGTGATGTGATCAATCTCGATCAGGCTGTCGGATTTCAAGCAATCGGGCGCCGGCACGCGCGGCGGCTTGGGTAGTTGTTCGGGGGGTGCGCGGCCTGCGGACGACGGGGCTTCGCGCGATGCTTCGATCTATTCTCGCATGCGAGCGCGGCGAATGCGGGACTACCCTGATGCCCCTTGTAACTCAGCGCGGCAGGTCGCTCGCTCCCATCAGGTACTCGTCGACGGCCCGCGCTGCTTGCCGGCCTTCGCGGATCGCCCACACCACCAGCGATTGGCCGCGGCGCATGTCACCGGCAGCGAAAACCTTGTCGGCGCTCGTCGCATATCCGCCGATGAAATCGGTGCTGGCGCGGGCATTGCCGCGGGCATCCTTCTCGACGCCGAACGCGTCGAGCAGCGTGCCCACCGGGCTCACGAAACCCATCGCGAGCAGCACCAGGTCGGCCGGCAGGATTTGCTCGCTGCCCGGCACCTCGACCATCTTGTTGCCCTGCCACTCGACGCGCACCGCCTTCAGCGCCTTGATGCGGCCCTTGTCCTTGCCCTCGCCCGCGATGAACTCCTTGGTTGCGATGGCGAACTCGCGCTCGCAGCCTTCTTCGTGGCTCGACGAGGTGCGCAGCTTGATCGGCCAGTAGGGCCACACCAGCGGCTTGTTCTCCTCTTCGGGCGGCATCGGCAGCAGCTCGAACTGCGTCACGCTCGCCGCGCCGTGGCGGTTGCTGGTGCCCACGCAGTCGCTGCCGGTGTCGCCGCCGCCGATGACGATGACGTGCTTGCCGTCGGCGCGCAGCTGGCCCTTGACCTTGTCGCCGGCGTTGACCTTGTTCTGCTGCGGCAGGAACTCCATCGCAAAATGAATGCCCTCGAGCTCGCGTCCCGGCACCGGCAGATCGCGCGGCTGCTCGGCGCCGCCGGTCAGTACGACCGCATCGAACTCCTGCTTGATCTGGTCGGCATTGACGATTTCCTTGGCCCAGTTCGTGACCTTGCTGCCTTCGGGCAGGTGAGCCACCAGCACGCCGCATCGAAACACCACGCCCTCGGCCTGCATCTGCTCGACACGGCGGTCGATGTGCGACTTCTCCATCTTGAAGTCGGGAATGCCGTAGCGCAGCAGGCCGCCGATGCGGTCGTTCTTCTCGAACACGGTCACGCTGTGGCCGGCACGCGCGAGTTGCTGCGCGGCGGCCATGCCCGCCGGGCCGGAGCCGATCACCGCGACCGTCTTGCCGGTCTTCACCAAGGCCTGCCGCGGCACGACCCAGCCTTCGGCCCAGGCACGGTCGATGATGGCGTGCTCGATGCTCTTGATGCCCACCGGATCGTCGTTGACGTTCAGCGTGCACGCCGCCTCGCATGGCGCCGGGCAGATGCGGCCGGTGAACTCCGGAAAGTTGTTGGTCGAATCGAGCACGGCGAAGGCGTTGCGCCAGTCGGCCCGGTAGACCAGGTCGTTGAAGTCCGGAATGATGTTGTTGACCGGGCAGCCGTTGTTGCAGAACGGAATGCCGCAATCCATGCAGCGCGCGCCCTGGATCTTGGCCTCTTCTTCCTGCAGGCCGATGACGAACTCGCTGTAGTTCTTGACGCGCTGGTCAATGGGCGCGTAGGCCTCCTCGACCCGCGCGTATTCCATGAAGCCGGTGACTTTTCCCATGATCTGATTCTTTCGCTATCTCTCTCGATCCATCTTCGAAGCGGCACTCAGAGCGCCGGGCCGCTCCCAAGCCTGAGTGCCACCCCTCGGGGGTGGCCGCGGTACGCCGCGGCCGGGGCCGTCATTTCGCGGGAACGGTCTTGCTTTTCTTGTCTGCCGCCTTGGCCTTGGCGATGGTGTCGCCGGCTTCCTTGGCTGCACGCAGTTCGCCCAGCGCACGCTTGTATTCGTTCGGGAACACCTTGACGAACTTCGTGCGCGACTCGGCCCAGCGGTCGAGGATGTCGCGTGCACGCAAAGACCCGGTCCACTTGTGCTGGTCTTCGATCAGCTTTCGCAGCAGCACTTCGTCGGCCGTGTCCCGGTGCCAGATGGCGCGGTCGACGCTCGCTTCCTGATCCTTGGCGCTCAGGACCTTTTCCAGAGCCACCATCGAGGTGTTGCACCGCGTGGCGAATTGGCCGTCCTCGTCGTAGACATAGGCGATGCCGCCGCTCATGCCGGCGGCGAAGTTGCGCCCGGTCTTGCCGAGCACGACCACCGTGCCGCCGGTCATGTATTCGCAGCCGTGGTCGCCGGTGCCTTCCACCACCGCCGTCGCGCCCGACAGCCGCACCGCGAAGCGCTCGCCGGCCACGCCGCGCAGGAACGCTTCGCCGCTGGTCGCGCCGTACAGCACGGTGTTGCCGACGACGATGTTCTGCGTCGCGTCGCCGCGGAAGTCGATGCTCGGACGGATCGCGATGCGACCGCCCGACAAGCCCTTGCCGGTGTAGTCGTTGGCGTCGCCGATCAGGTAGAAGGTGATGCCCTTGGCGAGGAAGGCGCCGAAGCTCTGGCCGCCGGTGCCTTCGAACTGGATGAAGATCGTCTGGTCCGGCAGGCCATCGGGATGGCGGCGGATCAGCTCGCCCGACAGCATCGCGCCCACCGTGCGATTGACGTTGCGCGCCTCTTCCATGAACTGCACCTTCTCGCCGCGTTCGAACGCGGGGCGGCACTTCTCGATCAGCTTGACGTCGAGCGCGCGCGCGAGGCCATGGTCCTGCTCCTCGACTTGGCGGCGCGGCACTTCGGCCGGCGCTGACGGCAGATGGAAGATGCGGCTGAAGTCCAGCCCCTGCGCCTTCCAGTGGGCGATGCCCTTCTTCGTGTCGAGCAGGTCGGCGCGGCCGATCAGTTCGTCGAACGTGCGGATGCCCAGCTGCGCCATGATCTGGCGCGCCTCTTCGGCAACGAAGAAGAAGTAGTTCACCACGTGTTCGGGGCGGCCCTGGAACTTGGCGCGCAGCACCGGGTCTTGCGTGGCCACACCCACCGGGCAGGTGTTGAGGTGGCACTTGCGCATCATGATGCAACCCTCGACCACCAGCGGCGCGGTGGCGAAGCCGAACTCGTCGGCGCCGAGCAGCGCGCCGATCACGACGTCGCGTCCGGTCTTCATTTGGCCGTCGGCCTGCACGCGGATGCGCGAGCGCAGGCGGTTGAGCACCAGCGTCTGCTGCGTCTCCGCGAGACCCAGCTCCCACGGCGTGCCGGCGTGCTTGATCGAGCTCCACGGCGACGCGCCGGTGCCGCCATCGTGGCCGGCGATCACGACGTGATCGGCCTTGGCCTTGGCCACGCCCGCAGCGATGGTGCCCACACCCACTTCGCTGACCAGCTTGACGCTGACGCTGGCGCGCTGGTTGGCGTTCTTCAAGTCGTGGATCAGCTGCGCCAGGTCTTCGATCGAATAGATGTCGTGGTGCGGCGGCGGCGAGATCAGGCCGACTCCCGGCACCGAGTAGCGCAGGAAGCCGATGTAGTCGCTGACCTTGCCGCCGGGCAGCTGGCCACCTTCGCCGGGCTTGGCACCCTGCGCCATCTTGATCTGGAGTTGGTCGGCGCTGACCAGGTACTCGGTCGTGACGCCGAAGCGGCCCGACGCGACCTGCTTGATCTTCGAGCGCAGCGAGTCGCCTTCCTTCAGCGCGTAGTCGGCTTCGATGACCTTCGTGCCGACGACTTCGCTGACCAAGGTGCCGTCCTTGATCGGAATGCCCTTGAGCTCGTTGCGGTAGCGCGCCGGGTCCTCGCCGCCCTCGCCGGTGTTGCTCTTGCCGCCGATGCGGTTCATCGCAACCGCGAGCGTGCTGTGCGCTTCGGTGCTGATCGAGCCGAGCGACATCGCGCCGGTGGCGAAGCGCTTGACGATCTCGCTCGCCGGCTCGACCTCGTCGACCGGAATCGCCTTGCTCGGGTCGAGCTTGAACTCGAACAGTCCGCGCAGCGTCATGTGGCGGCGCGACTGGTCGTTGATGATCTGGGCGTATTCCTTGTAGGTCTCGAACTTGTTGGCGCGCGCGCTGTGCTGCAGCTTGGCGATCGCGTCGGGCGTCCACATGTGCTCCTCGCCGCGAACGCGCCAGGCGTATTCGCCGCCGGCGTCGAGCATGCCGGCGAGCACCGGGTCGCCTCCGAACGCGGCCGTGTGCATGCGGATCGCTTCTTCGGCGACCTCGAACACGCCGATGCCGCCGATCTGCGACGCGGTGCCGCGGAAGTACTTGTCGACCAGGCCCTTCTCCAGGCCGATGGCTTCGAACAGCTGCGCGCCGCAATACGACATGTAGGTCGACACGCCCATCTTGGACATGATCTTCGACAGACCCTTGCCGATTGCTTTGATGTAGGTGTAGAGCGCCTTGTCGGCCGACAGGTCGCCCGGCAAGTCCTTGTGCAGGCTGACCAGGGTTTCGAGCGCGAGGTAGGGGTGGACGGCCTCGGCACCGTAGCCGGCGAGCACGCCGAAGTGGTGGACTTCGCGCGCCGACCCGGTCTCGACGACCAGGCCCGCGGTCGTGCGCAAGCCTTCGCGGACCAGGTGCTGGTGCACGGCCGACAACGCGAGCAGCGCGGGAATCGCGACAT
>DASXQQ010000266.1:0-11599 GCA_036507085.1 Piscinibacter sp. | reverse complement strand
GGCGTCGACCGCCACCTCGGGGTAGGCCATCGCCGCGATCACCGCGAGGCTGCCGTTGCCGGTGCACAGGTCGAGCACGCGGTGGGTGCGGTCGGACAGCCAGGCGTCGAGCGTGCCGCTGCCCTCGGCGTCGACCAGCAGTTCAGCGATGAACGAGCGCGGCACGATGACGCGCTCGTCGACGTAGAACGAAACGTTTTGCAGCCAGGCCTCGTGCGTGAGGTAAGCGGCGGGCTGGCGCGTTTCGATGCGTTTCGCGACCAGCGCCTCGGCCTTTGCCTGCTCCTCGGCCGAGAGCTCGCGCTTCGCATGGATTTCGAGCGCATCGAGCTCCATGCCCAGCACCCACAGCACCAGCCAGGCCGATTCGTCGAAGGCGTTGGTCGTTCCATGCCCAAACGAAACGCCCGCCTGTTTGAGGCGGGCGGCTTGGGCCGTGATGAAGTCGATAAGGGTCATAACAGCAGATTTTCCAAGGTTCGGCGGTAGATGTTCTTCAGCGGTTCGATGCTCTCGACCGCCACGTGTTCGTCGATCTTGTGGATGCTCGCGTTCAGCGGCCCGAACTCCACCACCTGCGGGCAGATCCTGGCGATGAAGCGCCCGTCGGACGTGCCGCCGGTGGTCGACAGCTGCGTCGCGACGCCGGTCTCGCTCGCGATCGCGCGCGCGATCGCATCGCTCAAGGTGCCGGCCGGCGTGAGGAAGGGCTCGCCGCCGAGCGTCCACGCGAGCTCGTAGTCGAGACCGTGCTGGTCGAGCAGCGCATGCACGCGGTCCTTCAGCGCATCGGGTGTCGACTCGGTCGAGAAACGAAAATTGAAGTCGACCACCAGCTCGCCCGGAATCACGTTGGTGGCGCCGGTGCCGCCGTGGATGTTCGACATCTGCCAGCTCGTCGGCGGAAAGTAGGCGTTGCCGCGATCCCATTCGGTCGCGGCGAGCTTGGCCAGCGCCGGCGCGGCCAGATGGATCGGGTTCTTCGCCAGATGAGGGTAGGCGATGTGGCCTTGCACTCCCAGCACCCTGAGCTTGCCCGACAGCGTGCCGCGGCGGCCGTTCTTGATCATGTCGCCGAGCCGCTCCACCGAGGTCGGCTCGCCGACGATGCAGTAGTCGAGCTGCTCGCCGCGTGCGGCGAGCCATTCGCAGACCTTGACCGTGCCGTCGACGGCCGGGCCTTCCTCATCGCTGGTGAGCAGCAGGGCGACCGACCCGGCGTGGCGCGGGTGCGCGGCAACGAACTCCTCGATCGCCACCACCATCGCTGCAATCGAGGTCTTCATGTCGGCCGCGCCGCGGCCGTAGAGCATGCCGTCGCGGTGCGTCGGCACGAAGGGGTCGCTTTGCCACGCGGCCAGCGGCCCGGTGGGCACGACATCGGTGTGGCCCGCGAAGGCGAGCCGCTTGCCATCGGGCGCGCTGCCGCGGCGCAACGCCCACAGGTTGATGACGCGAAAGTCGTCGGGCCCGAAGGCCAGCGCTTCGCATTCGAAACCGAGCGCATGCAGTCGCTCGGCAATCAAGGCCTGACAGCCGCCGTCGTCGGGCGTGACGGAGCGGCGAGCGATCAGCTGCTCGGTGAACTGCAGGGTGCGCGACATGCTGGCGGGCGGCGTTTTCAGTGGTCCGTCAGCGTGGCGCCGCGGGTGGTGATTTCGTCGGGCCGCACGTCGAGGGTGATCTCGGTGAAGGTCGGCTGGTCGTCCGATTCTTCCTTCTTCGGCGTGACGCGCGAGATCGGGCTCATGTCGTTTTGCAGCCGCCACAACAGGTTGGTCGGCGAGTCGGCAAAGGCAAGGCCTTCGTCGCGCGTGATGACGTTTTGCGTGACCAGGCGCGCCAGGTCCTGCTCGAAGGTCTGCGAGCCTTCGGCCAGCGACTTCTCCATCGCCTCGCGCACCGAGCTGAAGTCGCCCTGCTCGATCAGCTCGGACACCAGCTTGGTGTTGAGCATCACTTCGACCGCCGGAATGCGCCCGCCGGCGGTGGCGCGCAGCAAGCGTTGCGAGACGATGGCGCGCAGCCCGGCCGACAGGTCGGACAGCAGTGCGGGCCGCGCCTCGGGCGTGTAGAACGACAGGATGCGCCCGAGCGCGTGGTAGCTGTTGTTGCCGTGCAGCGTGGACAGCACGAGGTGGCCCGACAGCGCGTACGAGATCGCCGACGTCATCGTCTCGCGGTCACGGATTTCGCCGATCAGAATGCAGTCCGGCGCCTGGCGCAGCGCGTTGCGCAGGCCGATCTGCAGCGACTGCGTGTCACGCCCGACCTCGCGCTGGTTGACAATCGACTTCTTGTTCGAGAACAGGAACTCGATCGGGTCCTCGATCGTGAGAATGTGCCCGGCGATCTGCTGGTTGCGCTGCTCCAGCATCGCCGCGAGCGTGGTGCTCTTGCCGGTTCCGGTGGCGCCCACCATCAGGATCAGCCCACGCTTTTCGAGCACCAGCGTGTTCAGCAGCGCCGGCACGTTCAGGCTTTCGAGCGACGGGATGTCGTGCGGAATGCAGCGGAACACTGCGGCGATCGAGCCGCGCTGCTTGAACCCGCTGAGCCGGAAGCTGCCCACGCCGGGCAGCCCGACGCCGATGTTGAGCTCGCCGGTGTCGTCCAGGTCCTCCAGCTGCGACGGCGTCAGCAACTCGGCGAGCAGTTGCCGCGGCTGCGTGTGCGTGAGCGGCTGGTCGCTGAGCTGCAGGATCTGCCCGTTGATCTTGATCAGGATCGGCGTGTTGGCCGACAGGTACACGTCCGACGCGCCCTTCTCCGCCATCAGCCGCAGCACGCGCTCCATGTTGCCACTCATTCCGGTCCTTTCAGGCTGAGGTTGAAGGTGATCTTGTTCAAGCTTCGCATCATGCTACGGCTTGCCGGCGGTTTCGAACACGCTGTAGCGGTTGCCGGCGCGGTGCTTGGAAAGGTACATCGCTTCGTCGGCGCATTGCAGCAGTTCGTTGGCGTCACCGGCGTCGCGCGGGTAGACGCTGATGCCGATGCTCAGGCCCAGGTCGAAGCTCTGGTTGTTCACCCGCATCTGCTCGGCGAAGCGGTCGATCAGGGTCTGCGCCACGTGCCGTGCGTCGTGCTCCTGGTCCATCGATTCGAGCAGGATAACGAATTCATCGCCGCCCAGACGGGCGACGGTGTCGACTTCGCGCACCGCCGACTTCAGCAGCTGCGCCACCCGCACCAGCGTCTTGTCGCCGGCGGCGTGGCCGAACCGGTCGTTGACGTCCTTGAAGCGGTCGAGGTCGATGAACAGCACCGCCAGGCCGCGCCCGGTGCGGCGCGCCGAGAGGATGGCGTGCTCCAGCCGGTCGACGAAGACGGCGCGGTTGGGCAGGCCGGTCAGGGTGTCGTGGCGCGCCACGTGGGCGAGGTGGTTGCGGCTCGCGTCGATCTCGGCCATGTAGCTCTTGATGCGCAGCTGCATCTCGTCGAAGCCGCGCGCCAGTTCGCCGATCTCGTCGCGCCGCTGCGTGGGCAGCTCGCCCACCACATGCTCGCTCGAGAAGCGCTTGACCTCGCGCGTCATCTGCTTGAGCGGGCGCGTCAGCAGCCGCGACGCGAAGGCCGCCAGCACGATGGCCACGGCGCTGAACGCGAGCACGATCTGCACCGTGGTGCGCCCGAGGATGCGCGTCGACGCGACGATCTCCGACAGCGGCTCGGCGATGCCGAGCACGACGAAGCTGCGGTCGACCTCGCGACCGAGCGGCAGGCGGATGAAGGCGCCGAGCAACGGGTTCGGTTCGCCCCCCTGGCCGAGGTCGGCACGCGCCAGCAGCTGTTGCGCGCCGCCTTGCAGCA
The DNA here is from genome assembly GCA_036507085.1 of Piscinibacter sp. Classification (GTDB taxonomy): domain Bacteria; phylum Pseudomonadota; class Gammaproteobacteria; order Burkholderiales; family Burkholderiaceae_C; genus Albitalea. The sequence continues at coordinate 7,786 of DASXQQ010000266.1, read as the reverse complement.
GCCGATGCACCTCGGCGAAGCTGTCCTGGATCAGCACCCGCCGGCCCTGGTCGAACCCAAAGGCCTGCGACGGGTCGGGATGAATCAGGAAGTCGCCCCATTCGTTGCTGAGAAACAGTTTCAGGTAGCCCGGCAGATCGGCCTTGAGCTCGCCGAAGACGCGGTTCACGTCGACGCTGATCACGACCAGCGCCAGCGTCTTGTCGTCGGTGCCGACCACCGGACCGGACACGTGCATCGTCGGCTGGCTCAGCGCCGCATGCGAGCCGAGCTCGTGGTCGATGCCGATCTTCGACAGGAACACCTCGCCGCGCCGCAACTGCAGGCCCCGAAAGACGTAGGGGAAGTGCGACTTCTCCTGCAGCGCGTCGCCGCTCACGCGCACCTGGCCCGGGCCGTCGCGGTCGACGCGGACCAGCTCGAGCCCGTGCTGCTCGGCGCTAATCAGGCGAATCTGGAAGTACTCCGGGTTGGCGTGCAGCATCGCCTGAAAAATGTCGGCGAGTGCCGCCTTGCTGGTCTCCGGCGGCGGGCTGTCGGACGCGCCGATGGCGTGCGTGAGCTGCAGCTGGCCGAGCCAGCGCACGTCGTCGCCGATGCCGTGAACGACGGTCGACAGCCGGCGCCCGAACACCTGCGTCGCGGTCAACAGATCGCGCTCGGCGGCGCGCTCGAGCAGGGCGCGGCTTTGCTGGTAGGAGTACAAGCCGGTCAAGCCGGTGGCGAGCACGCCGAATGCCGCGAGCAGCAGACCGAGTCGAAAGCGAATGCCGAACTGCATGGCGGCGCCTTCAGTGGCGACCCAGCGCGACCGGCTGGTCACCGGAGACGATGCGGCCCCACAGCGCGGCGCGGCGGTTCACGTCTTCGACCGGCTCGAGCCAGATGATCTTCATGGCCTGATCGTCGCGGTCGCTGCTCTCGACGGTGTTGGCCAGCCCCTGGCGCTCGGTCAGTGCGTGGCTCACCGGCTTTTCCAGCATGTAGTTGATCCACGCTTCGGCCAGCGCCTTGTTCTTCGCACCGCGGGTGACCGTCCAGCAGTCGAGCCACGCGAGTGCGCCTTCGCGCGGGATCGCGTAGCCGATGTCGGCACCGGCGTTCTTCAATTGCTGGACCTGCTGGGTGCCGTAGTTGGCGAACAGCAGTGCCGCCTTGTTGTCGCGAAACAGCTCGACCGCTTCTTCGGGCAGGCTGTAGAAGGTGAGCACGTTGCGGCGCAGGGCGATCAGCTGTTCCACCACCGCAGGGTAGCTCGCGTCGTCGATCCGGAACGGGTTCTTGCCGAGCGCCAGCGCGGCAATCGAGAAATTGTGCCCACTGGTGTCGAAGGCCAGCACCCGGCCCTTGTAACGCGGGTCCCAGAGCGAGCGAATCGAGGTCGGCGCTTCCTTGACCTGCCGGCGGTCGTAGATGATGCCCATCTCCGAATAGGTGTACGGCAGCGCGTACAGCTTCGAGTCGCGCACCAGGTTCGGGATCGCGTTGCGGTCGCGAAAGCGGGGCAACTGGGCGGCGGCGTTCGGAATGTTGGCCAGGTCCAGCGGCACGCTCAGGCCCTGGTCCACATAGCGCTTGAGCTCGGCGGTGTTGACCGCGAACACGTCGAAGTCGGCGCCGTTCCTGGCGCTGACGCGGTCCCAGAGGTTCTCGTCGGAGCTGACCACCGTGACCTGCACCGCCACATGCATCCGCTTCTCGAATGCCTTGACGATGTCGGCATCGGCATAGCCCGGCCAGGCCAGCACCCGCAGCGTCTCGACGGCCTGCACAGGGCCGGCAGCCGCTGTGAGGGCCAGCGCCAGCGCGGCCAGCCGCTGCCAGACGCCGGCCTGGCCAAACGAACGCAGGCCCGGCAGCTGCATCTCAGCTGCTCCACCGCGCTTCGAGCGACCCGCGACGCATGAACCCACCGCGACCCAGCGGACGCCGCGGATCCGGCTGCGCCGGTCCGCTGGTGTCGCCCCCTTGAGGGGGAGCGCCGAAGGCGCTTCGGGGGTGGTTCACTTCAGCTTCTCAGCAACTCGTTGAGGCTCGTCTTGGCGCGCGTCTGGGCGTCGACGCGCTTGACGATCACCGCGCAGTACAGGCTGTACTTCCCGTCGGCGCTCGGCAGGTTGCCGCTGACGACCACCGAGCCGGCGGGGATGCGGCCGTAGCTCACTTCACCGGTGGCGCGGTCGTAGATCTTGGTGCTCTGGCCGATGTACACGCCCATCGAAATGACCGAGTTCTCTTCGACGATGACGCCTTCGACGATCTCCGAGCGCGCGCCGATGAAGCAGTTGTCTTCGATGATGGTCGGGTTGGCCTGCATCGGCTCGAGCACGCCGCCGATGCCGACGCCGCCGGAGAGGTGAACGTTCTTGCCGATCTGCGCGCAGGAACCGACGGCGGCCCAGGTGTCGACCATCGTGCCCTCGTCGACGTAAGCGCCGATGTTGACGAAGCTCGGCATCAGCACCACGTTCTTCGCAAGGTAGGAGCCGCGCCGCGCCACCGCGGGCGGCACGATGCGCACGCCGCTCGCGCGCACCTGGGCTTCGTCGAGGTGGGCGAACTTGGTCTTCACCTTGTCGAAGAACGCCAGGTCACCGGCGTGGGTGAGCTGGTTCTCGGTGAGGCGGAACGACAGCAGCACCGCCTTCTTCACCCATTGGTTCACCGTCCACTGGCCGACGCCCTGGCGCTCGGCGACGCGGAGGTGGCCGTTGTTCAGTTCCGAGATGACGTGCTCGACCGCTTCGCGAATCGGCGGGCTGTTCTCGGGCGTCAGCGCGGCGCGGTTGTCCCACGCGAGCTCGATGGTGGCTTGAAGTTCTTGGGTCATGGTGTTCGCAGGGATTGAACGTAGGAGACGATGCGGTGCGCGGCTTCGAGGCATTCGTCGACCTCGGCCACCAGGGCCAAACGGATGCGGCCGGCACCGGGGTTCGCGTTGTGCGCAACGCGTGCCAGCAGGCTGCCCGGCAGCACCGCCACATTGTATTGAGCGAGTAGGCCACGGGCGAAGGCCACATCGTCGCCGCCCGATGTGACTTTGGACACGTCGGCCCAGAGATAGAAGCCCGCATCGGGCAGCGTGACGTCGAGCACCTCGGCCAGCAGCGGCGTGACCTGCTGGAACTTGCGGCGGTACTTCTCGCGGTTGTCGACCACGTGCTGCTCGTCGCGCCAGGCGGCGATGCTCGCCTGTTGCACCGCCGGGCTCATCGCGCTGCCGTGGTAGGTTCGGTAGAGCAGGAACTGCTTGAGGATCGCCGCGTCGCCGGCGACGAAGCCCGATCGCATGCCGGGCACGTTGGAGCGCTTGGACAGGCTCGTGAACGCCACCAGGTTGCGGAAGTCCCTGCGGCCCAGCTGCGTTGCGGCCTCCAGCGAGCCGAGCGGCGGCACGTCGCGAAAGTAGATCTCCGAGTAGCACTCGTCTGAGGCGATCACGAAGCCGTGCTTGTCGCTGAGCGCGAACAGTTTCTCCCATTCGGTGATCGGGACCACCGCACCGGTCGGGTTGCCAGGCGAGCAGACGTACAGCAGCTGGGTGCGCGCCCAGGTGCTCTCGGGCACGGCGTCCCAGTCGGCGGCGAAGTTGCGCGCCGGGTCGCTGTTGGCGAACGCGGTCTGTGCGCCCGCGAGCAGCGCCGCGCCCTCGTAGATTTGATAGAAGGGGTTGGGGCAGACGACGGTCGCGTCGGGCTGCGTGCGGTCGACGACGGTCTGCGCAAAGGCGAACAGGGCTTCGCGCGAGCCGTTGACCGGCAGCACCTGGGTGGCGACGTCGAGTGTCACGCCGTAGCGGCGTGTCACCCAGTCGCACATCGCCTGGCGCAGCGCGGGGTCGCCGGCGGTCGCGGGGTAGTTCGCCAGGCCCTTGAGGTTGTCGACGAGCGCCTGCTGGATCAGCGCCGGCGTCGGGTGCCGCGGCTCGCCGATGGACAGGCCGATCGGCTTGTAGGCCGGGTTGGGCGTGATGTCGCGGGTGAGGGCGCGCAGCCGCTCGAACGGATAGGGGTGGAGCCGGGCGAGCAGCGGATTCATTCGGCGATTATCGGCGGCTGCGGCTTCCAGCCCTTCTTGCGGTGCTCTGCCACGACCGTGGTGTAGATCCCGCCGCGCACGTTCCATTTCGCGCTGATGCGGATGAAGCGCGGGTCGGTGACCTCGACGATCGCGTCGAGGATGTCGTTGGTGACCTTCTCGTGGAACGCGCCCTCGTTGCGGAAGCTCCACATGTACATCTTCAGGCTCTTCAGCTCGACGCAGAGCTTGTCGGCCACCATCTCGATGCTGAACTGCGCGAAGTCGGGCTGGCCGGTGATCGGGCAGTTGCAGGTGAACTCGGGGATTTCGAAGCGGACGAGGTAGTCGCGCTTCGGCTGCGGGTTGTCGAAGACATGCAGTTCCTTGCTCGGAGCGCTCGGCGGGTTGGGCGGCAGCGGCCGCTGTTTCGGCGCGGTCTTCGGGGTGGCGGTCTTGGCCATGTTGGTGACGTTTGGAGAGCGTTCGACAGAGGGCGCGATGGTATCATCCAGCCCGCTCGAGAGTCCGCGCAGATGCGCGTTTTCTCAAATAAATCAAAGACTTACGCGCACCCTGCGCCGACCCTGGCCCCTCGCTCATGCGCCTGAACTCGATCAAGCTCTCCGGCTTCAAGTCTTTTGCCGAACCCACCAATTTCCAGTTGCCGGGCCAACTGGTCGGCGTGGTCGGGCCCAACGGCTGCGGCAAGTCGAACATCATGGACGCGGTGCGCTGGGTGCTCGGCGAGTCGAAGGCGAGCGAGCTGCGCGGCGAGTCGATGCAGGACGTGATCTTCAACGGCTCGGGCCTGCGCAAGCCGGCCAGCCGTTCCAGCGTCGAGCTGGTGTTCGACAACAGCAGCGCGCGCGCCGGCGGGCAGTGGAACCAGTTCGCCGAGATCGCGGTCAAGCGCGTGCTCACGCGCGACGGCACCAGCAGCTACTACATCAACAACCAGCCGGTGCGCCGCCGCGACGTGCAGGACGTGTTCCTCGGCACCGGCCTCGGCCCGCGCGCCTACGCGATCATCGGCCAGGGCACCATCAGCCGAATCATCGAGAGCAAGCCCGAGGAGTTGCGCCTGTTCCTCGAAGAAGCCGCCGGTGTCTCGAAGTACAAGGAACGCCGCCGCGAGACCGAAAACCGGCTGAAGGACACGCGCGAGAACCTCACGCGCGTCGAAGACATTCTGCGTGAGCTCAACAGCAATCTCGACAAGCTGGAAAAGCAGGCCGAGGTCGCGAGCCAGTACCGCAGCCTGCAGGAGCAGGGCACGCTGAAGCTGCACCAGCTGTGGTTCCTGAAGCACCGCGACGCGGCGAACGAGCAGGAGCGCGTGGGCAAGGAGGTGCTGGCTGCTACCAACGCGCTCGAAGGGCGCATGGCCGAGTTGCGCCACGGCGAGGCCGAGCTCGAAACCATCCGCCAGGCGCATTACGCGGCGAGCGACGAGCTGCACACCTCGCAGGGGCTGCTGGCCGAAGCGGCGCTCGAAGTGAGCCGGCTCGAAGAGCGGATCCGCTACGTGGTCGAAGGCCGCCAGCGCGTCGAGCAGCGCCTCCTGGAGCTGAAGACCCAAAGCGAGCAATGGGCCGAGCGCCAGGCCCAGGCGCAAGACGAGCTGGAACAGATCGCCGCGCAGATCGCGATGGCGGACGAGCAGAGCGACGTGCTGTCCGCGCAGGCCGAAGAGCAGGACGGCAACCTGCCCGGCTTCGAAGACGCGCTGCGCGCCGCGCAGGGCCACGCCAACGAACAGCGCACGGTGGTCGCGAGCGTGCAGCAGCAGATTCAGGTGCTCGCCGCCGAGAGCCGCAACATCGACGACCAGCGACGCCAGCTCAACGCCCGGCGCGACCGGCTCGACGGCGAGCGGCGCCAGCTGGCGGCGCCCGACCTGGATCGGCTCGCCGAGTTGAAGAACCAGCACGGCGTTGCCGAAGCGGCGCAGCAGGTCGCCGACGCGCGACTGCACGAGCTCACCGAGCAGGTCCCCGCCCTTGATGAAGATCGCCGCGCCCGCCAGGAGCAAGTCAACGCCGAGAGCGCGAAGCAGGCGGACCTGAGCGCGCGCCTGGACGCGCTGCGCGCACTGCAGGAAAAGGTGCAGACCGAGGGCAAGCTCAAGCCCTGGCTCGCCAAGCACGGGCTCGATGGCCTGGCCGGACTGTGGACGAAGATCCACATCGAGCCGGGTTGGGAGACGGCGCTCGAATCGGCGCTGCGCGAACGGCTCGGGGCCCTCGAAGTGGGTCGGCTCGAAACCGTGCGCGCGTTCGCAAGCGACCCGGCGCCGGCCAAGCTCGCGTTCTACACGCCGCACGGCGTGATGGCCGCGGCCGGGCACGCCTCGTCCGCGGGGGCAGCGATCGCCAACACCCACCAGACCTTGCCGCGGCTGAGCGACTTGCTGCGGCTGGGCGACGCGGGGCTGAAGGCGCTGCTCAACGACTGGCTCGAAGGCGTCTACACCGCGGCGAACATCGACGACGCGCTGGCCGCGCGCTCGAAGCTCACCCACGGCGAAGTGATCATGACCCGCGAGGGCCATGCCGTGAGCCAGTTCGCGGTGGCCTTCTATGCGCCCGATTCCGAGCAGGCCGGCATGCTGGCGCGCGCGCAGGAGATCGAAAACCTGGAGCGCCAGTTGCGCGCACAGGCGCTGATCGCCGAAGAGGCGCGCAGCGCGATGGTGCGTGCCGAGGCGGCCTACACCGAAGCCGCGCAGCGGCTGGTCGGCGCGCGCCGCGAAGCCACCGACACGCAGACCCGCGCCCACCAGTTGCAGGTCGAGCTGCTGCGACTGTCACAGCAGGCGGAGCAGACCAGCGCTCGGCGCGGCCAGCTCGACACCGAGCTGGCCGAGATCGACGCCCAGCTCGACGACCTGAACGAGCGCAGCGCCACCGGCGAAGCGAAGTTCGAAGAGCTCGACATGCAGCTCGCGACCACGCAGGAGCGTCACGCCGATCTGGAAGAGGCGGTGATCGGCGCCGAGCGCAACCTGGCCGAAGCGCGCGAGCAACTGCGCGCGCTGGAGCGCCAGGCGCAGGAGGCGCAATTCGCGTCGCGCGCGCTCGCCGCACGGCGCGGGGAGCTGCAACGCAGCATCGAGACCGCGTTGCAGCAGGTGGCGAGCAACGAACAGTCGGCCGCGCAACTTCAAGAGGAGCTGGAACGCCTCACCGATGCCGCCGCGCAAGTCGGCCTGCAGGCCGCGCTGGCGCTGAAGCTGGAACGCGAAGCGGCGCTGGGCGCCAAGCGCAGCGAGTACGACGACCTGACACACCGCCTGCGCCGCGCCGACGAACAACGCCTCGCCCACGAGCAAAGCCTGCAGCCGCTGCGCGAGCGCATCACCAAGCTGCAGCTCGAGGAGCAGGCGGCGCAGTTGGGCGGCGCGCAGTACATGGAGCAGCTGGTCGCGGCGAGCGTCGACCTCGATGCGCTGGCAAGGAACGTCGACGACAACAAGGTCAAGCTCTACGGCCTGCAAGGCGAGATCGATCGCATCAACCGCGAGATCGCCGCACTCGGTGCGGTGAACCTGGCGGCGCTCGACGAGCTGAGCGCGTCGCGCGAGCGCAAGCAGTTCCTCGACGCGCAATCGGCCGACCTCGAGGAGGCGATCACCACGCTCGAAGGCGCGATCCACAAGATCGACCTCGAAACGCGCGACCTGCTGGGCAGCACCTTCAACCAGGTCAACGAGCATTTCGGCCGCATGTTCCCGAGCCTGTTCGGCGGCGGCAACGCGCGCCTGGTG
>DASXQQ010000265.1:0-2660 GCA_036507085.1 Piscinibacter sp. | reverse complement strand
CAGCGTGCCGAAGGCGAGGATCGCGACGCGCTTGCCCGGCTGGCCCGCCGCCTTCGCCGACTCGCGCCGCAGCTCGCCGCGGCCGAACGGAATCGCGGTCATTTCGCGCTGGACCGCCACACCGGCACCGGCGCCGCGCGGATAGCGCACCGCCACCGGGTGATCCTGCAGGAACGCGGTGTAGAGCAGCTGGCGACACTCGTTCTCATCGGCCGGCGTGAGCACGCTCAGGTTCGGAATGCAGCGCAGGTAGGCGATGTCGTAGGCACCGGCGTGGGTGGCGCCATCGGCGCCGACGATGCCGGCGCGGTCGAGTGCAAACACCACCGGCAGGTTCTGGATCGCCACGTCGTGATCAGCTGGTCGTAGGCGCGCTGCAGGAAGGTCGAGTAGATCGCGACCACCGGCTTCAGGCCCTCGCAGGCGAGGCCCGCGGCGAAGGTCACCGTGTGCTGCTCGGCGATGCCCACGTCGTGGTAGCGGTTCGGGAGGCGCTTCTCGAACTCGACCATGCCCGAGCCCTCGCGCATCGCCGGCGTGATGCCGACCAGGCGCTGGTCTTTCTCGGCCATGTCGCACAGCCACTGGCCGAACACCTGGGTGAAGGTGGTCTTCGGCGGCGTCGCCGGCTTTTGCAGGCCGACCGCCGGGTCGAACTTGCCGGGGCCGTGGTAGTTGACCGGGTCAGCCTCGGCGAGCTTGTAGCCGAAGCCTTTCTTGGTGACGACGTGCAGGAATTGCGGACCCTTCTTGTCGCGCAGGTTTTCGAGCGTCGGGATCAGCGAATCGAGGTCATGGCCGTCGATCGGGCCGACATAGTTGAAGCCGAGCTCCTCGAAGATCGTCCCCGGCACGATCATGCCTTTGGCATGCTCCTCGAAGCGGCGCGCCAGCTCGAACAGCGGCGGCGCGTTCTTCAGCACCGTCTTGGCCGTGTCGCGCGCGGCGGTGTAGAAGCTGCCGCTCATCAGGCGCGCCAGGTAGCGGTTCAGCGCACCGACCGGCGGCGAGATCGACATGTCGTTGTCGTTCAGGATCACCAGCATGTCGGCGTGCGACACGCCGGCGTTGTTCAGCGCCTCGAAGGCCATGCCGGCGCTCATCGCGCCGTCGCCGATGATGGCCACCGCGTGGCGGCTCTCGCCCTTCAGCCGGGCCGCGGTGGCCATGCCGAGCGCGGCCGAGATCGAGGTCGACGAGTGCGCGGTGCCGAAGGTGTCGTACTCGCTCTCGTCGCGGCGCGGGAAGCCGCTGATGCCGCCGAGCTGGCGCAGCGTGGGCATGCGGTCGCGCCGGCCGGTGAGGATCTTGTGCGGATAGGTCTGGTGGCCCACGTCCCACACCAGCCGGTCGTACGGCGTGTTGAACACATGGTGCAATGCCACCGTGAGCTCGACCGTGCCGAGGTTGGACGACAGGTGGCCGCCAGTCTGCGACACGCTTTGCAGCACGAAGTCACGCAGCTCGATGGCGAGCTGCTTGAGTTCGTACCGCGACAGCTTGCGCACATCGGCCGGGCTGTTGATGGTTTGCAGCAGGGTGTGGTTCATCAGTTGTCTCGTTCGACGACCTTGTCGGCCAGCAGACTCAACCAGGCCGCGTCGGCCAGGCCGCTGCTAGCGAGCGCCGCCCGCGCCTTGTCGCGCAGGTCCGCCGCGTGGCGGCGAGCGGCGTCCAGACCGAGCACGGTCACATAGGTCGGCTTGTTGTTGTCGTAGTCCTTGCCGGCCGTCTTGCCCAGCGTCTCGGAGGCCTGGGTCACGTCGAGAATGTCGTCGACCACCTGGAACGCGAGGCCCAACGCGTCGCCGTAGGCGGCCAGCGCCGCCCATTCGGTGGCGCTCGGCGAGCCGCAGGCGGCGCCCATCAGCACGCTTGCCTGCAGCAGCGCGCCGGTCTTGCGGTGATGCATGTCGCGCAGCCGGTGTTCGTCGAGCGGCACGCCGATGCTGGCGAGGTCGATCGCCTGCCCGCCGGCCATGCCGGCGTGGCCGGCGGCGCGCGCGAGCAGCGAGCACAGCCGTGCCTGCAGCGCCGGCGGTACACCTTCGTCCGGTGTCAATATCTCGAATGCGAGGGCCTGCATCGCGTCGCCGGCGAGCATCGCCTGCGCCTCGCCGAACTGCACGTGCACCGTGGGCTTGCCGCGTCGCAACACGTCGTTGTCCATGCACGGCATGTCGTCGTGGACCAGCGAATACGCATGGATCAGCTCGACCGCGCAGGCGGCGCGCAGCGCCGCCTCATGCAGCCCGCCGACCGTCTGCGCGGCGGCCAGCACGAGCAAGGGCCGCACCCGCTTGCCGCCGTCGAGCACGCCGTAGCGCATCGCGAGACCCAGGCCCGCCGGCGCGTCGACGGGCACCCAGGCCTCGAGCGCGGACTCCACGGCGTCGACCTCGTCGCGAGCCCAGGACTCGAATTCTGCGCGCTTCATGCGGATGTCCAGGGCTTGAGCTGCCCTTCCTCAAGCACCTTCACCTGCTGCTCGACCGCTTCGAGCCGGGCCCGGCAGAAGTTCAGCAACTCGGCGCCGCGCCGGTAGTTTTCGAGCAGCGTGTCGAGCGGCAGCTGGCCGAGCTCCATCGCCGCCACCAGACGCTCGAGCTCGCTCAGTGCGTCTTCATAGGTGGGAGCGGCAGGGTTTTGTTCCGGCAACG
>DASXQQ010000264.1:0-30981 GCA_036507085.1 Piscinibacter sp. | reverse complement strand
TCGGTAGCCCGCTTCCCGCTCGTGCCGCGCCGACGCAAGGTAGACAGCGCTCGAGGTCCGGTAGTAAAGCACCCAGAAGTCGCCGACCAGCCATTCGCGTGCCTGCAAACGGCGGCGTGCCGTCAACGGTGCCAGTCGAGTAAGCCAGTTTTTCTCGGCCTGACTTTGGGTCAGGCTCAATTGCGCGGGGCGGCCAATATCGGGCTGGGCACCGAGCAACCGAGGTAGCTCGGTTTCGACCATGTCGATGAGCAGCAACGCGCGCGATCCTGCATCAGGGTTCAGATGGCGAAGACTGGCGTAGTGATCAAGCATGGCGTCGAGCGCACGCTCGAACCGCCGGGTGGCGATCACCGGCAGCAAGCGCGGTGCACTCATGCACCGGCAATGCGTTTCGCCTTCGCGCGCAGCTTCGCGAGCCGGGGCTTGAACTCATCCCACGTGTAGACACGTCCCGCGTCGATGTCTTCGGCGGCCTCGACAAGCGCTTCGAGCATCGACAAGTGTTCTGCCTCCTTGAAGCGGCGGTAGTCGTCGAGCTGTTCCGCCGTGATCAGCGCCACATAGCTCTTGCCGTTCTTCGTGAAGACCTTCTCGTGTCCCGACTTCGAGACATCGTCGGCGAGTTCTGTCAGGCGCACGCGCGCCTGGGAAATCGGCACGATGTCCTTGGTTGCGATGACGGCCATGTCGGATCCGATACAAAAGTTTGTAGCAGAATTCTGCACGGCTCGACGGCATGACGCAATAGAAGCGAGGTCGGACGCGGCGCCCGCGCCGCAGCCCTCACCCCGGCCCTCTCCCGCGCAGCGGGAGAGGGAGCCACGCGCTCAAATCTCTTCGTACAACGGCAGCGTCAGGAACTCGGCGAACTGCTCCTGCGTGCTCATCTTCTCGAAGATCTCCGCCGCGCGGTCGAACTTGCCTTCGAAGCCGCCGGCCTTGATCTTGGCGAGCTCTTCGGGCACCAGCGCACGCACCATCTCGGCCGTGACCTTGCGGCCGTCGTCGAGCACGCCCTTCGACGAGCGGATCCACTGCCACACCTGCGAGCGGCTGATCTCGGCGGTGGCCGCGTCTTCCATCAGGTTGTGAATCGGCACGCAGCCGTTGCCGGCCAGCCAGGCACCGAGGTAGTGGATGCCGACGTTGATGTTCATGCGCAGACCCGCGTCGGTGATCGGCGTTTCGGGCTGGAAGTTCAGGAGGTCCGCCGCGGTCACGCTGACTTCGGGCTTCTGCTTGTCGAACTGGTTCGCACGCTCGCCGAGCACCGCGAGGAACTCCTTCATCGCCGGCTCCACGAGCCCCGGGTGGGCGACCCAGCCGCCGTCGTAGCCGTCGATCGCGTCGCGCTGCTTGTCGGCGATGATGCCGGCCATCGCGATCGCGTTCTTCTCCGGGTCGTTCTTGATCGGGATCAGCGCGGACATGCCGCCGATCGCCGGCGCGCCGCGCTTATGGCAGGTTTTCAGCAGCAGCAGCGCGTAGGCGCGCATGAAGGGTGCGGTCATCGTGACCTTGGCGCGGTCGGCGAGGCAGAAGTCGCGGTCGAGCTTGAACTTCTTGATGCAGCTGAAGATGTAGTCCCAGCGGCCGGCGTTCAGCCCGGCGCTGTGCTCGCGCAGCTCATAGAGGATTTCGTCCATCTCGAACGCGGCGAGGATGGTCTCGATCAGCACCGTCGCCTTGATCGTGCCTTGCGGCAGGCCGAGCTCGTTCTGTGTCATCACGAAAACGTCGTTCCACAGCCGCGCTTCGAGGTGGCTTTCCATCTTCGGCAGGTAGAAGAAGGGGCCGGCACCACGGGCGATCTGCTCGTGCGCGTTGTGGAACATGAAGAGGGCGAAGTCGAAGATGCCACCGCTGACGCGCTGGCCGTCGACCAGCACATGCTTCTCGGCCAGGTGCCAGCCGCGCGGGCGCACCTGCAGCGTGGCGACCTTGTCGTTGAGCCGGTAGGTCTTGCCGCCCTGCTCCAGCGTCAGCGTGCGGCGGATGGCGCGGCCGAGGTTGATCTGACCCTGGATCTGGTTCGTCCACAGCGGCGAGTTGCTGTCTTCGAAGTCGGTCATGTAGGAATCGGCGCCGGAGTTGAAGGCGTTGATGACCATCTTCGCGTCGACGGGGCCGGTGATCTCGACGCGCCGGCAGTGCAGCGCGGGGGGCACCGGGGCGACCTTCCAGTCGCCGTCGCGGATGGCCCGGGTCTCGGGCAGGAAGTCGGGGCGCTCGCCGGCGTCGAGCCGGCGGGTGCGCTCGACGCGCGCGGCCAGCAGTTGCTGTCGGCGCGGCTCGAAGGCGCGGTGCAGCTTGGCCACCAGCTCCAGCGCGGGCAGCGTCAGCACGGTCTCGAAGCCCGGCTGGATGGGCGCGTTGATCTGCAGGCCTTGCGGCAGGGTGATGCTCATGGCTTGTTCTCCTTCAGGTTCTCAAAAAAACTCAGCACGTCGCGCAGGCTCGATCCGATGCGCGTCGGCGCGGTGTCCAGTTCTTCCAGCGGCAGGCCGCCGCGGTTGACCCACAGCGTCGTGTAGCCGAACCAGGTGGCGCCGATCGCGTCCCAGCCGTTGCTGGAGACGAACAGGATCTCTTTCGCCGCCAGCCCGAAGGCCTGCGGGCCCAGCGCGTAGGCGGCCGGGTCGGTCTTGTACTTGCGCAGCGGATGCACGCTCAGCACCTGGGCGAGCAGGCCGGAGAAGCCCGCGCTCTTCACCGCGACGCCGAGCATCTCGGGGTCGCCGTTGCTGAGAATGCCCGCCGGGATGTCGCGCGCCTTCAGCTCGGCCAGCACCTCGCGGTTCTCGGGATAGGCGCTCAGGTGGCGATACTGGTTCATCAGCCGGTCTTCGGCGGTCGCCGTCAGCGCGAGTCCGAGACGCTTCGCGGCGTAGCGCAGGCCGGCGCGCGTGAGCTCCCAGAACGGCTTGTACTGGCCGCTCATCGAGGTGAGCCGGGTGTACTCGATCTGCTTGTCGCGCCAGAGCACGGCCAGGCGCTCGCCGAATCCGGGGAACAACTGCTCGGCCAGCAGGCCGACGCTGTAGACGTCGAACAGCGTGCCATAGGCGTCGAACAGCACCGCGCGCGGCGCGGGGTCGACACGAATTCCTGGGGCCCGGGGTTCCATCCTGCAACTCTATGCGAGCGCGGGCCGGCGATTCAGTGCATCGGGTGGCCTGGACCTGTGACTTTGGCGCAAAGATCAGTGCCCGCGCCCGCCCAGCCGCAGGGTCAGTGCCTGCGCCGCGTGTCGCACCGCCGCGGTGAACGATGCCTTCAAGCGGCTGCTCGGCATCGTCAGCGTCAGCGCGCCGACGAGCTCAGCGTCGACGCCGAACACCGGCGCCGAAATGCCGGTCAGGTCGGGCACGCGGTCGCCGCTCAGCACGGCGACGCCGTCATGGCGGATCTGCTCGTAGAGCTTGCCCTTCGCGCCGCCGAACGCCATCAGCACGCGGCCACCCGCGCCGCGCTTCAGCGGCAGCAGGTCGCCGGCGCGGATGTGGTCGCGCAGCAACTGCGGGGAGTCGACGCGGTACAGGCACAGCCGCTGGTCGCCCTGGCGCACATGGAAGGCGGCGCTCTCGCGCGTGAGCGCGACCAGTTCGCGCAGCGCCGGCAGCACCTGCGCTTCGAGCGAGAACGAAGCCGAGTAGATCGAATGCAGCCGCGCCAGCTCGGGGCCGAGCGCGTAGCGCGCATCGGCCTGGCGCTGCACCAGCCGCGCGTGCTCGAGCGAGGCGAGCAGGCGCAGCACCGTGCTCTTGTACAGCTGGCTGCGCTCGGCCAGCTCGGCGAGCGTGAGCGACGTGTCGCCGGCGCGAAACGCGCACAGCAGCGACAGCGCTCGGTCGACCGCAGCGGCGCCGCCGGGGGCAGCTTGCTGGTCGGCGAGCGAGGGCGAGACGGCTTTCTTCGGCATGGCGATGGGTCCTTTGGCGCGTCGGCCTTGACAAGGCCCGCGTGGTCCACGATACTTTTTTAGAACGTCGTTCTATCTTACAGAACAGTCTACGAAACAGCGTGGAGATTGTCAATGCCCGCAAGCCCCACCATCCTCGTCAGCGAAGTCGGTCCGCGCGACGGCCTGCAAAGCGTCGCCCGCACGATGCCCACCGCCGACAAGCGGCGCTGGATCAGCGCGCTGCATGCCGCGGGCCTGCGCGAGATCGAAGTCTGCTCCTTCGTGCCGGCCAAGCTGCTGCCGCAGATGGCCGATGCCGCCGAGGTGGTCGCCCATGCCCTCACGCTGCCCGGCCTGACGGTGATGGCGCTGGTGCCCAACCTGCGCGGCGCCGAGGCGGCGCTCGCCGCCGGCGTGCACAAGCTGACGATTCCGGTGTCGGCGAGCGAGGCGCATTCGCTCGCCAACGTGCGCAAGACGCGCGCGCAGATGATCGACGAGCTGCGCCGCATCGTCGCGCTGCGCGACGAGCGCGCGCCGCGGGTCTTGGTCGAGGCCGGCATCTCGACCGCCTTCGGCTGCACGCTGCAGGGCGCGGTGCCGGAAGACGAGGTGATCCGGCTGGCCGTGCAGGCGGTGGCCGCCGGCGCCGACGAATCGGGGCTCTCCGACACCACCGGCCACGCCAACCCGGCGCAGGTTCGGCGCTTGTTCCAGCGCCTGCGCGCCGAGATCGGCGAACGCGCGGGCGCGGCCCACATGCACAACACCCGCGGCCTCGGCCTCGCCAACTGCCTGGCCGCCTACGACGTCGGCGTGCGCAGCTTCGACGCCTCGCTCGGCGGGCTCGGCGGCTGCCCGTATGCGCCGGGCGCGTCGGGCAACGTGGTCACCGAGGACCTGGTGTTCATGTTCGAGGCGATGGGCGTTGCGACCGGCATCGACATCCACAGGTTGATCGCCGCACGCGAGCCGCTGAAAGCCGGCTTGCCCGGCGAGCCCATCTACGGCATGACGCCCGAGGTCGGATTGCCAAAGGGTTTCGTGCAAGGAGCCACGCATGTCTGAATCTCAGCCACTGCCCTTGGCCGGCGTGCGGGTCGTCGAGTTCACCCACATGGTGATGGGCCCGACCTGCGGAATGATCCTCGGCGACCTCGGCGCCGAGGTCATCAAGGTCGAGCCACTGGCCGGCGACAACACGCGAACGCTGATCGGTTCGGGGGCCGGCTTCTTCCCGATGTTCAACCGCAACAAGAAGAGCCTCGCCATCGACGTGAAGGACCCGCGCGGCCTCGAGATCGTGCTCAAGCTGATCGCAGGCGCCGACGTGTTCAGCGAGAACTTCAAGAGCGGCACGATGGCCAAGCTCGGGCTCGGCTACCCGGCGCTGAGCGCGCTCAACCCGCGCCTCGTCTACGTCTCGCACAAGGGCTTTCTGCCAGGGCCTTACGAGCACCGCACCGCGCTCGACGAGGTGGTGCAGATGATGGGCGGCCTCGCCTACATGACCGGTCCCGTGGGCCGCCCGCTGCGCGCCGGCGCGTCGGTCAACGACATCATGGGCGGCATGTTCGGCGCGATCGGCGCGCTGGCCGCGCTGAATGCGCGCGAGCACAGCGGCCGCGGCCAGGAGGTGCAGAGCGCGCTGTTCGAGAACAACGTGTTCCTCGTCGCGCAGCACATGATGCAGTTCGCCGTCACCGGGCGGCCTGCCGCGCCGATGCCCAGCCGCATCTCGGCCTGGGCGGTCTACGACGTGTTCAGCGTCGCCGGCGGCGAGCAGATCTTCCTTGCCGTCGTCTCCGACACGCAGTGGGCGACCTTCTGCGACGCCTTCGGCTTCGCCGACCTGAAGGCCGACGCGCGGCTCGCGTCGAACAACCTGCGGGTGCAGTCACGCGAGTGGCTGCTGCCGGTGCTGCGCGAGCGGCTCGCGGCGCGGTCCGCGGCCGAGATCGGCGCACTGTTCGAAGCCCACGGCCTGCCGTATGCGCCGATCACCCGGCCGGAGGAACTCGTCGCCGACCCGCACCTGCTCGCCACCGGCGGTCTCGCCGCGCTGACCCTGCCCGACGGCCGCGCGACGACCGCGCCGCTGCTGCCGCTGACGCTCGCCGGCCAGCGACTGCCGGTGCGCACCGACCCACCGCGGCTCGGCCAGCACAACGACGAGCTGCTCGCCGAGCTCGGCTACGGCGCCGCCGCCATCGCAGCGCTGCGCCGTGGCGGCGTGATCGGGCCGTCATCCCTGCCTCACGGCGACGCGGCCGAGCCGGCCGACGCCTGAGCTTGTCGAAGGCGCCGATCATCCTGAGCCCGTCGAAGGGACTGAAGCCACCCCTTTCTCATTTCCAAGCCACGGAGACATCGCGTGAACCTGCTTCGCCGTTCCATCGTTTTCGCCCTCGCCGGCCTCTCCGCCGCGGGCGCTTTCGCCCAGGGCGCCTTCCCGAACCAGCCGATCAAGCTGGTGGTGCCCGACGTGCCGACCGTCGCCGAGTCGGGCTACAAGGGCTTCGAGGCGGTGGACTGGAAGGCGCTGGTCGCCCCCGCCGGCACGCCGGCCGACGCGGTGAAGCGCCTCAACACCGCCGTCAACAAGGCGCTCAGCCGGCCCGACACCATCGCCGCCTTGCTCGCCGACGGCAGCGCGGCGATGGGCGGCACGCCGGAACAGTCGGCGCCGTTCCTGAAGGCCGAGCACGCGCGCTGGGGCGCGATCGTTCGCGACGCGGGCATCAAGCCGGACTGACGCCGCTGCGTTGGGTTGATTGCTGACTTCAACGTCGGTAATCTGCCCGGATGGACCGGTTAAAACAAATCGAATCGTTCGTGGCGGTGGCCGCGAAGGGGAGCCTGACGGCCGCCGCCAACGCCGAAGGCGTGGCGCCGGCGGTCATCGGCCGGCGCATCGACGGGCTCGAGGCGCGGCTCGGGGTCAAGCTGCTGTTGCGCACGACCCGGCGCATCACGCTGACCCACGAAGGCAGCGCCTTCCTCGAAGACTGCCAGCGCCTGCTCGCCGACCTGGCCAGCGCCGAAGCGAGCGTCAGTGCCGGCGGGGTGAAGGCAAGCGGCCATTTGCGCGTCACCGCGCCGGCCGGTTTCGGCCGCCGCCATGTGGCGCCGCTGGTGCCGCGCTTCCTCGCCCAGCACCCGGACGTGTCGGTGTCGCTGAACCTGAGCGATCGGGTCGTCGACATCGTCAACGAAGGCGTCGACTGCGCGGTGCGCGTCGGCGACCTGCCCGATTCGGCGCTGGTCAGTGTGCGCCTGGCGGAGAACCGGCGCCTGTGCGTGGCGACGCCGGCGTATCTGAAGCGCGCCGGCACGCCCCGGCACCCGAGCGAGCTCGCCCGGCACGAGTGCCTGACGCTCAGCAGCGACGCCAGCCAGACCCGCGGCTGGGCGTTTCGCATCGACGGCGAGTTGACGCACCTGCGGCCGAGTGGCCGACTCGACTGCAGCGACGGCCAGGTGCTGCACGACTGGTGCGCCGCCGGCATGGGCATCGCATGGCGCTCGACCTGGGAGGTCGAGCACGAGGTGGCGAATGGCACGCTGGTCAGCGTGCTCGACCACTTCGCCTCGCCGCCCAACGGCATCTACGCGGTGTTCCCGCACGCCAAGCATTTGCCGCTGCGGGTGCGGCTGTGGATCGACTTCCTCAAGCACACGTACGGCGACGCGGCCTATTGGGCCGGGGCAGTGAATCGCGAATCGTGAGTCGACAGGCCGCCGATTCACCGATCACGAATCACCGATGACGCTTCACAAAATGCGCCGCGGGTGGGCGAGCGCTTCGTGCGCCGCATGCAGGCGGCGCACCAGCACGCGGATGAAGGCCTCGTCGAAATGGTGGCGGCAGCTCGGGCTCAGCTGGGCCAGCGTGTCCGGCGTGAACGAGATCGTCGTCGCCGGCGCGGTGACGACCACGTCGGTGCTGTGGCGGCGCAGGTCGGGGCTCGGCGCGAGGTAGGCCATCTCGCCGACCGAGGTGCCGGCGCCGAGCTGCGCCACTTTCTGGCCGTCGCGAAAGACCTCGAGTTCGCCTTGCGCAATGATGTGAAAGTCGCGTCCTTCCTCGCCCTTGCGGTACAGCGCATGGCCGAACCCGTGGCGCTGCCACCTCGCGCGGTGCAC
Organism: Piscinibacter sp.; assembly: GCA_036507085.1. Classification (GTDB taxonomy): domain Bacteria; phylum Pseudomonadota; class Gammaproteobacteria; order Burkholderiales; family Burkholderiaceae_C; genus Albitalea. The sequence continues at coordinate 22,928 of DASXQQ010000264.1, read as the reverse complement.
CACCTCCCACAGCTCGACATCGCCGAAGCTCACGAAGAAGTCCAGGCTGCGCAGCAGGTTGAAGCGCTCCGAATCGAGCACGCCCTGCAACTGGCCGCGCGGCACCTCGTGGTTGACAATCAGCGACGACAGCGCCTGTGCGAATTCGTCCCAGCTCGCGTAGCGCTCGTGCAGCTTCTTCGCCAGCGCGCGCTGGATCACCGCGTCGACCGCGGGCGCGAGCCCGGAGCGCAAGCCGGTCAGCGGCGTCGGACGCAGGTTGTAGATCTGGTTCATCATCGCCGACTGCACCTGCGCGTCGAACGGCGGGCGACCGGCGATCAGGTGGTACAGCACCGCGCCGAGCGAATAGATGTCGGCGCGACAGTCGAGCGTGCTGCCGTCGAGCTGTTCGGGCGACATGTAGGCGAGCGAGCCGACGCGGTAGACCTGGGTCACGTCGGCGTCGAGGTTGAGCACGCTGCCGAAGTCGGTGACCTTGACGTCGGTGATCGCGCTGTTGCTCAGCGTCACCAGCAGGTTGGCCGGCTTCACGTCGCGGTGGATCAGCCCCTGGCGGTAGACGTAGCCGAGCGCCATCGCGCACTTGAAGCCGATTTCGACGATCAGCTCGAGCGACAGCAGTTGGTCGGCGCGGCAGTAGGGCCGCAAGGTGTTGCCGGCCACGTACTCCATGACGATGTACGACTCCATCGGGTCGGACACCGCGTCGAAGATCTGCACCACGTTCGGGTGCTGCAAGCGCCCGACGAGGGCCGCCTCGGCATTGAAGAAGCGCTCCGAGTAGCGCCCATCGACCGGATCGCCGCTGGGCGTGCGCACCCGCTTGATCGCCACGTCGCGGTCATGAAAGTCGTCGTGGCAAAGGTAGACCTCGCTGGTGGCACCCTCGCCCAGCTTGCGAAGCACGCGGTACTTGCCGATCTGCACGGGCAAATCCGGAAGGTCCTGGGCCAGGTCTGTGAATTGGGACTGGGGGGTGGGCATGGGCGCGGGGTCCGGAGGCGACCGGAGTCCCGCATCTTTCCACCGTCAGCGCCGCTCTGCTGGCCAAATCAGCGGCACAAAGACACGGCAATACTGCACTTGATGGGCCGGGCCTGGCAACTGGGTGCGTCCGGCGGGTCGGCGCAAGGGTCAACCGTAGAATTCACCAAATGATCCAAGCCAAACAGGACTTGCTCGCCGCCCTGCGAGACGCCATCGAGCAAGTCAGCCCCGGCGCCGGTGTCGCCGCCGTGTTCGAGTCCCCCAAGCAGGCCGCCCACGGCGACCTCGCCGTGACGACCGCGATGCAGCTGGCCAAGCCGCTGAAGAAGAGCCCGCGCGAGGTCGCGCAGGCGCTGATCGAGGCCCTGGGCCGCTCGCCAGCGGTGCGTCGCCACGTGGCCGCGATGGAGATCGCCGGTCCGGGGTTCATCAACCTGCGCCTGTCGAACGCCGCCAAGCAGGCGGTCGTGGCCGAGGTGCTTGAGGCCGGCGACCAGTTCGGCGAGCAGCCGCCCCAGGGCCAGCGCGTGCTGGTCGAATTCGTCTCGGCCAACCCCACCGGCCCCTTGCACCTGGGCCACGCGCGCCAGGCCGCGCTGGGCGACGCGATCTGCCATCTGTTCGAGGCACAGGGCTACCAGGTCACGCGCGAGTTCTACTACAACGATGCCGGCGTGCAGATCGCCACCCTCGCCGCCTCGGTGCAGGCGCGCATTCGCGGCTTCAAGCCGGGCGACGCGCAGTGGCCCGACGCCGCCTACAACGGCGACTACATCCAGGAGATCGCCGACGACTTCATGGCTCGCAAGACGGTGAAGGCCGACGATCGCGAATTCACCGCATCCGGAGACCCCGAGGACATCGACAGCATCCGCGAGTTCGCGGTCGCCTACCTGCGCCACGAGCAGGACCTGGACCTGCAGGCTTTCGGCTTGCGCTTCGACAACTACTTCCTCGAATCGAGCCTGTACACCACGCACCGCGTCGACGACACGGTCGCGCGGCTGATCGCCGCCGGCAAGACCTTCGAGGACGGCGGCGCCCTGTGGCTGCGCACCACCGACTATGGCGACGACAAGGATCGCGTCATGAAGAAGTCGGACGGCAGCTACACCTACTTCGTGCCCGACGTGGCCTACCACGTCAACAAGTTCGAGCGCGGCTTCACGAAGGCGATCAACATCCAGGGCAGCGACCACCACGGCACGATCGCGCGGGTGCGCGCCGGCCTGCAAGCGGCCGGGGTCGGCGTGCCGGCGGGTTACCCGGACTACTTGCTGCACAAGATGGTCACCGTGATGAAGGGCGGCCAGGAGGTGAAACTCTCCAAGCGCGCCGGCAGCTACGTGACCTTGCGCGACCTGATCGACTGGACCAGCAAGGACGCGGTGCGCTTCTTCCTGATCAGCCGCAAGGCCGACACCGAGTTCGTCTTCGACATCGACCTCGCACTGAAGCGCAACGACGAGAACCCGGTGTTCTACGTGCAGTACGCGCATGCGCGCATCTGCTCGGTGATCCAGCAGTTCGTCGACAAGGGCGGCGACGCGGCGTCGCTGGCGAGTGCGAAGCTCGCGCTGCTCACCGCGCCGAGCGAGGCCGCGCTGATGCTCAAACTCGCCGAGTACCCGGGCGTGCTCACGAACGCCGCGGCCGGCCTCGCGCCGCACGACGTGGCGTTCTACCTGCGTGACGTGGCGAGCGCCTTCCACAGCTACTACGGCGCCGAGCGCTTCCTCGTCGACGACGACGCCGAACTGACGCGCGCCCGCCTTGCACTGCTTGCCGCGACGCGCCAGGTGCTGAAGAACGCGCTCGCGCTGCTCGGTGTCAGTGCGCCGGAAAAAATGTGATGGCAGGAGAACCGATGAAATTTCAACGCGGTGGCTTCGTGATGGGCCTGATCGTCGGCCTGCTGGTCGGCTTGGCGCTCGCGCTCGGCGTGGCGCTGTACGTGACCAAGGTGCCGGTGCCTTTCGTCAACAAGGTGCCGCAGCGCACGGCAGAGCAGGACGCGGCCGAGACCGAGCGCAACAAGAACTGGGACCCGAACAGCCCGCTCTACGGCAAGAACCCGGCGCGGCCCGGCGCCGCGGCGAGCGGTGCCATCGCACCGGTCACGCGCCCACCCAGCGCCGAAGCGCCGGTGGCCGCGCTGCCGGTGCCGCCGAAGGCGCAGACGAGCACGCGCGACCCGGCGGCGATCCTCGCCGACCGACCGGCCGCCGCCGCGCCGGGGCAAGTCACGTCCACCAAACCGAGGGCCGAGCCGTTCAGTTACTTCGTGCAGGCCGGCGCCTATGCCCGCCCCGACGACGCCGAACAGCAGCGCGCCAAGCTCGCGATGCTCGGCCTGTCGGCCAAGGTGACCGAGCGCGAGCAGGCCGGCCGCACGGTGTACCGCGTGCGCGTCGGCCCGTTCGAGACCAAGGATGAGGCCGACGCGGCGAAGGAGAAGCTGGACAGTTCGAACATCGAATCGGCGTTGGTGCGGGTGCAGAAGTAGGCTGAACTTTCGCGCCGGCGTCCGACTCTGTCGGTGCACCGCACCCTCACTGAAGGAACAAGAAATGAATCGTCGCGATTTTTCCGCTCAACTGATCGTCGCCGGCCTGGGTGCCGCCGGCGCGTCGTTGACGAGTCCGGCCCAGGCCCAGGGCAGCCCGGTCGAAGGCAAGCACTACGTGCGGCTGAGCCAGCCGCTGCCCACGCCGGCGGGCGGCAAGATCGAGGTGATCGAGTTCTTCTGGTACGGCTGCCCGCACTGCAACGCGTTCGAGCCCACGCTCGACGCCTGGCTAAAGAAGCTGCCCGCCGACGTGGCGTTCCGCCGCGTCCCGGTGGCGTTCCGCGACGAGCCCTACACCACCCACCAGCGCATCTTCTATGCGCTCGAAGCGCTGGGCAAGGTCGAGGCGATGCACCGCAAGGTGTTCTACGCGATCCACAGCGACCGCCAGCGCCTGGACAAGGCGCCCGACATCGCCGCCTTCATGGCGAAGAACGGCATCGATGCGCCCAAGTTCCTCGAGGTCTTCAACTCGTTCTCGGTGCAGACCAAGGCGCGCCAGGCCAACCAGCTGGCCGCCGCCTACAAGATCGACGGCGTGCCGGCGATCGGCGTGCAGGGCCGTTACTTCACCTCGGGCTCGCTGGCCGGTACCAACGAGGCGGCGATCAGCGTCGCCGACTTCCTGATCCAGCGCGTGCGCAAAGGCGGCTGAGCCGCCCTCGTTACGGCGCGAGCGCGAACTTCGCGCATTGCGGACGGGAATTCGTCCGTATTTCACCCGAGGCATGAAGCGCTTGCGGCTAGAATGGCCTGCAAGTTTCATGCCTCTATGAATCACCCGTTTTCCTCCCTGGTCCGTACCTTGAGCGCCGCGCTGCTCGCGCTGGCGCTGAGCGCGCCGGCGCAGGCCGAGCGGGCCGACCGCAGCAAGCCGCTGAACGTCGCGGCGGATCGGCAGGGCACGCTCGACCTGCTCAGGCAGGTCATCGTCTTCAGCGGCAACGTGATCATCACCAAGGGCACGATCGTCATCAAGGCCGACCGGGTCGAGCTGCGCGAGTCGCCCGACGGCTACCGCACCGCCGTCGCGATCGGCGGCGCCAACCGGCCAGCGACGTTCCGCCAGAAGCGCGAAGGCGTCGACGAGTACATCGACGGCCAGGCCGAGCGGCTCGAATACGACGACAAGGCCGACACGGTTCGCTTCGTCAGCAACGCCGTCGTGCGGCGCCTGCGCGGCGCGAGCGTCGGCGACGAGATCACCGGCAGCCTGATCACCTACGACAACACGACCGAGGTCTTTCGCGTGTCCGGCAGCGGCAGCCCGACCGCCGCCGCGGCCGACACCCCCGGCGGCCGGGTGCGCGCAGTGCTGACGCCGCGCGAAGGCACGCCGGCCGCGGCCGAGGCCGCGTCGCAGGCGGGAACGCAGCTCAAGGCGAGCCCGGCGCTCGGAGACAAGCGGTGAGCGTGACGGCAGCGGCACTGGCGCCGCGCAGTGCGGGCCGGCTGACGGCGCAGGGCCTGCAAAAAACCTACGGCACGCGCAAGGTGGTGAAGGACGTGCATGTCGCGGTCGACGCCGGTGAAGTGGTGGGCCTGCTCGGGCCCAACGGCGCGGGCAAGACCACGAGCTTCTACATGATCGTCGGCCTGGTGCGCGCCGACGCCGGCGAGATCACGATCGAAGGTCAGCGCGTCGAGCGGCTGCCGATCCACCGCCGCTCGCGCCTGGGCCTGTCGTACCTGCCGCAGGAAGCGTCGATCTTTCGCAAACTCAGCGTCGAGGAAAACATCCGCGCCGTGCTCGAGCTGCAGTTCGGCCCCGACGGCAAGCCCTTGAAGCCGGCGCTGATCGACGAGTTGCTCGACGGCCTGCTGCACGACCTGGGCATCGACAAGCTGCGCGCCTCGCCGGCGCCGGCGCTGTCGGGCGGCGAGCGGCGCCGCGTCGAGATCGCGCGGGCGCTGGCGACCCAGCCGCGCTTCATCCTGCTCGATGAACCGTTCGCCGGCGTCGACCCGATCGCAGTGATCGAGATCCAGCGCATCATCAGTTTCCTGAAGAGCCGCGGCATCGGTGTGCTGATCACCGACCACAACGTGCGCGAGACGCTGGGCATCTGCGACCGCGCCTACATCATCAGCGAAGGCCGGGTGCTGGCCGAGGGCACGCCGGTCGAGATCGTCGAGAACGCCGACGTGCGCAAGGTCTACCTCGGCGAGCATTTCCGCATGTAGCAACGGGGCCGCAGTATGAAGCCGTCGTTGCAAGTCCGTCTCTCCCAGCACCTGGCGCTGACGCCGCAATTGCAGCAGTCGATCCGGCTGCTGCAGCTGTCGACGCTCGAGCTGCACCAGGAAGTCGAGCAGATGCTGGAGCAGAACCCCTTCCTCGAGGCCGAGGAGGACAACGCGCCGGTGTTCGAGCCGCTGGCCGAGCGCACGACGCCGGCCGAGCGCGTCGGCGAGCGCGAAACCGAGAACGCCGCCGAGGCGGCCAGCGGCGACGCGGTCGACGAGGCCGCGCCGATCGACAACGCCGAGTTCGCGACCGAGCGCGCGGACTGGGAGAACGGCACCGAGCGCGACGACTTCGACGGCATCCGCGAAACGCCAAGCGCCAGCAGCGCCGGCAGCAGCGACGGCGACGAGCTCGATCCGCAGGACCGCAACCCCGCCGCACAAAGCCTGCAGGAGTTCCTGCGCGACCAGCTGCCCGGCATGCGGCTGTCACCCGAAGACGCGGCCGCGCTGCACGTGTTGATCGAGTCGCTGAACGACGACGGCTACCTGGCCGACCCGCTGGAAGAGATCGCAGCCCAGCTGGCCGAAGGCGAGGACGAGCGCGAAGAGCTGCTCGAGCGGCTGAACTGCGCGTTGAAGTGGCTGCAGAGCATGGAGCCGGCCGGGGTCGGCGCACGCAACCTCGGCGAGTGCCTGACCCTGCAGCTGCGCCTGCAGCCGCGCAGCGAGGCGCAAGCGATCGCGATCATCGTCTGCAAGCAGCACCTCGAGCTGCTGGCGCGGCGCGACCTGAAGAAGCTGATGGCCGCCACCGGCGCCGACGAGGTGCTGCTGAAGGAAGCGCAGGCGCTGATCATCACGCTCGAGCCCAAGCCGGCTCGGCCGTTCGCGCGCGCCGAAGCGAACATCATCGCGCCCGACGTGGTGGTGCAGAAGTCGGGACGCAACTGGAAGGTCGTGCTCAACCCCGACGTGATGCCCAAGCTGCGAATCAACGACCTGTATGCGCAGGCGATCCGCCAGCACCGCGGCAGCGCCAACGGCAGCGCGGCGGGCCTGAGCTCGCGGCTGCAAGAGGCGCGCTGGTTCATGAAGAACATCCAGCAACGCTTCGACACCATCCAGCGCGTCTCGCAGGCGATCGTCGAGCGGCAGAAGAGCTTCTTCACCCACGGCGAGATCGCGATGAAGCCGCTGGTGCTGCGCGAAATCGCCGACGAGCTCGGGCTGCACGAATCGACGATCTCGCGCGTGACCACCGCGAAGTACATGTCCACGCCCTTCGGCACCTTCGAGCTGAAGTATTTCTTCGGCTCGTCGCTGAACACCGAGGCCGGCGGCAATGCGTCGAGCACCGCGGTGCGCGCGCTGATCAAGCAGCTGGTGTCGGCCGAAGACCCATGCAAGCCGCTGTCGGACAGCCAGCTGTCGCAGATGCTCGAAGAGCAGGGCATCCAGGTCGCGCGGCGCACCGTCGCGAAATACCGGGAGGCGCTGAAGATCGCGCCGACCAATTTGCGCAAGGCGATGTAGGAGCGATGGCGCTGCCGATCTTTCTGCCCTGCGCCGCCGGCGTCGAAGCGCTGCTCGCCGAGGAAGTGCAGCGCGTGCTGCCCGCCGTGCGGGTGCATGCCGCGCGCGGCGGCGTGTCGCTCGAAGGCCATCCGCTCGAGGTGATGACGCTGAACCTCGAATGCCGATTGACGCAGCGCGTGCTGATCGAGGTGGCGGAAGGGCCGTACCGCGATGAGAACGACTTGTATGAGCTCGGCCGCAGCGTGGACTGGACGCAATGGATCACGCCAGCGCACACGCTGCGTGTCGACACCACCGCCCGGCGCAGCCCGCTGAAGAGCCTGAACTTCGCCGCACTGCGGATCAAGGACGCGGTGTGCGACGCGACGCGCGACACGACCGGCGAGCGGCCGAACGTCGACACCCGCGCGCCCGACTTGCAGCTCGTGCTGCACCTCGGCCCCGAGCGCGCCGCGCTCTATGTCGACAGCTCCGGCGAGCCGCTGTTCAAGCGCGGCTGGCGCGACGACAAGGGCGACGCGCCGCTGAAGGAAACGCTGGCCGCGGCGATGCTCGCCGCGGCCGGCTGGCGCGGCACCCCCGAGGCCGGCGGCGCCTTGCACGACCCGTGCTGCGGCTCCGGAACGATCGCGATCGAAGCGGCGCAGATCGCCTGCGGCATCGCGCCCGGGCTGAAGCGCCGCTTCGCGTTCGAGCGCCTGCTGCCGTTCGCGACTCCCGAGATGCGCGCGCAGTGGCAGCGATTGAAGAGCCATGCGCAGTCGCGCATCCACGCGAGCGAGGTGCCGATCGTCGCGAGCGATGTGTCCTTCCGCATGGTCGACTTCGCGCGGCGCAACGCGCAGCGCGCCGGCGTCGAGGCCGCCATCAGCTTCCATGGCGGCGATGCGCTGGAGCGCCCGGCGCCGGCCTTGCCGAGCGAGCTGCCCGGCACCTTGATGCTGAACCCGCCGTACGGCGAGCGCATCGACGTCGCCGGCAAGGCCGCTCGGCCATCGGCCGAGGATCGCGACACACCGGACGATTTTTTCCCGCGTCTGGCTGCGCACTGGAAGCGCGCCTACACGCAACATCCCGCCGGCTGGACTGCCTATGTGCTGAGCCCCGACATGAAGCTGCCCGGCGCAATGCGCCTGAAGGAAGCACGGCGCACGCCGATGTGGAACGGGCCGATCGAGTGCCGCTTGTTCCGATTCGATCTGGTCGCGGGGTCGATGCGCTGAGGTGTGCGACGTGGGCTGACCGCCTGGCATTGGGCGACCTGCTGCCCTGCTTGGAGAGATCATGCCCGTGACCGAAGGGCTTCGCTGCTCGCTTCGATGCGATCGGACCGAAGGCACGCAAGCGCTATCTCCCGGAGTTCCGGCTCTTCCAGATGTGCGTCAAGGATCCCGACGGACTCACCTACGCTGACATGCCGCGCGTCTCCGAAGTCGCAAGCTGAACGCTCCCCGCGCGCTGGGAATTCATCGAAGACTCCGGTGGGGAACGGCGAGTGCGGCAAGGATTGCCAGCGGTGCGGTGTCGGCGCGCAGCACGCGCGGGCCGAGCGACAGCGGCGTGAATCCGGCCGCGCGAGCGGCTGATTCCTCGGCCGCGGTCAAGCCGCCCTCGGGGCCGCTGAGAAAGAGCGCCGGGCCGGCCACCTCGGCCGGGTCGAAGGGCACGGCGTCGCGCAGGCTGAGCACGAAACGCCGCGTCGCGTCATCGCGAGGCAGGCCCTGCAACCACTCGGGCAGCGAACGCACCGCGGCGATCTGCGGCACGCGCGTGCGCCCGCTTTGCTCGCTGGCGGCGACCGCGACGCCGCACCAGTGCTCGACTTTCTTCTGCGCGCGTTCGCCGCTCAAGCGCAGCACCGAGCGTTCGCAGACCAGCGACTGGATGCACGCGACGCCGAGTTCGGTCGCCTTCTCGATGAGCGCGTCCATCCGTTCGTTGGCCGGCATGCCGAGCGCCAGCGTCAGCTCGAACGGCAGCTCGCGCTCGACCGGGTCGTGCGCGCCGACGCGCACCTGCACGTCACTGCGTCCCATGCGAACGACGCGCGCGGCCCATTCGCCGCCGGCGCCGTTGAACAGCGTCAACGCGTCATCGGGTTGCAGCCGCAGCACCTGCGCGTGGCGCGCCGGACCCGGCGGCAGCTCGACAAGCTCGCCTTCGCAAAGTGGCTGCTCGACGTACAGGCGCGGCGGCATGCAGCCTCGGTCCCGGCTCAGCGCGCGCCGCGGGTGCGCCGGCGCAGCCATACCGAAGCGCGGCGTCGCGCGCGCTGCACGGCCTGCCAGCCGCCCGAACGCCGCAGCGCGGCGCGAACCCGCAGCTTGGTCGCGCGCCACCAGGCGAGCGCGCGTGCGAACCAGGCGAACTGCACCAGTTGCGCCTCGGTGATGATGAACAGGCGCCCGACCAGCGCGGTGCCGAGCAGCTTGGCCGCGACGATGACGACCACACCCAGCATCGTGCGGCCCATGTGGATGAACCACAGCGCGAGCAGCTTGACCGGAAACAGCAGCACCGCCGGCACCAGGAACAGCGCCAGCGCCACGCTCGGCGGGGCAGCGCGGATGCGCGCTTCGAGCCGCGCCAGCGGCGCCCATTTCGCGAGCCGCGCGGCCCAGGCGGTGAGCGGGCGCCAGCCCCATTCCTCGATCGCGAGCACCAGCGCGGCGAGCCCGATCAGCACACCGCGCAGGGCCCGCCAGGCAAGCGCCAACAGCCAGTTCATGCGGACGAGTCTACGGCACCTCGCCGGCGCCGCCCTGCAGCCAGTCGTGCACGATGACCCGCGTGTAGACGCTCGCCACCTCGGCGATGAAGCGCTTGAAGTCGGCGTGCGCGCTGTCGTCGGCGCGGTCAGAGATGGTTCGCAGCACCGCGAACGGCCGAGCGAAATCGGCGCAGACCTGGGCCAGCGCCGCGCCTTCCATCTCGACCGCGAGCGCGTCGGGCAGCGCCGCGGCGAGCGCGCGGCTCTCGGCCGCGGTGGCCACGAAGCGGTCGCCGCTCGCGACCAGGCCTTCGTGCACGCATGGATCGACGAGGCCGAAGTCCGCCATGTGCGCCGCGCCGAGCAACTCGGCGGCGCGCGCCATGCAGCGCCGCGCCGACACGGCGAGCGCATCGCTGAGCGCGGCGTCGGTGGCGAAACGGGCACGGCCGGTCAACGGCACCTCGTAGCGAGGGAACAGCGGCGACGCATCCATGTCGTGCTGCAGCAGCTCGCGCGCCACCACCACGTCGCCCACGCGCACCCCGGCGCCGAGACCGCCGGCGACGCCGGTGAAGACCAGTGCGCGCGCATCGAATTCGCTGAGCAACAGCGTCGCGGTGGTCGCGGCGGCGACCTTGCCGATGCCCGACAGCGCGAGCACCACCGGCTCGCCGTCCATCGTGCCGAGGTGGAAGTGCCGGCCGCCGCGCACCACCGAGCGTGCATCGGTGAGCGCCGGCATCAGCGCGCGCAGCTCCTGCTGCATCGCGCTCGCGATGGCGAGCGGCGGCTTCACGCCTTGTCGCGCAGCTCCCGGCGCAAGATCTTGCCCACCGGCGTCTTCGGCAGGTCGGTGCGGAACTCGACGATCTTCGGCCGCTTGTAGCCCGTGAGGTTGGCTTCGCAATAGGCGCGCACCTGCGCTTCGGTCACGTTCGGGTCGCTCTTGACGATGACGAGCTTGACCGCTTCGCCGGCCTTCGCGTCGGCCACGCCGACCGCGGCGCATTCGAGCACGCCGGGCATTTGCGTGACCACATCCTCGACCTCGTTCGGGTAGACGTTGAAGCCGCTGACCAGGATCATGTCCTTCTTGCGGTCAACGATCTTGAAGTAGCCGCGCTCGTCGACCACGCCGATGTCGCCGCTGCGGAAGAAGCCGTCGGCCGTCATCACCTTCGCGGTTTCGTCCGGGCGCTGCCAGTAGCCGGCCATCACCTGCGGGCCCTTGATCGCGATCTCGCCGGGGCTGCCGATCGGCACCTCGTTGCCGTCGTCGTCGAGCAGCTTCAGCTCGGTGTTGGGCATCGGCAGGCCGATGTTGCCGCTGTACGCGGTGCTGTCCACCGGATTGCAGGTGGCCGACGGCGAGGTCTCCGACAAGCCATAGCCTTCGACGATCGGGCAGCCGGTCTTCTCGAGCCAGAGCTTGGCGGTCGCGTTCTGCACCGCCATGCCGCCGCCCACCGAGATCACCAGGCCGCTCCAGTCCACCGTGTTGAAGTCGGGGTGGTGCGCCATCGCGTTGAACAGCGTGTTGACCGCCGGGAAGCTGTGGAACTTCTGCCCGGCGAGCTCCTTGAACATCGCCGGCAGGTCGCGCGGGTTGGCGATCAGGATGTTGCAGCCGCCCATGCGCATCGACAGCATCATGTTCGTGTTGAAGCCGAAGATGTGATAGATCGGCAGGGCGCAGATGGTGACGATCTGCTCGCCCTTCGGGATCCGGACGAGCGCCGGCTGGTACCAGGCTTCGGCCTGCAGGATGTTGGCCACCAGCTGGCGATGCAAGAGCACCGCGCCCTTGCTGACGCCGGTGGTGCCGCCGGTGTACTGCAGCACCGCGATGTCGTCGGGGCCGACCGGCGCCGGCGTGAAGGTCTTGCCGCGGCCCTGCGCGATCGCGTCGTTGAACTTGACGGCGCCCGGGATGTCGTAGGCCGGCACCATCTTCTTCACCTTGCGCACGACGTAGTTGACGATCAGCGACTTCGGAAAGCCGAGCATGTCGCCCAGGGCGGTGAGGATGACCTTCTTCGTCGGCACCGCCGGCAGCACCTTCTGCAAGGTGGTGGCGAAGTTCTCGACCATCACGATCGCTTTGGCGCCCGAGTCCTTCAGCTGGTGCTCGAGTTCGCGCGGGGTGTACAGCGGGTTGACGTTGACGACCACGAAGCCCGCGCGCAGGATCGCCGCGACCGCGACCGGGTATTGCGGCACGTTGGGCATCATGACCGCGATGCGGTCGCCCTTGTCGAAGCCCTGGGCCTGCAGGTAGGCGGCGAAGGCGCGCGACAAGTCATCGACCTGGCCGAAGGTGATGGTCTTGCCCATGAAGCGGTAGGCGCTCAGGTCGCGGTACTTCCTGAAGCTTTCCTCGATCAGGGCGACCAACGAGGGGTACTGCGCCACATCGATATTTGCCGGCACCCCCTTCGGGTACTGCTTCAGCCAAGTCTTTTCCATCGTGCACTCCGTCATCGGTGCGCGATTCTGACGGATGGACCCGGGTGTCCGTATCAGGGGATTCGATAGCGATCTCTAGGGGCATTGCCTTAGGACGCACGACTTTCAGCGGGTATTCGGCGCCGCTTGACGGGCCGGATCGGGTGCCGTATCGTCCGGCTGAATTGGTCAGGCCACCTTGCCAGTTGACCTCTTCGCAGTCCCTCCATGCCCATCCAGACCATCGCGCCGCGCCGCCTGTACCGGCAGATCGCCGACCAGTTGCGCGCGCTGATCGCGTGCGGCGAGTTCGCCGTCGGCACGCGTCTGCCGCCCGAGCGCGACCTCGCCACCCAGCTCGGCGTGTCGCGCCCGTCGGTGCGCGAGGCGCTGATCGCGCTCGAGGTCGAAGGTCTGGTCGAGGTGCGCATGGGCTCGGGCATCTACGTGCGCCACGCCGACGCGCGCGCGGCGCGCCGGGTCACCGCCGAGGGCCCGCTGGAGACCCTCCGCGCGCGCGCGCTGATCGAAAGCGAACTCGCGGCGCAAGCGGCACGCCAGATGAAGAAGGCGCAGATCGCCGGCCTGCGCGAAGCGATCGCGCTGATGGAGCAGGAGGCCGCGGCCGGCCGCGAGCCTTCGCGCGGCGACCGCCTGTTCCACACGCGCATCGCCGAGGCGGCCGACAACTCGGTGCTGCTGCGCATGGTCACCGAGCTGTTCGACGAGCGCCACAACCCCCTGTATGAACAGCTGGGCAGCCATTTCGAGACCGCGCAGACCTGGGCCTCGGCGATCGAGGAGCACCGCGCGGTGGTCGAGGCGATCGCGGCGCACTCGCCGCAGGCGGCGCGCGCCGCGATGGCCCGGCATCTCGCCAATTCGCACGGTCGCTTCACCGCGCACTGGCCGGCACAGAGCGCGCCGGAGAGGCGCGCGCTGTCGCGCAAGAGCGCTTGATCCACCGGCACGCATTCAACGGAGACCTTCGATGAGTTCACGACTGGCCGGCAAAACCGCCCTCGTCACCGCCGCTGGCCAGGGCATCGGCCGCGCCACCGCCGAGGCGTTCGCCCGCGAAGGCGCGCGCGTCATCGCCACCGACATCAACGACCGCGCCCTGGCCGAGCTGGCGCTGCTGCCCGGCATCACCGCGCACCACCTGGACGTGACCGACGGCGACGCGATCGACGCGCTCGTCGCCGCGCTGCCGACGCTGCAGGTGCTGTTCAACGGCGCCGGTTACGTGCATTCCGGCACCATTCTCGACTGCGACGACGCGGCCTGGGACCTGTCGTTCACGCTCAATGTGCGCTCGATGTACCGGCTGATTCGCGCGGCGCTGCCGGCGATGCTCGAGCACGGCAGCGGCTCGATCGTCAACATGGCGTCGGTGGCCGGCAGCATCAAGGGCGCGCCGAACCGCTTCGTCTACGGCACCTCGAAGGCGGCGGTCATCGGGCTGACCAAGTCGATCGCCGCCGACTTCGTCACCCGCGGCATCCGCTGCAACGCGATCTGTCCCGGCACGGTCGAATCGCCCTCGCTGCAGCAGCGCATCGCGGCGCAGGCGAAGGCGAGCGGGCAAAGCATCGACGAAGTGCACGCGGCCTTCATCGCGCGCCAGCCGATGGGCCGCATCGGCCGCAGCGAGGAGATCGCCGCACTGGCGGTCTACCTCGCGTCCGACGAGTCCGCGTTCACCACCGGCACCGCGCAGGTCATCGACGGCGGCTGGTCGAACTGAGCCGAGCATGAAAACCCCCACCGAAGCACCCGTCATTCGCATCCATCCGGCCGACGATGTCGTCATCGCCCGGCGGCAACTCATCTCCGGCACGCGCCTGGCGGACGAGGGCGTCACCGTCAGCGGGCTGATCCCCGCCGGCCACAAGGTGGCGGTGCGCGCCATTGCGGCCGGCGCGCCGGTGCGTCGCTACAACCAGATCATCGGCACCGCCCGCCAGGCGATCGCGCCGGGCCAGCATGTGCACAGCCACAACCTCGAGTTCAGCCCGGTCGCGCTCGACCACGCGGTGGGCGCGGGCGTGCAGCCGACCGCCTACGTCGACACGCCGGCGAGCTTCGACGGTATCGTGCGCGCCGACGGCCGGGTGGCCACGCGCAACTACATCGGCGTGCTGACCTCGGTGAACTGCTCGGCCACCGTCGCACGCGCGATCGCCGACCATTTCCGCCGCGACATCCATCCGCAAGCCTTGGCGGCGTACCCGAACGTCGACGGCGTGGTCGCGCTCACCCACGGCGCCGGTTGCGCGACCGACAGCGCCGGCGAGCCGCTGCAGGTGCTGCGCCGCACCCTCGGCGGCTATGCGCGGCATCCGAACTTCGCGGCGATCCTCGTCGTCGGCCTGGGCTGCGAGACGAACCAGATCGACGGGCTGCTGGCGCAGGAGGGCCTGCGCGACGCCCCCACCACCCCGCTGCACAGCTTCAACATCCAGGACAGCGGCGGCACCAGCCGCAGCGTGGCGCACGGCATCGAGCTCGTTGAATGGCTGCTCGACGACGCGAACCGCGTGAGGCGCCAGCCGGTGAGCGCGAGCCACATCACCGTCGGCCTGCAGTGCGGCGGCTCCGACGGCTATTCCGGCATCAGCGCCAACCCGGCGCTCGGCGCGGCGGTCGACCGGCTGGTGCGCCATGGCGGCACCGCAATCCTGTCGGAGACGCCCGAAATCTACGGCGGCGAGCACCTGCTGACGCGGCGGGCAGTGTCGCCGGCGGTGGCCGACAAGCTGCTCGCGCGCATCCGCTGGTGGGAGCGCTATTGCGAGCGCAACGACGCCGCGATGGACAACAACCCCTCGGCCGGCAACAAGGCCGGCGGGCTGACGACGATCCTCGAGAAGTCGCTCGGCGCGATCGCCAAGAGCGGCACCACCAACCTGGTCGACGTCGTCGAGTACGCGCAAGCCGTGACGGCGCACGGCCTGGTGTTCATGGACACCCCCGGCTACGACCCGGTGTCGGCCACCGGCCAGGTGGCCGGCGGCGCGAACCTGATCTGCTTCACCACCGGCCGCGGCTCGGCCTACGGCTGCGCGCCGTCGCCGTCATTGAAGCTCGCGACCAACACCGCGCTGTGGCTGCGCCAGGAAGACGACATCGACATCAACTGCGGGGTCATCGTCGACGGCACCGCGAGCATCGACGAGATGGGCGAACGCATCTTCCGTGCGATGCTCGAGGCCGCGTCGGGGCGCAAGACCAAGAGCGAGCTTCACGGCTACGGGCAGAACGAGTTCGTGCCGTGGTCGCTGGGTGCGGTGATGTAGGGTAGGCCGCTGCCCTCACCCCGGCCCTCTCCCAGAGGGAGAGGGTGAATGGCTCCCTCTCCCTCTGGGAGAGGGTTGGGGTGAGGGCGCTGCCTCACCGCATCAACAGGTGCGGCAACCACAGCGACAGCGCGGGCCAGTAGGTCACGACGCCGAGGAAGAGCAGCATCGTCAGCAGCCACGGCCAGACCGCGACCGTCAGCTCGCTGATGCCCATCTTGGTGATGCCCGAGGCGACATAGAGGTTCAGCCCCACCGGCGGATGGCACATGCCGACTTCCATGTTGACGACGATCAGGATGCCGAAGTGCACCGGATCGATGCCGAGCTTGATCGCCACCGGGAACAGGATCGGCGCCATGATCAGGATGATCGAACTCGGTTCCATCACGTTGCCGGCGAGCAGCAGCAGCACGTTGACGACGAGCAGGAACGCCACCGGCCCGAAGCCCTGCGCGATCATCCAGTCGGCCATCGCCTGCGGGATGTTCTCGCTGGTCATCAGGAAGCTGAACAGCACCGCGTTGGTGATGATGTACAGCAGCATCGCGCTCATGCTGGCCGAGTCGAGCAGCACTTTCGGAATGCGCTTGAGCGGCATGTCCTTGTAGATGAAAACCGTCACGATGAAGGCGTAGACCGCGGCCATCGCCGCCGCCTCGGTCGGCGTGAAGATGCCGCTGTAGATGCCGCCCATCACGATCACGACGAGGAACAGGCCCCAGGCGCTTTCGCGAAACGCCGTCCAGCGCTCGCCCCAGCTCGCCTTGGCCAGGCGCGGGTGATTGTTCTTGCGCGCCAGGTACCAGGTGGTGAAGCCGAGTGCGGCGGCCAGCCCGATGCCCGGCACGATGCCGGCGATGAACATCGTGCCCACCGAGACGTTGGTCGACACCGAGTACATCACCATCGCGATCGATGGCGGGATCAGGATGCCCAAAGCGCCCGAGGTGGTGATGACGCCGGCGCCGAACTTCTTCGGGAAGCCCTGCTTGACCATCGCCGGCAGGATCACCGAGCCGATCGCCACCACGCACGCCGGTGACGAGCCCGACACCGCCGCGAACAGCGCGCAGGCCATCACGCCGGCGAGCCCCAGCCCACCGTGCCAGTGCCCGACCATGGAAGTCGCGAAGCGGATCATCCGCCGCGCGACGCCGCCGTGGGTGAGGAAGTTGCCGGCCAGGATGAAGAACGGGATCGCCATGATCTCGAACTTCTCGATGCCGGTGAACAGCTTCAGCGCCACCGACTCGATCGGCACCTGCGTCAGCGTGAAGAGGAAGGTCAGCACCGTCAGGCCGAGCGAGATGCTGATCGGCATGCCGGTGAGCATCAGCACGATCAGCAGCAGGAAGATGATGGACGCGTTCATCCGCGGACTCCCTTGAGTTCCTGGTCGGACGGCACCGCGACCGCGGCGACGTCCTCGATGCCTTCGACATGGCTGTGGTCATGGTGCGGCAGCTCGCCGCCGCGCCAGAAGCCCCAGGCCACCTGCAGGAAGCGATAGCACATCAGCGAGGTCCCGAGCGGCACGCACAGGTAGACCAGCCACATCGGCACCTCGAGGTCGGCCGAGACCTGGTCGGTGTGCGCCATCTCCCAGACGAAGTGACCGCCGAGCGTCGCGACGACGCCGGTGAACAGCGCGCCGGAGAGCAGCCCGACCAGCACCAGCGCGCGCTGCGGGCCGCCGTCGAGCTTGCGGACGATCACGTCGACGCCGACGTGGATGCCGGTGCGCACGCCGTAGGCGGCGCCGAACTTGGCCATCCAGACGAACATGTAGATGCACAGCTCCTGCGCCCAGCTGACGTCGAGCTTGACGGTGTAGTCCTGGATCCACGGCACGCCGGACAGGAAGCGGTGCGTCACCGAGGCGAAGATCACCAGCGTCGCCGCGCCGATGAGGAAGGCGATCAGCCATTCCTCCAGGTGGTTGAGTATTCGATTGACCATGTCCCCTCCTCCGCGTGGCGCGGGTGGCTCCGGCAACAGAATGCCCTCGGGTCGCCGACAACCCGAGGGCCAGCGTTCCTGATGCTTACTTCGGTGCGGCGAACCCGGTCGCCTTGTAGACCGCGTCGATCGTCGCCTTGCCGACGCGCGATTCCATGTCCTTGTGGACCGGCATCAGCGCCTTCTTCCACTCGTTGATCTCGGCCTCGGTCGGGGTGTAGAGCGTGGTCTTGCCGCTTGCCTTGATCTTCTCCAGCGCGGTGGTGTTCTCGGTCGCGGCGATCGCGTTGGCGTAGGTCGTCGCGTCCTTCATCGCGCCTTCGAGCGTCGCGCGGATGTCGGCCGGCAGGCCGTCCCAGAACTTCTTGTTGACGATCACCGCATAGGCGAGGTGG
Organism: Piscinibacter sp.; assembly: GCA_036507085.1. GTDB lineage: Bacteria > Pseudomonadota > Gammaproteobacteria > Burkholderiales > Burkholderiaceae_C > Albitalea. Next base: position 4,829 of record DASXQQ010000264.1, on the reverse strand, counting down.
CCGTGGTTGGACAACGTGATGTTCTTCTGCACCTCGAAGATCTTCTGCGTCCAGAAGTTCGACGGCACGCCCTCGGTGCCGTCGACCACGCCCGACTGCAGCGCCTGGTACAGCTCGGAGAACGCCATCACCTGCGGGATCGCGCCGAGCGCACGCATCTGCGCGTCGAGCACCTTCGACGACTGGATGCGCATCTTCTGGCCCTTGAAGTCGGCCACATGGTGCAACGGCTTGTTGGAACTCATGATGTGAAAGCCGTTGTCCCAATAGGCGAGGCCCTTAATGCCCTTGGGCTCGAGCTTCTTGAAGAGGTCGGCGCCGACCGGGCCCTCGGTCACGGCCCGGAAGGCCGCATCGTTCTTGAAGATGAACGGCAGGTCGAAGACCTCGTATTCCTTGACGCCCAGCGGGCCGAACTTCGCGAGCGACGGCGCGAGCATCTGCACCGAGCCGAGCTGCAACGCCTCGAGCTCTTCCTTGTCCTTGTAGAGCTGGCTGTTCGGATACAGCTCGACCTTGACACGGCCCTTGGTGCGCTCTTCGGCGAGCTGCTTGAAGCGCTCGGCGCCCTTGCCCTTGGGCGTGTCGGGCGCCACGACGTGGCTGAACTTGATGACGATCGGTGCCTGCGCGAAAGCGGCTGGCGCGAGTGAGATCAGCGCGGCGGCGGCCAGCGCGATGCGACGCGTTGTGAAGTGACCCATGGCTTGTCTCCTGGTGGGGTTTTCGGGATGGGGCGAAGTCTCGCGTTCGCGCCGGCGAATGCCTAGTTGTGGAGTTCCACATTCGTCGCCGCAGGGTCGCGTCGCTCGGGGCCGCGCCGCTAGACTTGGCCCCATGTCCGCCGCCGCACCGTCGCCCTGGCGTGCCCACGCCGCGCTGCGCGCGCCGCCGGCCCCCCGGCGCGCCCTGTGGGCCGCGCCGCTGTTGCTGTCGCTGCTGTTCGTGCTCGGCGTCATCGTCTGGGCCCAGCGCAACGAGCGCGACGAGCGCGAGGAAGCGCGCAAGACGATGATCTCCGACGCGTTGAGCCTCGAAGCGCAGCTGCGCGCCCGGCTCGACGAAGAGGCTGCGCGACTGGCGGCACTCGCCGTGCAGCTGCGCAGCGTTCGCCCCGATGCTGCCGCGCTCGACGCCCAGCCCGAGGTCGTGGCCGGGCTGCGCCGCGTGTGGCTCAGCGTGACCTGGCTCGACGCGGCCAACCGCATCGTCGCCCATGTGCCGCAGCAACTGCCGGCAGCCCGCCGGGTGCCGGGGCCCGACGACGAGCCCGGCCTGTCGCTGCACCTGAGCGCGCCGATAGCCCCCAGCCCGGCAGGTGCGCCCGCCGGCATGCTGGTCGCGCGCTACGCCCCCGCGGTGCTGCTGCGCCGCGGCGTGCCCTGGTGGCTGGCGCGCAAGTACGACGTGCAGCTGGTCGACGGGCTCGACCAGGTCATCGCCTCGACCGCCGACACGCCGCCGCGCGCCGGCGGCGACAGCTACCGCGTGAGCTTCGGCGCGCCGCTCAGCGACGCCTACCTGCAGCTGACCCAGCGCGAAGCGAGCCAGCCGGGGCTGCGCACGCTGCCGCTGGTGCTGATCGGCGGCTTCCTCGCGCTGATCGGGGTGGCCACCGCGCTGCTGCGCCGCCAGGTGCAACAGGTCGGCCAGGCCGAAGCCGCGGCGCGCAGCGAGGCCGCGTGGCGCGGCGCGATGGAGGACTCGGCGCTGGTGGGGCTGCGCGCGCGCGACGCCGAAGGCCGGTTGCTCTATGTCAATCGCACCTTTTGCGACATGGTCGGCTACCGCGCCGACGAGTTGATCGGCCGCACGCCGCCGATGCCCTACTGGCCGCCCGACGCGATCGACGAGGCCGCGTGGCGGATGCGCCGCAACCTCGCCGGCCAGGCGCCACGCGAGGGCTACGAGGCGCGCTGGCGCCACCGCGACGGCCACATGCTCGACGTGATGGTGTTCGAGTCGCCACTGGTCGATGCGGGCGGCACACAGGTCGGCTGGATGGGCTCGATCGTCGACATCACCGAGCGCAAGCAGCTCGCCGAGCGCGAGCGCCGCCAGACCGAGACGATGGCCCACCATGCGCGCCTGACGATGCTCGGCGAGGTGGCGTCGACGCTGGCCCACGAACTGAACCAGCCGCTGATGGCGATTGCGAGCTACACCACCGGCATCACCAACTCGCTGCAGCGCCGCGGCGAGCCCGATCCGGTGGTGCTGGGTGCGCTCGAGCGGCTCGGTCAGCAGGCGGCGCATGCCGGGCGCATCGTGCAACGCATCCGCGAGTTCCTGACCCGGCGCGCACCGCAGCACGAGGCCTGCGACCTGAACCGGGTGATCCAGGAGGCGGTGGCACTGCTGCAGCGCGAACTGCAGCGCCACGGCGTGCAACTCGCGTTTGCACTCGACCCGGCGCTGCCGCAGATCGTCGCCGACCCGGTGCTGATCGAGCAGGTCGTCATCAACCTGGTGCGCAACGCCGCCGATGCGCTCGCGGCGCACGCCGGCGAGCGGCGCATCGAGGTCCAGAGCGCGCAGGTCGCGGCCCCGGATCGCGCGGCACGCTTCGTGCGCATCGACGTGATCGACAGCGGCCCCGGCATCGGCGGGCTGCGCATCGAGGCGCTGTGCGCGCCGTTCTATTCGACCAAGCGCGAGGGCATGGGCATGGGGCTGGCGATCTGCCGCTCGATCATCGAGGCGCACAGCGGCGCCTTCGACGTCGACGCCGCGCCCGGCGGCGGCGCGCGCTTCTCGTTCAGCCTGCCGGTGAGCCGGCCCGACGACGCGAGCTCAATACCCGAGGAGGATCAATGAACGCCCCGGTTTACCTGGTCGACGACGACACCGGCGTGCGCGAAGCGGTGTCCTTCCTGCTTGCGTCGCGCGGGCTCGAGGTGCGCGCCCATGCGAGCGGCCCGTCGCTGCTCGACGCGCTGCGCGCCGCGCCGCAGCCGCTGCGCGGCGTGTTCCTGCTCGACATCCGCATGGAGCCGATGTCGGGCTTGCGATTGCACGAGGAACTGGTTGCGCTGGGGGTGCGCAACCCGGTGCTGTTCCTGACCGGCCATGGCGACGTGCCGATGGCGGTCGACGCGCTGAAGAAAGGCGCGTTCGACTTTCTCGAGAAGCCCTACGGCGACAACGCGCTGGCCGACCGCATCGAGCAGGCGCTCGCGGTGGAAGCGGCGATGCACGCCCAGGGCGCGCGCGCCGCCGAGCGCGATGCACGACTCGCCAGCCTGACCGAGCGCGAGCGCGAGGTGATGCTGCGGGTGGCCGCCGGCAAGCTCAACAAGGTGATCGCCGACGAACTGCATGTGTCGGTGCGCACCGTCGAAGTCCATCGTGCCCGCGTCTACGCCAAGCTCGGCGTGCGCTCGGCCGCCGAGGTGGCGACCTTGCTGGCGGGGTGAGCGCTGCCGCTAGGGCGGCGGGCCGCCGGCACGAAGCCGACCCTCGGCGGACTGCCGCGCACCCGTGGCGGGATGCAGTGAGCCGACCTTGCCCAAGCCGAAGCTCGGCATGTTGACGTAGATGTTCTCGTAGGTGCCCGGGGATGCCGCGTACGTTTCATGCCAGATGCCGACGTCGCCGCTCGTGCCGACCGCTCGGTTGAACGCCCGCCACGCCGGCAGGTGCGTGGCGTCCCGGTCCCGGGCGTAGGCCATGAGCTGCTCCATGGAGCGCCAGTACTGGATCATGAGGGTGGTCCGGCCGAACCACATTTCACCCCCGAGCATGCCGGCGTCCGGCCGGGCCGCGAGCTCCTCGAGCATGCGCGGCATGGCTCGCGCCACCGGCCACCACTTGTGCAACTTCCACGGCTTGTTGAGGCGCATGCCGATGAGGAAGACGACGAAGCTGCCTTCGACACTGGCGGCGAACCGCTGCGAATGGATCATGCGCGCGCCCTGGCTTCGTATCGGTTTACTCGACCGCCTTCACCATGTCCTCGACGACCTTCTTCGCGTCGCCGAACACCATCATCGTCTTGTCCATGTAGAACAGCTCGTTGTCCAGACCCGCATAGCCCGCGGCCATCGAGCGCTTGTTGACGATGACGGTCTTGGCCTTGTAGGCCTCGAGGATCGGCATGCCGTAGATCGACGTGCCCTTGACCAGCGCGGCCGGATTCACCACGTCGTTGGCGCCGAGGATGATCGCCACATCGGCCTGACCGAATTCGCCGTTGATGTCCTCCATCTCGAACACCTGGTCGTAGGGCACCTCTGCTTCGGCCAGCAGCACATTCATGTGGCCCGGCATGCGCCCAGCCACCGGGTGGATCGCGTACTTCACCGTGACGCCCTTGTGCTTGAGCTTCTCGGCCAGTTCGTTGACGGCATGCTGGGCGCGCGCGACCGCCAGGCCGTAGCCCGGCACGATGATGACCGTCTCGGCGTTGCCGAGGATGAAGGCCGCATCGTCGGCGCTGCCGCTCTTGACGGGGCGCTGCTCTTGCGCGCCCTGCGCCACCACGCCCTCGCCGCCGAAGCCGCCGAGGATCACGTTGAAGAACGAGCGGTTCATCGCCTTGCACATGATGTAGCTGAGGATCGCGCCCGACGAGCCGACCAGGGCGCCGGTGATGACCAGGGTGGTGTTCTCGAGCGTGAAGCCCAGCGCCGCCGCCGCCCAGCCGGAGTAAGAGTTGAGCATCGAGATCACGACCGGCATGTCCGCGCCGCCGATCGGGACGATGATCAGGACGCCGAGGGCGAGCGCGATGAGCGTGATCAGCCAGAACAGGAAGGAAGTACCGGTCGCGACGAAGATCGCGATCAGGATGACGAGCAGGATGCCGAGGCCGCCGTTCACGTAGTGAC
>DASXQQ010000263.1:0-6407 GCA_036507085.1 Piscinibacter sp. | reverse complement strand
AGCGTGGCCGCCAGCAGCACCCCGCCCAAAGCGCAGGCCATGCCCCAGTTGACGTTGACGTTGGTGTACTGCGCGATGTAGTAGCTCAGCATCTGGTCGTCGGCGCCGCCGAGCAGCGCCGGCGTGACGTAGTAGCCGATGCTCAAGATGAACACCAGCAGCGCACCGGCGCCGATGCCGGGATAGGTCTGCGGCACGTAGACGCGGAAGAACGCGGCCAGCGGCGAACTGCCCAGCGACACCGCGGCGCGCAGGTAGGTCGGCGGCACGCTCTTCATCACGCTGTACAGCGGCAGGATCATGAACGGCAGCAGGATGTGGGTCATCGCGACGATCACGCCGACGCGGTTGAACAGCAGCGCGAGCGGGTGGTCGATAACGCCCAGCGCCATCAGCCCGCGGTTGACGAGGCCCGCCGATTGCAGCAGCACGATCCAGGCGGCGACGCGCACCAGGATCGAGGTCCAGAACGGCACCAGCACCAGGATCATCAGCACGTTGGCCTTGCGCGCCGACAGCGTGGTGAGCCAGTAGGCGAGCGGGTAGCCGAGCAGCAGGCACCACAGCGTGACGATGCCGCTGATCTCGAAGGTGCGCACGAGGATGCGGCCGAACACGCGCTGCTCGGGGGCCATGCGCTCGAGGTCGCCGCGCGCGTCGCGCCGCAGGTCGACCGAGGCGAGCAGGTAGTCGGCGGTCCAGCGCGAGCCGTTCTTCGCGATCGCCTGCCAGTACTTCACCTCGGCCCAGCGCGGGTCGACCGCGATCAGCCTCGCTTTCACCTCGGCGGGCGTCGTCGCGCCTTCGAGCGGCAGCGCCCGGTAGGCGTCCATCACCAGCGATCGGGCGCCGGGCATTTCGGAGTTCAGGCGCCGCGCCAGCGCGCCGGCGTCGGCGCGGTCGGGCAGGGCGCCGAGGTCGGCCACGAGCGCGGCGAACGCGGGCGGCGGCGGCGTGTCCTGTCGATCCCAGGCCTCCAACACCGCAACGGTGCGTGGCAGCGCGTTCGCGACCTCGGGGTTCTCGACCGCGCGCTTGAGCAGCGCGGCGATCGGCACCAGGAAGGTCAGCATCAGGAACAGGAGCAGCGGCAGCGTCAGCGAGAACGCACGCCACTTGCGCACGCGCTCGGCCCGCGCGAGCGAGCGGCGCAAGGCGCGAGGGTCGGCGATGCCGGGGAGATGGATGGTTGCGGTGTTCATCGTTCTACCGATCCGTTCGCACTGACCCTTCGACAAGCTCAGGACTAAAGGCAAGTCGAAGTGCCGGCGCGAGGCTTCGACAGGCTCAGCCCGAACGGGGTGTGGGTGAACCGAACCATCCCTACTGCGCTGCCCACGACGCGAAGCGCTTCTCCAGTTCCTCGCCCTGGTCGGCCCAGAACTTGAGGTTGAACTGCAGCGCGTCCTTCGAGTTGGCCGGCGAGGTCGGCAGGTTGCCAAGCACCTTGGCGTCGAGCTTGGCGAGCGCCTTGTTGTTGGTCGGACCGTAGGCGATGTTCTTCGCGTACTCGGCCTGCGCGTCGGGCGTGCTCGCGAAGGCGATGTACTTCAGCGCCATGTCCTTGTTCGGCGTGCCTTTCGGGATGACCCAGTAGTCGAGGTCGTAGATGCCGCCGGTCCAGCTGATCTTCAGGTTCTTGCCTTCGCGGTTGGCGGCGTCGATGCGGCCGTTGTAGGCGGTGCTCATCACCACGTCGCCGGCGACCAGGAACTGCGGCGGCTGCGCGCCGGCTTCCCACCACTGGATGCTCGGCTTGAGCTCGGTGAGCTTCTTGAACGCGCGGTCGGCGCCTTCCTTGGTCGCGAGCACCTTGTAGACGTCGCCCGGCTTGACGCCGTCGGCCATCAGCGCGAACTCGATGTTGTAGCGCGCGCCCTTGCGCATCGCGCGCTTGCCGGGGAACTTCTTCACGTCCCAGAAATCGGCCCAGTTCTTCGGCGCGGTCTTCAGCTTGTCGCCGTCGTAGGCGAGCACCGTGGACCAGACGAAGACGCCGATGCCGCACTCGGTGACGGCGGCCGGCACGAAGTCGGCCTTGTTGCCGATCTTGCTGTAGTCGAGCTTGTCGAACAGGCCCTCGTCGCAGCCGCGCGAGACGTCGGGCGACTCGACCTCGACCACGTCCCAGGTCACCTTCTTGGTCTCGACCATGGCCTTGATCTTGGCCTGCTCGCCGTTGTATTCGACCGGAACCACCTTCACGCCGGTGCTCTTCTCGAACGGCTCGTAGTAGGCCTTCTTCTGCGCATTCGCGTTCGCGCCGCCGAAGTTGACGACGGTGATCTGTTGCGCCAGCGCCGGCAGCGCAAAGCCGGCGGCAATGACGAGGGCGAGCAAGCTCTTCTTCATGGTGTGGACTCCTGTGTGGGAGGGGTGGAGAAACGCGGTGGGTTAGCGGTAGATGCGCGTCAGCTCGGGCGGGAACTCGAGCCAGACGCTGTCGCCGGGGCGCGGCGCGTGGGCGCTGGCCAGCGGCAGCTTGACGGTGGCCTCGGGTTGGCCGTCGCCGACGGCGCACAGCAGCCGCAAGTGGTCGCCGAAATAGATCACGCCGGCCACGCGCGACTGCAGCACGTTGCCGCGCTCGGCCGGCGGCTGCGCGTGCAGCACGATGCGTTCGGGCCGGATGCCGGCCTCGACCTGCGCGCCGACCTCGGCGCCGTTGACGTTGACACCGGTCAGCACGCGGCCGTCGCTGAGCACGATGCCGCAGCGCTCGCTGCCGTTGTCGATGTGGGCGGCGCGAACGGTTCCCTTGAGCATTGTGCTGTCGCCGATGAAGCCGGCGACGAAACGGTTGGCCGGCTGCTCGTAGATGTGCTCGACCGCGTCAATCTGCTGGATCGCGCCGTCGTTGAACACCGCGACCCGGTCCGACATCGTGAGCGCCTCACCCTGGTCGTGCGTCACGTAGACGAAGGTCACGCCGAGCTGCCGGTGCAGGTCCTTCAGCTCGATCTGCATGTGCTCGCGCAGCTGCTTGTCGAGCGCGCCCAGCGGCTCGTCCATCAGCACCAGCTGCGGGTCGAAGACCAGCGCGCGGGCGAGCGCGACGCGCTGCTGCTGGCCGCCCGACAGCTGGCTCGGCGTGCGCTCGGCCATGCCCTGCAGCCGCACCATGTCGAGCGCGCGCTTCACGCGCTGCGCCTGCTCGTCCTTGGCGACGCCGCGCACCGTGAGCGGGTAGGCGACGTTCTGCCCGACGGTGAGGTGCGGGAACAGCGCGTAGTTCTGGAACACCATGCCGAAGTGGCGCTTGTGCGGCGGTGTGCGGGTGATCGGCCGGCCGTCGAGCACGATGTCGCCGGCGGTTGGCGACTCGAAGCCGGCGAGCATCATCAGGCAGGTGGTCTTGCCCGAGCCGGAGGGCCCGAGCAGGGTCAGGAACTCGCCACGCCGGATGTCGAGGTCGAGCTGGCGCACGACCAGTTGAACGCCGTCGTAGGTCTTCTGCACGCCGCGAAAGCGCACCAGCGGCTCGGCGGCCGGCTGCGGCGCCGCAGCGCTCGCGGGCGACGCCGACGGCGGGACGGAGGGATGCGACGGTGCCATCACTGCAGGGCGGCGAAGCTGTCGGCCAGGATGCGCAGGCCCTCGTCGAGCAGCGCGTCCGGCGCGGTCAAGGGCACCAGCACGCGGATCACGTTGCCATGGGTGCCGCACGACAGCAGGATCAGCCCGCGCCGCGCCGCCTCGGCGACGACACGCTTGGTCAGCTCGGCGTCGGGCCGCGCCAGGTTGCCGTCGCGGAACAGCTCGATCGCGACCATCGCGCCCAGGCCGCGCACGTCGCCGATTGCCTTGTGAGCCTGCGCGATCCGCTGCAATCCGGCGATCAGCCGCGCGCCGACCGCCCGGCTGCGCGCGAGCAGCTGTTCGTCCTCGAACACCTTCAGCACCGCCAGCGCCGCGGCGCAGCCGATCGGGCTGCCGGCATAGGTGCCGCCGAGGCCACCGGGGGCGGCCGCGTCCATCACCTCGGCGCGGCCGACCACGCCGGAGATCGGGAAGCCGCCGGCCATCGACTTGGCGGTGGCGATCAGGTCGGGCGCCACCGTCCATTGCTCGCAGGCGAACCAGGTGCCGGTGCGGCCGGCGCCGGTCTGGATCTCGTCGGCGATCAGCAGGATGCCGTGCCGGTCGGCGATCTTCTTCAGCCCTTCGATGAAGGCGGGTGGCGCGATGTAGAAACCGCCTTCGCCTTGCACCGGCTCGACGATGAAGGCGGCGACGCGGTCGGCCTCGATGTCGTTCTTCAGGATCGTTTCCACCGAGACCAGCGCGTCCGCCACGCTGATGCCGTGCAGCTCGTTCGGGAACAGCGCGTGGAAGACCTCGCCGGGGAAGGGGCCGAAGCCGCTCTTGTAGGGCGCGACCTTGCCGGTCAGGCCGAGCGTCAGCAAGGTGCGGCCGTGGTAGCCGCCGGTGAAGGCGATGACGCCGGCGCGCCGGGTGTGGGCGCGGGCGATCTTGATGCAGTTCTCGATCGCCTCGGCGCCGGTCGACAGGAACAGCGACTTCTTCGCGAAGTCGCCCGGCGCCAGCGCGTTCAGCCGCTCGGCCAGTTCGACGTAGGGCTCGTAGGCGAGCACCTGGAAGCAGGTGTGGGTGTACAGCTCGAGCTGCGACTTCACCGCGGCGATCACCTCGGGGTGGCAGTGGCCGGTGTTGAGCACCGCGATGCCGCCGGCGAAGTCGATGTAGCGCCGGCCTTCGACGTCCCACAGCTCGGCGTTGCGGGCGCGGGCGACGAAGATCTCGTGGGCCTGGCCGACGCCGCGCGCCACGGCGGCATTGCGGCGGGCCATCAGGGCGGCATTGGTCGCAAGGGGGTCTCTCTGCATCAGGGGCTCCGGCTTGGGTTGGGTCAACTCTAGGTGCTGTCGGCCGGAGATACCATGTACAGGCGAGCGCGCCGCGCGGTGCACTGTGCAGGCGGCGCACCCTGTACATGAAAGCCCTGAGCTGGTGCGCTGCAGCCCCAACCATGTTCACCCTCAACCCCGATTCACCGACCCCGCTGGTCAGCCAGATCATCGACGGCTTTCGCCGGCTGATCGGCGAGCAGTCGCTGCGTCCCGGCGCCAAGCTGCCGTCGATCCGCGCCTTCGCGGCCTCGCACGGCGTCAGCGTGTTCACCGTGGTCGAGGCCTACGACCGGCTGGTGGCACAGGGCTGGCTCACATCGCGCGCCAACGCCGGCTTCTTCGTCAAGCGCCGGCCGGGCGAGGTGGCGAGCATCGGCGAGACCCCGCGCCCCGACCCGCGCTTCGACGCCCGCTGGTACCTGAAGCAGATCTTCGAGAACCGCAACCTCGAACTGAAGCCGGGCTGCGGCTGGATGCCCAACGACTGGCTGTTCGAGGACGGGATGCGGCGCAGCCTGCGCCAGCTCGCCACCGACGGCGCCGAGCTCGGCGGCTACGGCCTGCCGCACGGCCACATGGCGCTGCGCCTGCTGATCGCCGAGGGGCTGGCCGAGCACCAGATCGCCGTGGCGGCCGACAACGTGCTGCTGACCCAGGGCTCCAGCCAGGCGCTGGACCTGGCCGCGCGCCGCCTGGTGCGCCCGGGCGACGCGGTGCTGGTCGACGACCCCGGGTACCCGAACCTGATGTTCATGCTGCGCTTCCTCGGTGCGCGGCTGATCGGCGTGCCGCGCACGCCCACCGGCTACGACCTCGCAGCACTCGAAGCAGCGCTGGTCGAGCACAAGCCCAAGGCCTTCTTCACCCAGCCGCGGCTGCAGAGCCCGACCAACTCGGTGGCGCCGCTGCCCCAGCTGTACCGGCTGCTGCAGCTGGCCGAGGCGCACGATGTCACGCTGGTCGAAAACGACATCTACGCCGACCTCGATCCCGAGCCGCGGCCGTCGCTCGCGAGCCTGGACCAGCTGAAGCGCGTGGTCTACGTCGGCAGCTTCTCCAAGACCATCTCGCCCAACATCCGCGTCGGCTACGTCGTCGCGCGCCCCGACCTGCTGGACGAACTGGCGCAGCTGAAGATGGTGTCGGGCCTGACCTCGTCCGACCTGACCGAGCGGCTCGCCTTCGGCGCATTGACCGAGGGCCGCTGGCGCAAGCACCTGAAGTCGCTGCGCGACCGCCTGGCCGCAGCGCACGGCCGCGTCGCGCCGCGCCTGGCCGAACTCGGTTTCGAGCTGTTCCACGAGCCCAAGGCCGGCATGTACCTGTGGGCGCGCCACCCCGACCTCACCGACAGCGGCGAGCTGTCGCAGCAGGCGGTGCTCGCCGGCATCATGCTCGGGCCGGGCCACCTGTTCCGGGTCGACCCGCATCCGACCGGCTGGCTGCGCTTCAACGTCGCGTTCAGCGACGACGCGCGCTTGTATGCCTTCCTCGCGCGGCAGATCGAGTTGCAGGAGCGCGGCGCGGCGGCGTGAG
>DASXQQ010000262.1:0-10230 GCA_036507085.1 Piscinibacter sp. | reverse complement strand
GATGGTGAGCGGGTAGCCCATGTCGGTGTGCATCACGGTGCCGTCCTGGACGTTGCTGCCGCGGCCGATGCGCAGCGCCTCGTTGTCGCCGCGCAGCACGGCGCCGAACCAGACATTCGCGTCCTCGGCCAGCACCACGTTTCCGATCACCTGCGCGCTGTCGGCCACCCAGGCGCCGTCGGCCAGTTGCGGAACGAATTCATCGAGTTGATACAGAGCCATCGTGTTCACCGGAGGGAGAGGCCGATAATTCTAAGGATGCGCCCCATGTCCCTACGACAGCGAGCCTTGCAGGTCCTGTGCCTGGAAGATCCGGCGACCAAGGCGGAGGCCGCACGCGAGCTGTTCGCGCAGTTCGACGCGCATGAGATCGATGCCGATGCGGCGCTCGACGAGCCCGCGAATTTGCCCGGCCGTCCGGCTCGGCCGCAGCTGGTGCCACCCAAGCAGGTTCCCACGCGCACGCCGTACACCCTCGAAGGCCGCGCCGCGCTGCTGCATGCCATTGCCCACATCGAATTCAACGCGATCAACCTCGCGCTCGATGCAGCGTGGCGCTTCGCCGGCATGCCGCCGGCGTTCTATCGCGACTGGCTGCGGGTGGCGAGCGAGGAGGCTCTGCATTTCACGCTGCTGCGTGAACACCTGCAAAGCCTGGGCTGCGACTACGGCGACTTCGACGCCCACGACGGCCTGTGGCTGATGACGCAGCGCACCGCGCACGACATCGTCGCCCGCATGGCGCTGGTGCCGCGAACGCTCGAAGCGCGCGGGCTCGACGCCACGCCGCCGCTGCAGGCGAAGTTTCGCAAGGCCGGCGATGAACGGGCCGTCGAGATCCTCGAGGTGATCCTGCGCGACGAGGTGGGCCATGTCGCGATCGGCAACCACTGGTATCGCTGGCTGTGCGAGCGCGACGGGCTCGATCCGCTGGCGCTGTACAGCGAACTCGTTACGCGCTATGGCGCGCCGCGATTGCGGCCGCCCTTCAACAACGAAGCCCGCCGGGCGGCGGGCTTCACGGAAGAGGAACTGAAGCGGCTGGCGTGACGCGTCAGAAGCTGTAGCGCCCCATCAGGTCGAAGCGCGACATCGTCCCCGTCTCGTCGCTGAACGTCTTGCGCGTGCCGTGGATGTACTCGGCGCCGAGTTCGACGTTCTTGATCGGCGAATAGATCACGTTGACGAAGAGCTGCTGCAAGCGCCGGTTGTCCACCGCCTGTGCGGTCTTGCCGCGGTTCATGCCGAAGGCCACCGTGCCGCGCAGCTGGTCGCTGAAGGTCTTCGCGTAGCCAAGCACCAGGCCCTGGTTCTTGTCGAAGGTGATCTCGCCGGTGGTGCCGTCGATCGCATAGCCGTTGGAACCGTAGAGCTGATCGACATCGCCATCGACCCGCGTGTACTGGCCCATCAGCAGGTCCTTGTCGGTCAGCTTGTAGCTGCCGCCGACGCCGACGCCGAACCCGCGCTTGCTCTGCGCGAAGGAGCGTTTCTCATGCGCCAAGGCCCGCACATTGATCGCGCCCCAGTCGAAGCTCTTGTCGAAGCGCGCCACGACTTGCGGCAGGCGTTCGTTGGCGCTGCCGCCGCCGAACTGGTCTTCCGGGTCTTCGAGCGCGAAGGTGAACTTCGCCAGCTTCGGGTCGTTGTAGGTGTAGCGGATCATCGTGCGGCGCGAGAACGGAGCGCCGATCGGGCCGTTGAAGTCCACCGTCTCCGGCAGGTCGTCGAGGTCCATGAAGGTGGACCAGGTCTGACCCACCAGCCAGCCCGCGTACTCGCCGTAGGCATGGCGCAGGCGCAGGCGGTTGCGGTTGCCCGAGCCATACGAATAGAAGTCCATTTCCAGCTTGGTGTTGAAGGTGCCGACGCTCGTCGGCGTGGAGCTCTCGAACCCAAAGCGAGACGTCTGGGCCGTGAGCTTCGTCTTGCCCTTCTGCAAGCCGGAGTTGTCGAGCGGCTGGAACGTGAGATCGGTGAAGTTGTCGCTCGGGGTCGGAATCTTCAGGTCGTGAATCAGATGCGCTTCGGCATAGCCGTAGAAGCGCACCGATGTCTCGGACCCCGGCAGCCGGAAGCCGCCCGGGATGTCCCCCGCCACCACCGCATCCTTGCTCTTGATCTCCAGCTGCTCGATGCGATCGCCCCAGCCCGAGGCGTCCGCCGGCTTGGCCTCGGCGGCCTTGCCCTTCTTCAACTCGTTGACCTCTTCACGCAGGCGCTTGATTTCCTGGCGCAGCTCGTCGAGCTCCTTGCTCGTCTGGGCCTGAGCGGGCATCGTCCCGACAAACAACGTCGCGACCGCGGCGGCGATCAGGGTGGGGTGCATCCTCATGGGTTTTCTCCTTGTGGGTGTTTCTCGAGAATCAATGGGCGATCTGGCCCAGGAACGCCCGAATGCGCTCGCTTTGCTGGGCCCCGAAGAACTGGTCGGGCGGCGCGTCCTGCGCCACGCGGCCCTGGTCGATGAAAAGAACCCGGTCGCTGACTTCGCGCGCGAAGCCCATCTCGTGGGTGACGACGATCATCGTCATGCCCGACGCGGCCAACGTCTTCATCACGTCGAGCACCTCCTTCACCATCTCCGGGTCGAGCGCGGAGGTGGGCTCGTCGAACAGCAGCACCCGCGGCTGCATGGCCAGCGCGCGCGCAATGGCCACGCGCTGCTGCTGTCCGCCCGACAGCGCGAACGGGTGCTTGTGCGCATGCGCCTTCAGGCCGACGCGGTCCAGCAGTTCCATCGCCTTCGCGAGCGCTTCATCGCGCGGCGTCTTACGCACGCGCCGCGGCGCCAGCGACACGTTTTCCAGCACGGTGAGGTGCGGGAACAGGTTGAACTGCTGGAACACCATGCCGACTTCGGCGCGCAGCGCGTCGAGGTGCTTGATGTCGTCGCAGACCTCGATGCCATCGACGATGATGGTGCCGCTGTCGTGCTTCTCCAGGCGGTTCAGCGTGCGCAGCAGGGTGCTCTTGCCCGAGCCCGAAGCGCCCAGGATCACCGTCACCTCGCAGGCATTGAAATGCGTGGTCACGTCGCGCAGCACATGGGCGCTGCCGAAATGCTTGTTGACCTTGTCGACGGTGATGAGCGGCTGGCTGGCCGGCGCGCTGCCGGCGCCATTGGTGAACGGTACGACGGTCATGCCAACTTTCCTTCCACATCGAAGCGACGCTCGACGGCGTTGGAGATCTGCGTCATCAGCGTCGTGAAGATCAGGTAGATGGCGGCCGTGGTCACGTAGCACGGCACCGGCTGGAAGGTCGCCGCCTGGATGCGCGTGCTGACCAGCGACACCTCGACCACGCCGATCACGTAGGCGAGCGACGAGTCCTTGAGCAGCGAGACGATGTTGTTGACCAGCGGCGGCAGCGAGATCTTGAATGCCTGCGGAAAGGTGACGTCGACGAAGGTGTACCAGCGGTTCAGGCCCAGCGACCGGGCGGCCTCCATCTGGCCCTTGGGCACGGCGAGCAAGCCGGCGCGGATGGCTTCGGCGTTGTAGGCGCCGACATTGAACGCCAGCGCCAGGCAAGCGGCCGAGAACTCGTTCAGCTTGAGCGCCGGGACCAGCTCGGGCAGCGCGAAGAACGCGAACAGCACCTGCAGCAGCAGCGGCGTGCCGCGCATGACCCAGACATACAGGCTCGCCAGCCAGCGCAGCGGCGGCACGCGCGAGACCTTGCCCAGCGCCGCGATCACGCCCAGCAGCAACCCGGCCACGCCGGCGATCACGGTCAGCTGCACGGTCACGCGCGTGCCTTCGGCGAAGTACTGCGCGTTGCTGCCGATGGGTTCGGGCGCCCAGCGCAAGGGCGTGGCCATCAGCCACAGTGCGATCAGGATCAGTACCGCGGCGCTGATCATCGTGGCGCTGCTGCGTTGCTGGCGGCTCCACTGCATCGGCCAGGGGGACAGGAGGCGTTCCATGGATGAGTCCGTGAAAAAGAGAGGATGGCGGCGGCCGCCGCCATCGAGGCGGGGGCCTCACGCGCCGGCGTTGCCGCGCGGCGCTATCACTTGCAGCGAATGTCCTCGTTGAACCACTTCTTCGAGATCTTCTCGTAGGTGCCGTCGGCCTGGATCGCCGCGAGCGCCTTGTTGATCTCGCCGGCCAGCGGGCTGTTGCCCTTGGTCACCGCCGAGGCGATACGCTCGACGAAGAGGAAGTCGCCCATCTTCATGCCGCCCGCGGGGTTGGCTTCCAGCGAGGCCTTGGCGACGAACCTGTCGGTCACCCAGGCGTCGACGCGGCCCGTGAGCAGCGCGGCGCGCGCGTCGGTGTCGTTCGGGAAGGTCTTCACTTCCTTCACATCGGCCACCTTCTTCACGTTCTCGAAATAGGTGGTGCCGATCTGCACCGAGATCACCTTGCCGGTCAGGTCCTTGGCGGTGCGGATCGCCGGGTCCTTCGCGATGATCACGCCGCCCGAGCAGTAGTGCGGGTTGGTGAACGTGACCGCCTTGGCGCGCTCGTCGGTGATGCCGTGCGAGGCGATCACCATGTCCCAGCGGTCCTGGCGCAGTCCAGCCAGCAGGGCGTCGAAACTCAGCGCCTTCCACTCGAACTTCACGCCCATCTTCGCCGCCATCGCTTCGGCCAATTCGACCTCGAACCCGGTCAGCTTGGATCCCTGGAAGAAGTTGAACGGCGCGAACTGGCCTTCGGTGGCGATGATGATCTTGCCGTCCTTCTTGATGTCGTCGAAGCTGCGCGCCTGCGCACCGGAGGCGGCCAGACACAGCGCAAACGCGAGAGCGAGGGCCTTGGCAGCCGCTTTGAACAGGTTCATGGAGAGTCGTCCTTTCACAGGAACATCGAGTGGAGAAAACCAGGCTGCGCAAGTCATCAAGCCTTGCCGCATTGCACAAAAAGCGTCCGAATCTTACGCGGGGGTACGCGGTTGGCGGCGATGAATCTGTGCCGCACCGATGAGGCGCCGTCCTTTGTGAGGGCCGCACCACGAGTGGCGAAAGTGTAGGAGCCGGGCGAGGAAATGTTCTTGCCAGATGACAAGTGATCTCGGCGATTTATGCATGCTTCGTTCCAAAGAACGAAGCAAATGGAACGAATTACGCCATCATTGGTGAAAACCCGCAAGAACCGTTATTCACAAGGGCGCCATGAAATAGCGCTTCAACCCCGCGAGCACCATCTCCACCGCGATGGCCGTGAGCACCAGACCCATCAGCTTCTCCAGGGCCGACACGACCGAGTCACCGAGCAGGCGGCGGATGCGGTCGCACAGCAGCAGCACCGCGCCCGACACCGCCATCGCACCGGTCAGCGCGCCCACCCACGAGAGCAGGCGATCGGGCTGGCGCGATGCGAGCAGCAGCACGGTGGCCATCGCCGACGGTCCGGCGAGCAACGGCACTGCCAGCGGAAAGATCAAGGGCTCGCGGCCTTCGGGCATGCCGTAGACGCCGCCCTCGTGGCTGAAGATCATGCGGATCGCGACCATCAGCAGGATCACCCCGCCGGCCACCTCGAGCGAGCGCTCCGACAGCCGCATCACGCGCAGGAACGCATCGCCGAAGAACATGAACGCGAACAGCACCGCGAAGGCGATCGCCACTTCGCGCACCGCCACCCGGCGCCGCCGCTCGCGCGGCACGCTGCGCATGATGGGAATGAAGACCGGCAGGCTGCCCAGCGGGTCGAGCACGAGCAGCAAGAGGATGAAGGCGGAGAGGAAGCTGTGATCCATGGCGCGCGATTGTGCGTGATCGCCGAGCGCGACCCCCGCTGCATCCGAGCGGGGTTTCCCCGTGTAGACCTGCGGGGCGCAACGGCAAGAAGCTCACGGCTCTGCTCAGCCTTGTGGACACGCGCATGAACAAGTGGCTCAAACGTTCGGTGATCGCCATCGTCGCTGTCGTCGCGCTCGGCGCCGCGGCCCTGGCGCTCGGCTCCTATCTCGGCGACCGCAAGGCGCAGCGCCATGTCGAGGTGAGCGTCGCCGCGGTCGAAGTTCCCGCCGACGCCGCGAGCCTGGAGCGCGGCCGATACCTGTTCTCGTCGCGCGGCTGCGCCGAATGCCATGGCGCGAACGGTGGCGGGCGCGAATTCATCAACGACGGCAAGAGCATGGTGGTGAAGTCGCCGAACATCAGCAACGGGCCCGGCAGCGTCGTCGTCAACTATTCGGCCGTCGACTGGGTGCGCACGATTCGCCATGGCGTCAAGCCCAACGGCCGGCCTGTGTTCATCATGCCGAGCGAGGACTACAACCGATTGACCGACGCCGACGTCGGCGCGCTGATCGCCTATGCCAAGCAGCTTCCCAGGGCGAACGGCAGTGGCCTGCAGGCGAAGGTGCCGGCGTTGGTGAAGACGCTGTACGCCGCCGGTGTGATCCAGGACGCCGCCGAGAAGATCGACCACCGCCTGCCGTCCGCCGCGCCGGTGCCGGCCAGCGTGTCGCGCGAGCACGGCGCCTATGTCGCCAACATGTGCATCGGCTGTCACGGCGAGCACCTGTCCGGCGGCAAGGTTCCGGGCGGACCGCCCGACTGGCCGCCCGCCGCCAACCTGACGCCCGGCGAGGGCAGCGCGATGCCGCGCTACGCTAACGCCGAGCAGTTCGTCGCGATGCTGCGCAGCGGCAAGCGACCCGACGGCAGCGTGATCGACAAGGCGATGCCCTTCGAGTCGCTGGGCGCGCTCAACGACGTCGACGCGCAGGCGTTGTACCTGCACCTGAAGTCGCTGCCGGCGGTAAAGGCGGGCAATCGCTGAACCCGTGTTTGCGCTTCGCTTGACGCTGCACTATGTTTGGCTGACATGACGCTGCGGGTCATGCGGCAAGCGTTGAGTGAAGGAGTGCAACATGCTCGGCGAACGGATTGGTGAAGGCACAGGCAAGGTCACGTCGCAACGGGTGCTTCCGAATCCCGGTGGCGGCCCGAAGATGGAAACGAGCTTCCAGGAAAGCGGGTCGCTCCTGGGTGTGAACACGACGGAAACCTGCACCTACTTTGCAGTGGCTCGCCCCGACGGCAACTTGTTCGGCGAGGGCCAGGGCATCGTCATGAGCAAGGACGGCGACATGGCCACGTGGACGGGCCAGGGCTTGGGGACCCTCAAGAAGGATGGAGCGGTGAGCTACCGCGGCGCCATCTACTTTCAGACCGCGTCTCCCAAATGGGCGCGCCTGAACAGCCTGGCCGTCGT
The DNA here is from genome assembly GCA_036507085.1 of Piscinibacter sp. Lineage (GTDB taxonomy): Bacteria > Pseudomonadota > Gammaproteobacteria > Burkholderiales > Burkholderiaceae_C > Albitalea. Next base: position 3,052 of record DASXQQ010000262.1, on the reverse strand, counting down.
CTACGAGTACGAGGTGGACGCCCAGGGCAACACGCGCGGCCAGCTGTTCGAGTGGAAGTAGCGCGCGACGGGACGCGCTCGTAGCTTGTGAGGCGAGCGCGACCCGCGATCAATCGCCCATCACGATGCCTTCGCGGCGTGGGTCGGCGCCGCCGAACCACACGGACAAGCCGTCCTTCACGATGCGCTGGATGGCTTGCAGGCCGCTGGTCTGCTCGATCACCATGACCTCGTGACCGCGGGCCTTCAGCGCGTCGACCAGCCGCTGCGACGAGCGCCCTTGTTCGAGTTCGGTGGGCCCGTTGCGCGAGCCGAAGTTGGGCAGCGAGATCGCCTGCTGCACGTCCAGCCCCCAGTCGAGCGTGCCGACCAGCACCTTGGCCGTGTAATTGATGATCGCCGAGCCACCGGGTGAGCCCACGCTCATCACCAGTTGGCCGCTCGCCCCGCTATCGTCCTGAGCTTGTCGAAGGAACACCAGCATCGGCGACATCGACGAGCGCGGCCGCTTGCCGCCTTCGACGCGGTTCGCGATCGGTACGCCGTTCTCGCTCGGCACGAACGAGAAGTCGGTGAGCTCATTGTTGAGCAGGAAGCCGCGCACCATGATCTGCGCGCCGAACACATTCTCGATCGTGGTCGTCATCGCAATCGCGTTGCCGTGGCCGTCGACGACCGAGATGTGTGAGGTTGACGGCAACTCGGGGCTGCGGTCGTCGCCCTGGCTCGCCACGTACGTCGCGGGGACGCCGGGTTGCGCGCTGCCCATGCTGCGCTCGGTGATCAGCGCCGCGCGTTGTTGCAAATACGCCGGGTTCAGCAACGATGCGGCGCTGCCGCCGGGCAGCGGCACGAAGTCGGGGTCGGCCACATAGCGGGCGCGGTCGGCGTAGGCCAGTCGGCCGGCTTCGCTCAGAAGGTGCACCGCCTCGGCGCTGGGCTCGAGTCCGAAATCGGCCTTGACCGGCGGTACGCCGGCCAGATTGCGCTGCGCCAGCATGCCGAGCATTTGCCCGATGGCCAGCGGCCCCGACGACGGCGGCGGCATGCCGCACAGCTTCCAGGCCTTGTAGTCGAAGCACAGGGGCTCGCGCACCTTGGCTCGGTAGCCGGCCATGTCGGCTTCGCTCAGCAGACCCGGATTGGTCGGGTGGCCGCGAACCTTGGCCGCGATGTCGCGTGCGACCGGGCCTTCGTAGAACGCCGCCGGGCCGCGCTCGGCGATGTCGCGCAGCACCGCCGCGAGTTCGGGGTTGCGCAGCACCGTGCCGAGCGGCTTGGGCGTGCCGTCGGGCTGCAGGAAATATGCGGCGGCCGTCGGGTCGTCGCGCAAGCTCGTGGCGTCGTCGCTCTGCATCATCGCCAGCAATCGCGGGCTGATCGCGAAGCCCTGCTCGGCGAGCTGAATCGCCGGCCCGAACAGCGTCTTCCACGGCAACCTGCCGTGCTGCCGGTGCGCCAGCTCCAGCGCACGCAACGCGCCGGGCACACCCACCGAGCGGCCGCCGACCACGCCTTCCATGAAGCCGATCGGCTTGCCGTCCTTCATGAAGAGTTCGGGCGTCGCCGCCACCGGCGCGGTCTCGCGGCCATCGTAGGCCTGCACCTTCTGGCCGTCGAAGTGCACCAGGAACAGTCCGCCGCCGATGCCCGACGACTGCGGCTCGACGAGGCCCAGCACCATTTGCACCGCGATCGCCGCGTCGATCGCGCTGCCACCGGCCTTCAGCACCTGGTAGCCGGCGTCGGTGGCCAGCGGGTTGGCCGCGGCGACCATGAATTTCCGCGCCGACCAGCCGGGCTTTTCGGTGTAGCCGCTGGCCGCTTCGGGCGCGCGCTGCGCGGCGTCGGGGACGCGGTAGCTCAGGCCGCTCGGCGCGGTGGCACACGCGGCCAGCAGCAGCGCGGCGACCCACACCGGGATCGGCAGCAGACGGGTCTTTACGACGGCTCCTTCGAAGCGACGGCGATCGAATGCACCACCCGCTGCGGGAACGGAATCTGGATGCCCTCGGCATTCAGCACCGCCAGCACCGCGAGGTTCACTTCGGACTTGACGTTGCCCTGCCCGTTCTCCGGGTCGCGGATCCAGAACTGCAGCGTCAGCTCCATGCCGTCGGCGGCGAATGCGCTGAGCTGCACCGCGGGGGCGGGGTCGCCGATCACGCGTGGGATCCGTTGCATCACCGCTTCGAGCTTGGCCTGCAGCGCGCGCACATCGGTGCCGTAGGCCACCTGCACCGTGGTGGAGAGCAGCACCCGCGGGTCGGCGAGCGACGAGTTCTCGACCCGTGAGGTGATCAGCATCTCGTTGGGCACGATGGCCTCGCGCCCGCCGAGCGAGCGGATCACCGTGTATCGGGTGCGAATGTCGGTGATGCGGCCTTCGAAGTTGTCGACCTTGACCATGTCGCCGATGCGCAGGCTGCGCTCGGCCAGGATGACGAAGCCGCTCACGTAGTTGGCCGCGATCTTCTGCAGGCCGAAGCCCAGGCCGACACCGATCGCGCCGCCGAGCACGCTCAGCGCGGTGAGGTCGATGCCGGCGGCCGACATCGCAAGCAGCAGGCCGAGGAACAGCAGCAGAGCGCGCGTCGCGCTGGCGGCGATCTTGCGAATCGACAGGTCGGTGGTCGCACCCTTGATCAGCTGCGCCTCGATGGCCGCCGAAATCCACAACGCGAGCACCAGCACGACGATCGCGGACAGCGAACCCTCGACCACGTTTCGCAGCGAGATGCGCGTCGCGCCGAGCTTCCAGGCGATGCCGTCGAGCTCTTCCATCAGCATCGGCAGGACGCCGGTGATCCAAAGCACGACGCCGATCCAGGCGAGCCACGACACCGTGCGTTCGATGACGCGCATCGCGCGCGAAGTCGGGAACGCTGCGGTCAGCACACGCACCGTGAGCCGGATCACCAGCAGCGAGACGAGCAGCGGGATGACGAGCTTGAACAGCGCCGGCGGCACGCCCCAGCCGGGCAGCAGGCCGCGCGCGACGAAGGCGAGCAGCAGCGCGATCACCGGGAACAGCACGCCGTCGATCACGATC
>DASXQQ010000261.1:0-18693 GCA_036507085.1 Piscinibacter sp. | reverse complement strand
GGCGTGTCGCACACGCGCAGCTCGATGGTGCCGAACTCGGGCTTGGGGCGGATGTCCCAGTAGAAATCCTTCATCGATTCGACGACGCCGGTGCTCGTCATCTTGTCGAAATAGGCGTTGAATTCGTCCCAACCCGGGACGAACGGCGCCCGTCCCGACAAGGGGAACGCGAACACCGAGTTCAGGCGTGCCGAGTCGAAGCCGGTGTCCACGCCCTGCACGAACGGCGACGACGCCGACAGCGCGATGAAATGCGGCACATAGCGCGACAGCGCATGCAGCAGCCACAGCGCGGTGTCGCCGTTCTCGCAGCCGATGTGCACATGCTGGCCGAACACGGTGAACTGCTTGGCGAGGTAGCCGTAGAGTTCGCTGATGTAACGGAAGCGCTCGGTCGGAAAGATCTGCTGCGCGCTCCAGTGCTGGTACGGGTGGGTGCCGCCGCCGGCGATGCCGATGTTGAGCTTGCGCGCCGCGCCGGACAGCTGGCGGCGCAGGTCGTGCAGCTCGGCCAGCAGCGGGCCGTGCTCGCGCTGGATCGAGGTGCCGATCTCGATCATGCTGCGCGTGATCTCGGGCTTCACGTCCCACGCGCCGGTGTGCTTGCGCAGCTCGCGCAGCAGATCCTCGGCTTGCGGCGCGAGGTCGAAGTCGTGCGTGCTGACGAGCTGCAATTCGAGTTCGACGCCGAGCGTCAGCGGCTGCGAGGAGCAAAAGGCAGCGAGGGTCATGCTGAATCAGTCCCGTTCGATTCTCGCGCGACACGGCGCAGTGCGAGTGTCGTCCACAGCGGGCCGGTGAGCTGCATCAGCGTGGTGGCGACGAGCAGCGCCTGCAGCGCGGCGCGGTCCATCGCCGGCAACTGTGCCGCCCAGCCGAAGCTGTCGGCGGCGAGCAGCACGGCCAGGCTGCTCATCGGCTGCAGCGCGAGTGTCAGCGCCGTCGCCTGCTGCCAGCCCAGGCCGCTCGGGCGCGCCAGCAGCGCGACGGCGATGCCCTTGCCGACGATGCGCGCGACGATGATCGCGAGCACCCACGGCCACAGCGACAGCAGGTGATCGAGCGTGAGCAGCACGCCCAGACAGATGAAGAGCACCACGCTCAGCGCCGCGCCGGCGGATCCGAGCTGCGGCTCGACGGTGAGGGCGTGGCGCATGCGCGCGCGCGCCACCATGCCGGCCACCAGCAGCGCGAGCAGCGGCGACAGCGTCCACTGCACCGCCAGCATGCTCGCGATGATGACCAGCGCGATCTGCAGCACCGGCATCGCGCTGGTGCCGCGCACGCGGCGGCTCAGCAGCTCGAGCAGCAGGCCGCAGACGGCGCCGAGCAGGAGGGAGCCGCTCACGACGTACAGCGCGTTGGCGCCGGTAGCCATCAGGTCGTGAGGGGGCACGCCGCCGACAACGTGCCAGAGTTTGAGCGCGAGCATCGCGAGCACGCTGTTGACTGCGGTCATCAGCAGCAGCCGCTCGGTGACCTGGCCGCGCGAGCGCGTCTCGTGCAGCACCGCCATCACGATCACCGGCGAGGTCGACATCGCGACGGTGCCGGCGATCGCTGCCGACTGCAGCGGTGTGCCCAGCAGCACCAGCGAGCCCGCGACCGCCAGGCCGGCCAGCGCGCCCTCGAGTATGCAAGTCAATGCCAGCCAGCGGTTGTCGACCAACCAGCGCGGGCGGATGCGGCTGCCGAGTTCGAACACCAGCACCGCGATCGCCAGGTCGATCAGCGGCTTCCAGGCATCGAGCTCGCTGCGTTCGAGCAGACGCAGAACCAAGGGGCTGGCGAGCGCGCCGACCAGCATCTGGCCGCAGGTTCGCGGCAGCTGCGTGGCGCGGTGCAGCGCCTCGGCCAGCACGACGGCGAACAGCATCAGCAGCGCCAGCCCGAGCACCGGGTCGGCCGTGCGCAAACCCTCGAGCGTCCACAGCGGCGCGCTGGCTGGGTTTGAAAGAAGGGACAAGGCGGTCATCGGCGACGTGCGGATCGGCGGGCCAGTTTAACGACAGACGCCCCCCGCCGGGCAGCTGCGCGGGCGGCACTCGATAATCGACGGCCTTGCGGTGCGGCGGCCCTTGAAAACGCCGCCGACCACCCCTATCTGCTGCCGCGCCGGAAACGGTCCGGCCGGAGTGCACGCCCCATGACCATGAACAAGCAAACCCTGTCCTTCCAAGCCGAGGTCAAGCAGATCCTCCATCTGGTGACCCACTCGCTGTACTCGAACAAGGAGATCTTCCTGCGCGAAATGATCTCCAATGCGTCGGATGCCTGCGACAAGCTGCGCTTCGAAGCCCTGAACAACGCCGCGCTGTTCGAAGACGCGCCCAATCTGGAAGTGCGGGTGAGCTTCGATGCCGAGGCGAAGACGATCACCATTGCCGACAACGGCATTGGCCTGTCGCTCGAGGAGGCGGTGGCCAACCTGGGCACGATCGCCAAGAGCGGCACGCGCGAATTCATGGCCGCGCTGGAGAGCGAGCAGAAGAAGGACGCCCAGCTGATCGGCCAGTTCGGCGTGGGCTTCTACAGCGGCTTCATCGTCGCCGACCGCATCACCGTCGAGTCGCGCCGCGCCGGCATGACGGCGCAGGAAGGCGTGCGCTGGAGCTCCGAGGGGGCCGGGGACTTCGAGGTCGAAACGATCACACGCGCCGCGCGCGGCACCGCGGTCACGCTGCACCTGCGCGCCGGGGAAGAGGAATTCCTCAGCGGATGGAAGCTCAAATCCGTCATCGGCAAATACTCCGACCACATCTCGCTGCCGATCCTGATGCGCAAGGAGGAATGGGACGCCGAAACCCAAAAGCAGGTCACGCGCGACGAATGGGCGGCGGTCAACAAGGCGGCCGCGCTGTGGGCTCGCAACAAGAGCGAGATCACGCCCGAACAGTACAGCGAGTTCTACAAGCAGCTCAGCTACGACAGCGAAGCGCCGCTTGCCTACACCCACAACCGGGTCGAAGGCCGCACCGAGTACACCCAGCTGCTGTACATCCCGGCCAAGGCGCCGTTCGATCTGTGGAATCGGGACAAGCGCGGCGGCGTGAAGCTGTACGTCAAGCGCGTGTTCGTCATGGACGACGCCGAAGCGCTGATGCCGGTGTACCTGCGCTTCGTCAAGGGCATCATCGACAGCGCCGACCTGCCGCTGAACGTGTCGCGCGAGCTGCTGCAGGAAAGCCGCGACGTGAAGGCCATTCGCGAAGGCTCGACCAAGCGCGTGCTGGGCATGCTCGAGGCGCTGGCCGACAACGAAGACGCCGCCGAGCGCGCCAAGTACGCGGCGTTCTGGAGGGACTTCGGCGCGGTGATGAAGGAAGGCGTCGGCGAAGACCATGCGAATCAGGAGCGGCTCGCCAAGCTGCTGCGCTTCGCTTCGACCCATGCCGACGAGGGCGTCTCGTTCGCCGAGTACGTCGCTCGAATGAAGGAAGGCCAGGAAGCGATCTACTACATCACCGCCGACAGCCTGGCGGCCGCCAAGAGCAGCCCGCAGCTCGAGATCTTCCGCAAGAAAGGCATCGAGGTGCTGCTGCTGGTCGACCGCGTCGACGAGTGGATGCTGAGCCACTTGTACGAGTTCGACGGCAAGCCGCTGCAAAGCGTGGCGAAGGGCTCGGTCGACCTGGGGAAACTGCAGGACGAGGCCGAGAAGCAGCACGCCGAAGAAGCGGCGAGCGCGTTCAAGCCGGTGCTCGAGCGCTTGAAGCAGTCGCTGAAGGATCGCGCCAAGGACGTTCGGGTGACCACGCGCCTGGTCGACTCGCCGGCCTGCCTGGTGGTCGACGAAGGCGACATGAGCGCTCACCTGGCGCGCCTGCTCAAGCAAGCCGGCCAGAGCGCACCGAGGGCCCAACCGATTCTCGAGGTGAACGCCGAGCACGCGCTGGTCCGGCGTCTCGCCGACAGCGAGCACTTCGACGATCTGGCGCAGATCCTGTTCGACCAGGCCTTGCTCGCCGAAGGCGGTCAGCTCGAGGACCCTGCGGCGTACGTGCGGCGGGTGAATGCGCTGCTCGTGGGCTGACTACGCCGGGCGCATCCGCTGCGCCTGTTCGCGCAGCAACTGGGTCTGCTGTTCCCAGTACTGCGCGTCCTTGAACCAGGGGAACGCGGCGGGGAATGCGGGATCGTTCCAGCGCCGCGCCAGCCACGCGCCGTAGTGCACGATGCGCAGCGTGCGAAGGGGCTCGACGAGCGCCAGCTCGCGCTCGTCGAAGTCCATGAAGGCCTCGTAGCCCGCCAACAGCGCGCGCCACTGGGCCCGGTTCTCGCCCGGATCGCCGAGCAGCATCCACAGATCCTGCATCGCGGGGCCGTTCATCGCGTCGTCCAGGTCGACGAAATGCGGTCCATCGTCGGTCCACAGCACATTGCCCGCATGGCAGTCGCCGTGCAGGCGGATCACGCGCAGCGCGCCCGCGCGGTCGAACGCGGCCTGGACCCGCTCCAGCGCCTCATCGCAGGCTTGCTTCCAGGGCGTTGCGGTGTGCGCTGGAACGACCCGGTGCTCGCAGATCCAGTCACGCGACGCCCAACCGAGATCGGCGACGCTCAGGGTCTTGCGTGTGGTGAACGCACGCCGCGATCCGACGCGGTGCATGCGGCCAATGAAACGGCCGATCCATTCGAGGTCGGCGACCGACTCCAGCGGCGGCGCCCGTCCGGCGCGGCGCTCGGCGACGCCAAAGCGAAAGCTGCCATGGGCGGTCCGCGCCAGCGCGAGGGTCGGTGGTTCGCCGCGCAGCGTCACAGGATGGCGTGCATTGTCGACCCGCGACAGAACGCAGGGCGCAACGACCGGGATCTCCTCGGCCGCCAGCTCGGCGCTGAATTCGTGCTCTTCGAGGATCTGCTCGTCGCTCCAGCGACCCGGCCGGTAGAACTTGGCGACGACGGCTCCCCCGTCCTCGAGGAAGACCTGGAACACCCGGTTTTCGTACGAGTTGAGTTGCAGCAGCCGCCCGTCGCCGCGCAGGCCGACGCTGTCGAGCGCGTCCAGCACGAGGTCCGGGTGCAAACCGGCGTACGGGGTGTCCTGCGAAGAAGGCGGCGGGTCGGATGGCGTCATGCGGCCATCCTAAGCGCTGCGTCAGTGCCGCGTCGGTGTGGAGTAGCGCGGCGTGTCGACCACGACGCCGCCGATGTCGTCGCCCGCCGGGTCGATGGTCGATCGGCTTTCGCGCTGAGCACTGTCCGAATGGCGGCCATGACCCAGATGGGATGTCAGTCCGCCGAACTCGGTGTTGCCGTCACCGCGACTGTCGGGCGCGAAGAACGAGTCCTGGAAGAAGGTCGAGTCCTGCCAGAGCGCAGTGCGCTCGGCGCGCCGCGTGGCGACGGCGCTGGACAGCGAGTTGCGCGCGCTGTTCAGCGTGTGCGAGGGCGCCGGTGCGGGCTGGGGCCCGCGCGGCACGGCGCCGTTCTGCGGGACCAGCAGCTGCAGTTCGGCGACCGTCGGCAAGTGGTCGGCCGGGCAGCGCAGATAGCGCACCCGGCAGGCGGCCAACACCGACTGCTTGATCCGCATCAGGCGGCGCGAACTGCCGCGATCGGTATCGAGGTCGATCGCCGCCAGCACGCGGCCATTGGCGCTGCAGATCGCGAAAGCGACATGGCTCGCGCCCAGCAATTCGTACCAGTACCGCACTTCACTCGGATCCGTGGGCTGGCAGAACCGAACCAGCGGCAGCTTCGACAGCACTATGTGGTGCGGCAGTGCTTCGCGCAGCAGCCGATAGACGCGTCGCTCGTCGGTGCTGAACACCGGCCGGGCGGTGAGCGCCCATTCGGTCGGCAGAGGGGGTGGGGGTTGCTTCTTGCGCGGCTTGAACGCCCAGTACGTCAGTGCGGGCAGCAACACAGCCAGCACGGCCAGCACAACGATCCAAGGGAGGTTTTGCATGGTCAAGGCGCGATCCCAGACAGTCGGCCCATCGATGCTGATGGCCCCTTGTTTAGAATTCTGTTGAGAATGTATGCGATGTTACGGGCAAGGCTGCTTCGCTGCATCCCCAACATCGGGTGTACATCCAGCATCCGCACGCCGCTGTGTGACGGTTTCCCTATTCCGAGGCGATTGAAGCTGTTCCTTTAATGTGAGTTTTCACTTCAGTGAGCGCTTCCAGGAATTCATTGACACGATGGGCCTGGACTTTCAGCTGGTAATCGATCTCGGCCGCTTGCTCTTCCATCATTTCTCCGACTCGGCTGGCGATCGTTTCCGGCGGCAGCTTGAGCCAGGCTTCCGACTCTGAGCCGGCGCGTTCGACGGTCGCACCCGCGTTGCGCGCGATCTTGAGCATCGCAGCGTTTTCGCTCAGGGCCTGGACGAACAGTGTGTCGGCGCCGCGATTGCGCGCGTGCAGCACCGCGTGCTCGAACAGCCGAGTGCCATAGCCTCGGCCTCGACCCTTGGACAGCACCGACACGCCGAACTCAGCCATGGTTCGCGGGTCCGACTGCTGCGTCGCGGGCGCGTTGGCCAAATGCGCCATTGCGATCAGCTCCAATCGCCGGTTGAAGACGCCGAACACCTCATCGCGGTCGAAATCGAGCATGTCGACGTATTTCGCGATCTGTGCGTCGGTGGCCGCATAGCCGAATCGCAGGAAGCGATCGTGCTCGTCCAGCGAGATCAGATGCGCCGCGATGCGTTCCCGATGGCGCGGACCGAGGGCGCGAATCGGCACCCAGGCCCAATTGAGGGCGAGGCTGGTGTTGGACGATGGGGTACCGCGTGAAAGACCCATGATGGAGGACCTCCGGAATCTAGGGTTAACCCCAGTCTATGCGATCCCGCTAGGCGTCGCACTCCACAGACCTCGGCCCCGCTCGGTCGCAGATCGCAACGGCACGGCGCAGTCTGCTAGAATCGCCGACTTTCCCGCAAACAGCCCCAGGGAAAGCCGCGCGCCGCATCGAACAACGATGTGAAACGATGTGAAGCGCGTTCCGCCTAAGAGGCCGCCATCCAAAGAAGCGGCACCGACCGCGGAGTGGTCATCACGACCGACAGCGGGGCTCGCAAACCAAACAGGTCATCCATGAAAACCTTCAGCGCCAAACCCGCCGAAGTGACGCATGAATGGTTTGTGATTGACGCGACCGATAAGGTTCTCGGACGGGTGGCCAGTGAAGTCGCCCTCCGCTTGCGCGGCAAACACAAAGCCATCTACACGCCTCACGTCGACACCGGGGACTTCATCGTCGTCGTCAACGCCGACAAGATCCGCGTCACCGGCAACAAAGCCAACGACAAGGTGTACTACCGCCATTCCGGGTTCCCCGGTGGCATCTACGGCACCAAGTTCAAGGACATGCAGGCCAAGCATCCCGGCCGCGCGCTGGAAAAGGCGGTCAAGGGCATGCTTCCCAAGGGCCCGCTGGGCTACGCGATGGTCAAGAAGCTGAAGGTGTATGCCGGTGCCACGCATCCGCACACCGCCCAGCAGCCCAAAGTGCTGGACATCTAAGGAGCGGTGATGATCGGAAATTGGAACTACGGAACCGGCCGCCGCAAGTCTTCGGTGGCGCGCGTGTTCATGAAAAAGGGCACCGGCCAGATCCTCGTGAACGGCAAGCCGGTCGAGCAGTATTTCGGCCGCCAGACGTCGATCATGATCGTCAAGCAGCCGCTGATGCTGACCGCCAACGACGCCGCCTTCGATGTGAAGGTCAATGTGCACGGCGGCGGCGAATCGGGCCAGGCGGGCGCCGTGCGCCATGGCATCACCCGTGCGCTGATCGACTACGACGCGGCGCTCAAGCCCGCACTGAGCCACGCCGGCTTCGTGACGCGCGATGCGCGTGAAGTCGAGCGCAAGAAGGTTGGCCTGCACGGCGCGCGCCGTCGCAAGCAGTTCAGCAAGCGCTGACGCTATCGCGCACGATCCATGCAAGAGGCCGCATACGATGCGGCCTCTTTGCTTTTCAGCTCACCTTCGGACACACCCGTCATGCGTTGGAAACTGATGCGACGAAGACTGTCGATCAGCGCCCCGCGCATGATCGTTCGCAGTCACTTGCCCTGGCCACTGCGCTGGGCCCTTGTGGCGCTGGTGTTCGGCTTCTCCGCGGCGATCGCGATGTGGGCGTTCGAGTTCGGCCGCGACATCGCGGGACTCGACCGCGACGCCAAGGCCGAGCTCGCCAAGCTGCGGGTCGAACTGACCCAGCTCGAGGGCGAGCGAGAACGAATGCTGTCCATCGCCAACACCGCCGAAAGCCTGCTGAAGGCCGAGAAGGCGGCACAGGAACGGCTGGCGCAGCAACTCAAGCAAATCGAAGCCGAGAACCTCGCCCTCAAGCGCGACCTCGGATTCTTCGAACGCCTGCTGCCCGCTGGAGCAGCCCAGGGCGTGAGCATTCGCGGCCTGCAAGCCGAAGTCAAGGCGCCGGGGCAGCTTCGCTTCCAGCTGCTGGTGCTGCAATCGGGCAAGACCTTGCCGGAGTTTCGTGGCAGCTACGACGTGACGCTCGCCGGCACGCTGGATGGCAAGCCCTGGACGATGGCCGCGGGCAGTGCGAGACCGCTGCAAATGAAACAGTATTTGCGGGTTGAAGGAATGATCGATCACCCATCACTGGCCGTGGTAAAAACCGTTCAAGTCAGGGTGATGGACGCAAGCGGCGGGGTGAGAGCCACCCAGATCGCCAAAGTCTGACGGCCGCAACGTTCGGCCCCCGTTGGAGTCAACACCTCATGTTCAGCAGCAAGAAGAAGCAGCCGCCGATCCGCACGCTGATTGGCGAGGGTACCGTCATCGTCGGTGAACTGCGCTTCACCGAGGGCCTGCGCATCGACGGCGAGGTGCAGGGCGACGTGGTCGCCCTTGGCGAGTCCCACAGCATCCTCGTAATCAGCGAAAAAGCCCGCGTTCTTGGCAAGGTCAAGGCGGCGCACGTGATCATCAACGGGTCGGTCACCGGGCCGGTGCATTCCGACGAACTGCTCGAACTGCAGCCGCGGGCGTGCATCGTCGGCGACGTGCGCTACGAGGTGCTTGAAATGCACCAGGGCGCCACCATCAATGGTGAATTGCGCCCGCTCAAGGCGGACGATAAACCCGCCCTTAAACTGGCAACGGCGAACGGCGGATAATACGGTCTGTCAGCCCCAGGAGCTTCCATGAGTGCCGTTGCAGAAAACCTCCAGCCCACGCCGCAAGGCGATGAGCCTCCCGTTCCCCTCGTCTTCACCGACAGTGCCGCGTCCAAGGTCAAGGAACTGGTCGACGAAGAGGGCAACCCCGAACTGAAGTTGCGCGTGTTCGTGCAAGGTGGCGGCTGCTCCGGCTTCCAGTACGGTTTCACCTTCGACGAGGTCATCAACGACGACGACACGCAGATGACGAAGAACGGCGTCACCCTGCTGATCGACGCGATGAGCCTGCAGTACCTGGCCGGCGCCGAGATCGACTACAAGGACGACCTGCAAGGCGCGCAGTTCGTGATCAAGAACCCGAACGCGACGACCACTTGCGGGTGCGGTTCGAGCTTCTCGGTCTGAGCCGGCGGATCGACGCCCGCGCAACAGGCCGCCTCCGGGCGGCCTTTTTGCTGCTTGCTCAGCCCGCCGGGTAGAGTGCGCCGAGAACGCGCGGCCCTGCGGCGCCCGTGACTTCCACCAGATTGCCCGCTCGCCGCTCGACGAAGGCGCGAGCGAGCCAGGCGAACGCGGCCGCTTCGACCTGATCGACCGGGATGCCGACCGCGTCCGTGGACTCGACCCGGATGGCGCCCAAGCGCGCGGCCAAGCGGCGCATCAGCTGCGTATTGAGCGCGCCCCCGCCGCAGACCAGCAGTCGGGCCGCGCCCGGTGCATGGCGCAGCGTAGCCTGCGCAGCGGCCCAGGCGGTCAACTCGGTGAGCGTGGCCTGGACGTCTTGCGGTCGCAGTGGATTCGCGGCGCCACTCACCGCTTGAATGCGCGCGTCGAGCCAGCCTGAGTTGAACCGGTCTCGCCCCGTGCTCTTGGGCGGTGCCTGGGCGAAGAAAGGCTCGGCTTGCAGTGCGCGCAGCAGCGCATCGATGACCCCGCCGCCCGCGGCCCACGCCCCGCCAGCGTCGAACGCCTGTCCGGTGTGATGCCGGCACCAGGCATCCATCAGCGCGTTGCCAGGACCGCAGTCGAAGCCGAGCGTCGAACCGTCTGCCGCCAGGACGGTCAGGTTGCCGATGCCGCCGAGGTTCAGCACCGCCACGGTCTCGCTGGGGCGAGCAAAGACCGCGCGGTGAAAGGCCGGCACCAGCGGCGCGCCTTGTCCGCCGGCGGCCACGTCGCGCGATCGGAAGTCGGCGACCACGTCGATGCCGCTCAACTCGGCCAACAAGGCCGGGTTGTTCAGTTGCACCGTGTAGCCGGTACCGTCGAACTCACCCGGGCGGTGGCGCACGGTCTGGCCGTGGGCGCCGATGGCGCGTATTTCCGATGGAGACAGCTTCGCGCGCGCGAGCAGATCGGCGACCACCTGTGCATAGACGCATGCCAGCGCGTTGGCGCACAGCGCCGCGCGGTGCAGTTCGTCGGGCCCGGAGCTGTTGAGCGCCAGCAACTCACCCGCATAGGCGGGCGCGAACGCCGCGTGGGCATGCGCGCGCAGCTGCAAGGGCGGCGAGTCGCCGTGGGGAAAATCGACCAGCACCCCGTCGACACCATCGAGCGACGTGCCGGACATGAGTCCGATATAAAGCGTTGGCATGCGTCGATTGTGCCGCCGCCACGCGCCGCTCAATGTCGAAGGCCCGCGACGCGGGCCTTGTTCAAGCGGTTCGGGACGCGCTCACTCGGCGGAGGCGCCGCTGCGGCCGATGCTCTCGGCCGCCTCGAGCTGCGCCTTCGCGCCTTGGGCGAGCTGGGCGAACTGCAGCTTCGCCGCGGGGGCGATCGTCACCGTCTCGGACGACTTGGCGATCGCCAACGGGTTCTGCTGCTGGCCGCGCAGTTTCACTTCGAAATGCAGGTGCGGCCCGGTGGCCCAGCCGGTGGCGCCGACCGCGCCGATGCGCATGCCTTGCTCGACGCGCTGGCCCTTCTTCACATCGATGCGGCTCAGATGCGCATAGACGGTCGAGCGCTCGTTGCTGTGCCGAACCTGGATGACGTTGCCGTAGCCGTTCTGCCAGCCGGCGAAGTCGACGACCCCATCGCCGACGGTGCGCACCGGCGTGCCGCTCGGGGCGCCATAGTCGACCCCGTTGTGCTGCTTCCAGGTCTGCAGGATCGGGTGCATGCGCATCGCGAAACCCGAGGTCACGCGCGAGAACTCCATCGGGCTGGCGAGAAACGAGCGGCGCTTGCTCTGACCGTTGAGGTCGAAATAGCCGCCCTTGCCCTCGGCGTCCTTGAACCAGACCGCCGAGTAGGTCTTGCCGTTGCTCGCGAATTCGGCCGCCAGCACGCGCCCCGACGACTGGTTCCAGGTGATCGGCTCACCGTCGGCGGTGAGCGCTTCGTAGACGACGCTGAAGGTGTCGCCGCGGCGCAGTTCGCGATGGAAGTCGATGTCGGTGGCGAAGATCTCGGCGATCTGGCCGGCCACCGGGTCGGGGATGCGCGCCTCGTCGGTGGCGGCGAACAGCGAATTGCGGATCGTGCCGCTGCCCATGCGCACCTGTGCGACGAGCGGGGCGACTTCGCTGCTCGCGTGGAACTGGCCGTTCTCGCGGCTGATGCGCAGGCGGCTGAAATGGGTGGCGAACTGGCCGGTGCTCTCGGCCGCGCTGCGCGCGACCAGTTCCTCGAGTTCGCCGGTGGCGTCGGTGCGCACCTGAACCATCTTGCCGGCCCGACCGGCGAGCAGCTTGCGCGCGACGGGGTCGGTGCGGATGAAGGCCGCCGCCTTCGCGTCGTCGACGTTCAGGCGCTGCAACAGCGTGTCGGCGGTGTCGGTGCTGCGGGTCAGGTCGCTGCGGTACAACTCGAGTTCGTGCTGGGCAAGTGCTTCCAGTTGTGTCTCGATGCCGGTGGGCGTGACGCTTTCCGTCACGATGCGCCGCGGCAGGTCGGAGGCGTCGGGTGCCATCGGCGCGATACCGAAGGCGGTGGCGCCGAAGCCCGCGAGCGCGACCATCACCGCCGTGGTCAGGCTGCGCGGGTGGCGGGTGACGAATTGTCCGGTGCGTTGCCAGACTTGCGCCCAAGCGCGATCAACAGTTTCGAACGAACTCAATTTGTATTTCGAGCGTGACCGCCCGTCTAGCTGGCCCGCGCCGGGGAGGCACAGGCTTGGTTGTTCTTCACGACCCGAGGCGTCCACTAGAATCCGCAACGCTCATCAAGTCCCGACGGGATCGTGCCCACGCCGGACCCAACGCTCCGGCAACAGCCGCCGCGCAGTATACCGACCCGTCGCCGCGGGAAAGTCCGTAAAAGCCCCATTTCAGGCCCCTTTCCAGAACCGCTGTCGTTCCCATGACCCAGCCACCGAACCCCCCGATCCCCGACAGCGTCCTCGAGGCGATGGCCATCTCGAAGCGCGGCTGTGACGAGCTGTTACCTGAACGGGACTGGCTGGCCAAGCTGGCACGGTCGAATGCAACCGGCGTGCCACTTCGTATCAAGCTGGGGCTGGACCCGACCGCACCGGACATCCACATCGGCCACACGGTGGTGCTCAACAAGATGCGCCAACTGCAGGACCTGGGTCACACGGTGATCTTCCTGATCGGCGACTTCACCTCGATGATCGGTGACCCGTCGGGGCGCAACACGACACGGCCGCCGCTCACGCGCGAACAGATCGAGGCCAACGCCCAGACCTACTACCGCCAGGCGAGCCTGGTGCTCGACCCCGCGAAGACCGAGATTCGCTACAACTCCGAATGGAGCGATCCGCTTGGCGCGCGCGGCATGATCCAGCTCGCCGCCCGGTACACCGTGGCCCGGATGATGGAGCGCAACGACTTCAGCGAGCGCTTCAAGGCCGGCACGCCGATCTCGGTGCACGAGTTCCTCTACCCGCTGATGCAGGGCTACGACTCGGTGGCATTGAAGAGCGACCTGGAGCTCGGCGGCACCGACCAGAAGTTCAACCTGCTGGTCGGCCGCGCGCTGCAGGCCGAGTACGGCCAGGAGCCGCAGTGCATCCTCACGATGCCGTTGCTCGAGGGGCTGGACGGGGTCGAGAAGATGTCCAAGAGCAAGGGCAACTACATCGGCATCGCCGAGCCGGCGAACGACATGTTCGCCAAGCTGCTGTCGATCAGCGACACGCTGATGTGGCGCTACTTCACGCTGCTGAGCTTTCGCAGCGAAGCCGAAATCGCCCGCCTCAAGCTCGAGGTCGCCTCAGGGCGCAACCCGAAGGAAGCCAAGGTGCTGCTGGCGAAGGAAATCACCACCCGCTTTCACAGCGCGGCGGCTGCCGATGCGGCCGAGGCCGACTTCGACAAGCGCGCCAGGGGCGGCGTGCCCGACGAGCTCGCGCAGGTCACGCTCGGCGGCGCGCCGCTCGCGATCGGCGCCTTGCTGAAGCAGGCGAATCTCGCGCCATCGACCAGCGAGGCGATGCGCCTGATCGAAGGCCACGGCGTGCGCGTCGATGGTGCAGTGGTCAGCGACAAGGGGCTGAAGCTCGCCGCCGGAACCTATGTGGTCCAGGTCGGCAAGCGCAAATTCGCGCGCGTGACGCTCGCTTGACGATGCAGCGCAGCGGCGCCGCAACGGCGCGCCCGATGCCGATCCAGACCTTGCTCAAGTGGTCGGTCGCGGTGGCGGTGGTCACCATCGTGCTGAAGACGCTCGCCTGGTGGCTCACCAATTCGGTCGGCCTGCTGTCGGATGCGATGGAGTCGTTCGTCAACCTCGCGTCGGCGCTGTTCGCGATCGCGATGGTGACGATCGCCCAGCGTCCGGCCGACGAAGATCATCCATTCGGCCACACCAAGGCCGAGTACTTTTCCAGTGGCTTCGAAGGGCTGCTGATCGCCGGCGCGGCGGTCGCCATCATCTGGGCCGCGATCCGCCGTTTCTTCGAGCCGCAGCCGCTGCAGGCACTCGACTGGGGCCTCGCGCTGGCGGTCGTCAGCTCGGCGCTCAACGGCCTGCTGGCCTGGCGAATGATGGTCGCCGCGCGCCAGCATCACTCGATCGTGCTCGAGGCCGATGCCCGCCACCTGTTCACCGATGTGTGGACTTCGGTGGGTGTGGTCGTCGGTCTGTTCCTGGTCAAGCTTACCGGCTGGGTCTGGCTCGACCCGGTGCTCGCGATCGGGGTGGCGCTGAACATCCTGCGCGAAGGCACGCGCCTGGCCTGGCGCTCGGTCGATGGGCTGATGGACACCGCGGTCGAGGCCGAGGTGCGCGAGCAGATCGACCGCACCCTGGCGCAGTTCGCGCACCACACGATCCGCTTCGACCACCTGGTGACGCGGCGCGCCGGCCAGCGTCGCTTTCTCGACGTCCACATGCACATGCCGGCGAGCTGGACACTGGGCCGGGCGGCGGCCTTGCGTGCCGACGTGGAGCAGGCGCTGATGAGCGAGGTGCCGGGCTTGCGCGCCTCGATTCAGCTGCTGCCCACCGACGTCGAGGCGCATTTCAACGACCCGGAAGACCCGCTGTGATCGCGCTGATCCAGCGCGTCGCGCAGGCGCGGGTCGAGGTGGCCGGCACGACCGTTGGCGCAATCGATCGCGGCTTGCTCGTGTTCGTCTGCGCCGAGCCGGACGACTCCGACGCGATCGCCGACAAGCTCGTCGCCAAGCTGCTGAAACTGCGCATCTTCGCCGACGACGCGGGCAAGATGAACCGCAGCGTCGTCGATGTGCAAGGCGGCCTGCTGATCGTCAGCCAGTTCACGCTTGCGGCCGACACCTCCGGTGGCAACCGTCCGAGCTTCACCGCCGCCGCCGGGCCCGAACTCGGCCAGCGACTCTACGAGCGCGTCATCTCGACGGCCCGCTCGCTGCATCCGCGTGTGGCCAGCGGCACCTTCGGCGCCGACATGCAGGTGCAACTCGTCAACGACGGGCCGGTGACGATCCCGATCACGTTGCGCGGGTAAGCCCGCTTCAGTCCGCGTACTGACCCGCCGCCTTGATCACCGGTCCCCACTTGTTGATCTCGGCTTCGACGAACTTCTTGTGCTCGGCGCCGCTCAGGCGCGCGTCGGTGACGACGACCGCGCCCAGCGCCTCCTCGCGCTTGATGAATTCGGGGTCCTTCAGCGCAGCGCGCAAGGCGGTGTTGATCTTGTCGGTGACGGCCTTGGGCGTCCCCTTCGGCGCGTACAGGCCGTGCCAGATCGACACGTTGAACCCCTTCAGGCCGGATTCGTCGAGCGTGGGCAGGTGTTTCAGCGCCGGGGTGGTCAGGCGCTTGGTGGTGGTGACGGCGAAGGCCTTGACCTTGCCGGCTTCGATTTGCCCGCTGGTGTTGGTGGTCTGGTCGCACATCAGGTCGACCTGGCCGCCGAGGAGGTCGTTCATCGCCGGCGCGGTGCCCTTGTACGGTACCGTCTGCATGTCGATCTTCAGGCTGTTCTGGAACAGCAGGCCGCACAAGTGCGACGCGGCGCCGAGGCCCGCGTTGGCGAGGTTGATCTTGCCCTTGTTGGCTTCGAGCCACTTGTGCAGCTCGGCCCAGTTGCTGGCCGGCAGGGTGGGCTTGCCGATCAGCGTCATCGGAACCTCGTTGATCATGCCCAGGTACTCGAAATCCTCGAGCGTGTTGTACGGCAGCTTGCGGTACAGCGCCGGCGAGGTGGACATGCCGATGTGGTACAGCAGCAGCGTGTAGCCGTCGGGCGTGGCCTTCGCGACTTTGGCGGCGCCGAGCGTGCCGCCGGCACCGCCGACGTTTTCGACGATCACCGTGCCGCCCAGCGGCTTGCGCAGCGCTTCGGCCAGGTCACGCGCGACCTTGTCGGTCGGCCCGCCGGCGGCGAAGGGCACGACGATGGTGACCGGCTTGTCGGGGTAGTCGGCGAGCGCCAGGGGCGCGGCGATGGCGGCGATGGCGGCAAACAGCAAACGCTTCATGGCGGGGAGTCCTTTCAGATCGGCCTCAATCAGGGAACCTCGATTGTGGGCAGGCGAACTGCCCGTGAGATAGCGGTTTATACGTAAACCGCGCCCGCGTCACTCGTACTTGCGCGCGTCCTCGATCACCTTGCCATCGTTGGGCAGCGTCCCCGGCTCGCTCAGGATCACGTCGCCGCGCAGCTTGGTCACGTCGCGGATGCTGTCGGCGATGCGCGCCGTCAGGCCTTCGATCGATTGGGCCACCTCCACCTGCAGCGTCATCTGGTCGTTGGCCATTTCGCCGCTGACGACCAGCCGCGCACGCCGCACTTCCGGGTGGCGGCGTGCGATGTCGGCCACCTGCGACGGGTGCACGAACATGCCGCGCACCTTGGCGGTCTGGTCGGCGCGTCCGAGCCAGCCGCGAATGCGGGTGTTGGTGCGCCCTGTCGGGCAGGTGCCGGGCAGCACCGCCGACAGGTCGCCGGTGCCGAAGCGGATCAGCGGATAGTCCGGGTTCAGCGTGGTGACGACGACCTCCCCGACCTCGCCTTCGGGCAGCGGGTCGCCGGTACCGGGGCGGACGATCTCGACGATGATCTGTTCGTCGAGAACCAGCCCTTCACGGGCCGCCGTCTCGTAGGCAATGAGTCCGAGGTCGGCGGTGGCATAGGACTGGTAGCCGGCGACGCCGCGCGCAGCCAGCCAGTCGCGCAGGCTGGGCGGGAACGCCTCGCCGCCGACCAATGCCTTCGTCAACCCAGGCAGCGTCACGCCCATGGCCGCCGCCTTGTCCAGGATCAGCTTGAGGAAGCTGGGCGTGCCGACGTAGCCCGAGGCACCGAGCTCGGCCATCGCCTGCACCTGCTGCTCGGTCTGCCCGATGCCGCCGGGGAACACGGTGCAGCCGATGGCGTGGGCGCCGGATTCCATCATCGCGCCGGCCGGGGTGAAGTGATAGCTGAACGCGTTGTGCACCAGGTCGCCGGCGCGGAATCCGGCCGCGTAGAGGGCTCGCGCGACGCGCCAGTAGTCGCGGGCCTGTCCTTCCGGTTCATAGATCGGACCCGGCGACGCGAACACGCGCAGTGCGCCACGCCGAGCGCCCCAGCCGATGGCCGAATAGCCGCCGAACACGTCGCGCGAGCGGGCCGCCTTCTGATGCTCCAGCAACTCGTGCTTGCGCGTGACCGGCAGCCTGGCCAGCGCAGCGCGGCTGGTGATCGTGGACGCGTCGACGCCGCGCAGCAGGTCGGCAAAGGCCGGGGCATGAGCCTGCGCGTGCGCGATCTGCAGCGGCAGCGCCGCCATCAGCTGCTGCTCGCGCAACTCGGCGGGGCGCGTCTCGAGCGCGTCGTAGTAAGGGGTCGCAGCAGGCGTCATGGGCCTCATTCCTCCGTCCAGCGGGCCAGGCGTTGCTTCACCTCGTCCACGCACTTGCGCACATCGGCGGCGTTCTTCAGCACCAGGGTGTCCCATTCGGGCGAGATCGCGACGCGCCGCGCCAGCCGCGCGGTGATGAAACTCGCATCGCTGCGCAGCTCGATCACCCGCCGGCCGTGCAGCTCGAAGCCGTCGCCGCGCTCGGCGAGCGGCCGCAGGTCGCGCAAGCTGCGCTTGAGCTGGACCAGCGCGACACCGGGGATGAAGCCGGGGGGTGAAAACAAGTCGTTCATGACAACCACCGTTTGCGCCTCTTGTAGCTCTTCACGTCCTTGAAACTCTTGCGGTCGCCGCCGCCCACGCCGAGGTAGAACTCCTTGACGTCCTCGTTTTCCGACAAGGCCTTGGCCGCGCCGTCCATCACGATGCGCCCGTTCTCCATGATGTAGCCGTAGTCGGCGTAGCGCAGCGCCATGTTGGTGTTCTGTTCGGCGAGCAGGAAGGTCACGCGTTCCTTCGCGTTCAGGTCCTTGACGATCTCGAACACCTCTTCGACGATCTGCGGCGCGAGGCCCATCGACGGTTCATCCAGCAGCACCATCTTCGGGTTCGCCATCAGCGCGCGGCCGATCGCGCACATCTGCTGCTCGCCGCCGGAGGTGTAGGCCGCCTGCGAGCTGCGGCGCGTCTTCAGGCGCGGGAAGTAGGCATAGACCTTCTCCAGCGTCTGCGCCACCGCGGCCTTGCCGTCCTTGCGGGTGTAGGCGCCGGTCATCAGGTTGTCTTCGATCGTCAGGTGGCCGAAGCAGTGACGGCCTTCCATCACCTGGATCACGCCGCGGTTGACCATGTCCGACGTGGTCAGCGCCTCGATGCGCTCGCCGCGCAATTCGATGCTGCCCTTCGTCACCTCGCCGCGCTCGCCGGCGAGCAGGTTGCTCACCGCGCGCAGCGTGGTCGTCTTGCCCGCGCCGTTGCCGCCGAGCAGCGCCACGATGCCGCCTTCGGGCACCTGCAGCGACACGCCCTTGAGCACCAGGATCACGTGGTTGTAGATGACCTCGATGCCGTTGACGTTGAGAAGAATGTTCGATGTTGCACTCATAGCGTCTTTCTTGATCCTCACTTCAGCGTCGTACCCGGCGCTGAAGTGAGGGCTCCCAAGGAGCCCCACCCTCCCTCTTAGGCTGCGGACTGGCAGTCCGCGGGCGTGCGACGCGTCAGCTTCTTCTCGCTGGCGTACTTGTCTGCAGCTTGCTTGACCATCGGCTTGATGATCTGCTCGTCCGCCTGGTACCAGTCGGAGCTGAAGTTCCACTTGCTGCCGTCCCAGGTCTG
>DASXQQ010000260.1:0-20419 GCA_036507085.1 Piscinibacter sp. | reverse complement strand
GCAAGTTGCCTCAAGCCATGCCTCCTGTCGTTGTCGTCAAGTTCACTGCGGGTGGATGCGGATCGGCGCGCGCGTCATGCGCGTCGCGGCGTTCGTGCGGTCCTGAACCTCACCGGCGAGCTGGCCGCAGGCGGCGTCGATGTCGTCACCGCGCGTCTTGCGCACCGTCGTGACGATGCCGGCGTCCTGAAGGATCTTCGCGAATGCGGTGACCCGCTCGCGCGGCGAGCGCTTCAGGCCCGACGCGGGGAACGGGTTGAACGGAATCAGGTTCAGCTTGCAGGCGACGCGGTGCTTCAGCAGCGCGACCAGCTCGCGCGCATGCTCGGGCTGGTCGTTTACGCCGTCGAGCATGCAGTACTCGAAGGTGATGAAGTCGCGCGGCGCGGCGTCGAGATAACGATTGCAGGCGTCCAGCAGCTCGTCGATCGGGTACTTCTTGTTCAGCGGCACGAGCGGGTCGCGCAGCGCATCGTTCGGCGCATGCAGCGAGACCGCCAGCGCAACCGGGCAGTCGTCGCGCAGCCGATCGATCATCGGGACCACGCCCGAGGTGCTCACCGTGACGCGACGGCGCGACAGGCCGTAGCCGTGGTCGTCGAGCATCGTGCGCAATGCGGGGACCAGCGCGCTGTAGTTCTGCAGTGGCTCGCCCATGCCCATCATCACCACGTTGTCGATCGCGCGCTCGCCCTCGCGCAGCGAGAGGCGCTTGCGAAGGTGATGCTCGGCGAACCAGAGCTGGGCCACGATTTCGCCCGTGCTCAGGTTGCGCGAAAAACCCTGGTGGCCGGTCGAGCAGAAGCGGCAACCGACGGCGCAGCCGGCCTGCGACGAGATGCACAGCGTGCCGCGCTCGTCTTCGGGGATGAAAACGGTCTCGACGGCATCGCCGGCCCCGACATCGAACAGCCACTTGATCGTGCCGTCGGCGGAGGCCTGTTCGCTCGCGAGCGGGAGCGGCTTGATCTCGGCGACGCCGGCGAGCTTCTCGCGCAGCGACTTCGCCAGGTCGGACATCTGCGCGAAGTCGGTCGCGCCCTTGTGGTGAATCCAGCGGAACAACTGGGTGGCGCGGAAACGCTTCTCCCCGAGCTGTTCGCAAAACGCCGTCAGCCCATCCAGATCGAATTCCAGCAGGTTGACGACGCTCATATCGAAGCCTCTTTCACGAGGCCATCAAGCGCATTTCAGCGGCTGTAGACATTCATTGCCGGGAAGAAGAACGCGACTTCGACCGCCGCCGTTTCCGGCGCATCGGAGCCGTGCACCGCGTTGGCGTCGATGCTGTCGGCGAAGTCGGCGCGAATCGTGCCGCGCTCGGCCTTCTTCGGGTCGGTGGCCCCCATCAGGTCGCGGTTCTTCAGGATCGCGTTGTCGCCTTCGAGCACCTGGATCATCACCGGGCCGGAAGTCACGAACTCGACCAGGGCCTTGAAGAAGGGCCTGTCCTTGTGCACCGCGTAGAAGGCCTCGGCTTCGCTGCGTGACAGATGCGCCATCTTGGCGGCAACGATCTTCAGCCCCGCGCCTTCGAAACGGGCGTAGATCTGACCGATGACGTTCTTCGCCACCGCGTCGGGCTTGATGATCGAAAGCGTTCGTTCGAGCGCCATAGTTTTCTCTCCTGAATCAAGGTCTTGGCAAAGCCTTGGATTGTATCGCTTGAAGCTTGACCGGCCGGTGTCAGCGGGCCTCAACGACCGCGCCGGCCGCCTCCACCGCCCCCACCGCCGCCGCCGCCGCCACCACCGCCGCCGCCGCCACCGAACCCACCGCCGCCCCGGCTGCCACCGCGACCGCCGCCGCGTCCGCCCTTGCGATGGAACGCGTCGGCGCCGATGTAGCCGACCGAGGTCTGCAAGGGATCGGGCTCGCGCGGCCCGCCGCCCTTCTTCGGCCCGGCCGGTGGTTGGCCGCTGCCGCCCGCGCCGAAACCGCCGCCCCCGCGGCCGAAGCCGCGACCGCCGGCAGGGCTGCGCGGGTTCTGCACGAAGCGCTTGTCGAAGGTCTGCTCCAGTGGATTGGGGATCTTCGAGTGGTCGATGTCGTCGTCGGCATCGAAGTCGCGTTCGTCGCGCGGGTCGCGCTCCTGCGGCAGGTCGGCACGCTGCACCGGCTCGCCGGGGCGACCGCGCTGGCCGTTGCGCCCACCACGGTCGTTGCGGTCGTTGTTGCGGCGCTCGTTGCGCTGCTTGCCGCGCCCGCCCTGGTTGCCGCGGCCCCCACGGTCGTCGCGCGCACCGCCTTCAGCGCCGGACGCGAGGCGCCGGATCGCGCGCACGTCCTCGTCGCCCAGATCGACCCAGACGCCGCGCTTGAGGCCGCGCGGCAACACCACCGTGCCGTAGCGAATGCGGATCAGGCGGCTGACGGTGAGCCCCACCTCATCGAACAGCCGACGCACCTCGCGGTTGCGGCCCTCGGTGATGACGACGCGGTACCAGTGATTCGCACCTTCGCCGCCCCCGTCCTCGATCGAGCGGAAACTCGCGCTCTGCCCGTCGATCAGCACGCCTTCGAGCAACTCGGCTTTCGACTCCTCGTCGAGCGTACCGAGCACGCGCACCGCGTACTCGCGCTCGACGCCAAAGCGCGGGTGCATCAACTGGTTCGCGAGTTCACCCGAGTTGGTGAACAGCAGCAGGCCCTCGGTGTTCAGGTCGAGCCGGCCGACCGATTGCCACTTGCCTTGCGGCAGCCGCGGCAGGCGGCGAAACACCGTCGGGCGGTGCTGCGGGTCGTCGTTGGTGACGACCTCGCCGACCGGCTTGTGGTACGCAATGATGCGCGGCGGCGGCGGCACGATACGCACCTTGACCGGCTTGCCGTCGACCTTGATGTGGTCGCCGAAGGAGATGCGCTGGCCGACGTGCGCCGGCTGCCCGTTGACCGTGATCTTGCCTTCGAGAATGAGCTCTTCCATGTCGCGGCGCGACCCGATGCCGGCCTGGGCCAGCACCTTGTGCAGCTTGGGCGCGTCAGGGTCGGGGCGCAGCACGCGCTTGGGCGGGGGAACGGGTTCGGCGCCGGGTTCGCCTTCGACATCGAACTCGCCGGACATGACCTGTGCGAACACCTCGGCCGGATCGGTCGGCGGCAACTCGGGGGTGACCTCGACGGGTTCATCCGCCGTGGCGTCTTCGGCATCGCTGTCGGCCTGGCTCGCGCTTGCGCCCTCCGGTGCCGCGGCGCCTTCGCCGCGACCGCCGCGGCGCCGCTCCCTGCGACCGCGCCGGCGGCCGCGCTCACCGCGCGTGTCGTCGGTCGGCTCGCCTTCGGGCGCCCCGGCGGTGCCCGCTGTCTCGGGGGCGTCGGCTGTCTCGCCGGCTGCGCCCGATGCGTCGCCGCTCGCGCTCACCGCCGCGACCGGCGCGGGCTCGATGACGGGCACCACGGGCGCGGGTTCAGGCGCGACTTCCGCGGCTGCGACGGCAGGCGTCTCGGCTTGCACCGCGACGCTCGCGCGCCGACGTCGCACCGGCTTGACGGCCTCCGCAGGCGCCTCGACGGCCGGGGCCTGCGCGGTCCCCGATGTCGCCTCGGCCGCTTCGGCCGGCGCCTTCACCGCGCGCTTGCGGCGCACCGGCTTGGGCGACGTCGCGTCGCCTTCGGCTGCGTCGGGTGCAGCGGCCGGAACTTCAGCGTCGGGCCGCGGCGCGTTGTCTTCGTTGGCGTTCATGCTTGGGGTTCCATCGGGGCGGCGTTGGCCGCAGGCTCGGGTGTCAGGGGCAGGATTGCGTCGTCGTAGTCGTCGGGCGCGACGGCATCGCTCGCGACCTCGGCTTGTGCTTCACCGGGCGCCGGCTCTTCGAGCACGAGCGCGGCTTGCGGATCGATCAGCGACGGCTGATCGGGCAGTGCAACGGCCAGCATCGCCGCGCCGTGGGCGGAGCCATCGAGCAGCGGCAACTGCTCCAGGCTCGCCAGCCCCAGGTCGTCGAGGAACTGACGGGTCGTCGCCAGCAGCGCGGGCCGACCCGGCGCCTCGCGGTAGCCGATCGCCTCGACCCAGCCGCGGTCTTCGAGCTGCTTGATGATCTGGCTCGCCACCGTGACGCCGCGGATGTCTTCGATGTCGCCGCGCGTCACCGGTTGTCGATAGGCAATGATGGCCAGCGTCTCCATCACCGCACGCGAGTATTTCGGCGGCTTCTCGGGGTGGAGCCGGTCCAGGTATTCGCGCATCTCGGGCCGGCTCTGAAAGCGCCAGCCGGTCGACAAGGGAACCAGTTCGACGCCGCGCCCTTCCCAGTCGCGCACCAGTTCGTCGAGCAGCGCGCGCAAGGTGTCGGGGCCGATCTCGTCGGCAAACAGCGACCGCATGTCGCGCAAGGGCATCGGCTGCTGTGCGCAGATGAGCGCCGTCTCAAGGACGCGCTTCGCATCCTGTGTGTTCATGGACTTCGTTCACATCCTCGGCCGGGGTCTCCGGCTGACTGGGTCAGAGGGTTATCGCAATCAGCCTTGGCGCGGCCACGCCTCATTCGGGAGGGCACGTCGCTCGGCGGCTGGGCAGGTGGTCCAACGGTTCGGCGCACCTCGCGCGCGGAACCCTGTCGTCGCGCCCGCAGGCGCGGCTCACTTCACGTCTGGCGCCGACAACCCGCGGGAAGCGCGCGCATGTCGCGAAGGATGCTCGCATTGTAGCGAAGCCGGCCAAACCCGCTACGCCTGGACAACCCGCACCCACGCGGCGGCGAAATCTTCCGGGGCTTCGACGTGGAAAGACAACGCCTCGCCCCCGATCGGGTGCGCGAACGCGAGCTTCGTCGCATGCAAGGCCTGGCGCTGCATGCCGAGCGCCGCGCCGCCGCCATAGACCGCGTCGGCCACCAGCGGATGGCCGCGCCACGCGAGGTGCACCCGGATCTGGTGGGTGCGCCCGCTGTGCAGGGTGCATCGAAGCGCGCTGAACTCGGCCGACGCGGCCACCCGTTCGACGTCGGTGACCGCGGGCTTGCCCGAGCCGAGCACCGCCATGCGGATGCGCGACTGCGGGTCGCGGCCGATCGGCGCGTCGATGCGCAGCGTGCGTTGGGCCAGCACGCCGTGCGCGATGGCGAGGTACTCGCGGTGCACCTCGCGCGCGGCGATCGCGCGCACCAGCGCCGTCACCGCCTGCAGCGTCTTGCCGACGACCATCAGGCCCGAGGTGTCCTTGTCGAGACGGTGCACGATGCCCGCGCGCGGCAGCGCCGCGGCGCCCGCGTGGTGTGCCAGCAAGCCATTGAGCAGCGTGCCCGACCAGTTGCCGGCCGCGGGGTGAACCACCCGCCCCGCCGGCTTGTTCAACACCAGCAGGTGCGCGTCTTCGAACACAATGTCCAGCGGCAGCGCCTCGGGCCGGA
The DNA here is from genome assembly GCA_036507085.1 of Piscinibacter sp. Taxonomy (GTDB): domain Bacteria; phylum Pseudomonadota; class Gammaproteobacteria; order Burkholderiales; family Burkholderiaceae_C; genus Albitalea. The sequence goes on along the minus strand of DASXQQ010000260.1, from coordinate 15,068 downwards.
ACGCCTGGCTCTCCGGCGTGGGCATCAGCTCGACGACGATGCGCTGGCCGGCGAGGACCTTGCGCGATGCGGTTGCGACGGCGCGAGCGTCGACCCACACGTGGCCGCGCTCGATCAGCGTCTGCAAGTGGCTGCGCGAGAACTCGCCGGCCATCGCCACCAGCGCCTTGTCGAGGCGGGCGCCGTGCAGCGCTTCGGCGACGATGGCTTCGCGCTTCTCGGGCTCGTCGCTCCACGGCGTGTCGGCCGATTCGCCGTCGCCGTCCGCCGATGCGTCGACCAGCGGATCGGCCGGGGGGCGAACCCTATAATCCGGGCTCATTTTCGACAGGACGGCACGCCTCGAAGCGGGCCATCAGCGCATGAAGTTCAAGCATTCGGTGGTTCGGCCTGTGGGCCTGGTGTTGTCGGCGTTGCTGGCCGCGTGGTTGGCCACCGGTTGTGGCACGACCGGGAAAGACGAGACGAGTGCGTGGTCGGCCGACAAATTGTATGCAGAGGCGAAGGAAGAGACCGCCAATGGCGGCTACGAGCGCGCCGGCAAGCTGTTCGAGCGGCTCGAGGGACGCGCGGCCGGCACCCTGCTCGCGCAGCAAGCCCAGGTCGAGCGCGCCTACGTGCTGTACAAGAGCGGCGAGAAGGCGCAGGCGCTGTCGGTACTCGAACGCTTCATCAAGCTGCACCCGACCAGCCCGGCGATCGACTACGCGCTGTACCTGCAGGGCCTGGTCAACTTCAACGACAACCTCGGCATCCTCGGCAACCTGTCTCGGCAAGACCTGGCCGAGCGCGACCAGCAGGCGTCGCGCGATTCGTACCAGTCGTTCAAGCAACTCGTCGACCAGTACCCGCAGTCGCGCTACGCCGAGGACGCGCAGGTTCGCATGAACTACATCGTCAACTCGCTCGCGGCCTACGAAGTGCACGTGGCACGCTACTACTTCCGCCGCGGCGCCTATGTCGCTGCGGCCAATCGCGCGCAGCAGACGGTGCAGGAGTTCCAGCAGTCGCCGTCGACCGAAGAGGCCTTGTTCCTCATGGTGCGAAGCTACGACCGCCTGGGTCTGGCCGATCTGCGCGACGACGCCGACCGCGTGCTGCGCAAGAACTATCCGAACAGCCCCTTCCTCGGCGCTCAGGGCGTCAGCGCGAAGCCCAGGTCCTGGTGGCAGTTCTGGTAGCGGCTCGTCCCGCGCGCCGGTAACGCTTGCTGCCGGCGCACCCTCCCCACACGGCGTTCGACTTGCTGCGTTGCAGCGCATGAATTCCGCCCGAAGCGTGGCGGAGTTGGCACAGCGCACGCGCATGCGCCGGCCGCGAGCGCCGTAGACGGGTCAGGAGCCCGATCGGCGCTTGGCTTGTTATCCATCGTCGATCGCTGGGTTGGCCTGACCCGGGCTCCTTGTCCTGTGACAAGAAGGCCAGGGAATTCATGCAGCACTCACCCGCCTTCGATGTCCAACGCTCTCCGCTCGGCTCCGATCGAGCGAAGCGGCAGGTGGCCGACGCCGCAGCGGGCATCGCCGCCACGCTGCGTGAAACGAGTGCACGATGGACGGGCCGGCTGTCCGCGAGGCTGCAACCCCTCTGGACCCGAACCCGACTGCCGCTCGCGGTGTTGCTGGCCGGCGTCGCATTGTCGGCGGTGCTCAGCCATGCCGCCCGAGTGGAAATCGAGCGCAGCGCGCAGGTGCGCTTCGACGCCGACGCGACCGGCGTCGCGCGCGACGTCGAAGCCCAGTTCGACGCCTACACCGAAGTGCTGATCGGCTTGCGTGCGCTGTTCCACACCTCCGACACGGTGACGCGCAGCCAGTTCCACCGATACGTCACCGGCCTGAACCTGAAAACCAACTTTCCCGGCTTTCAGGTGCTGAACTTCGTGCCCTATGTGCCGGCCTCCGAGCGTCGCGCTTTCGAGGAAGGCGTGCGGCGCGACGTGAGCCTCGACCGCGCCGGTTACCCGAACTTCGCCATCACCCCACCCGGCGAGCGGGCCGACTACTACCCGCTGACCTACATGGAGCCGATGGCGGGCAACGAGCGCGTGTTCGGCAAGGACTTGGGTGCGGTGCCCGCGATTCTGACGGCGCTGCAGAGGGCACGCGACACCGGCGCAATGGCCGCGTCGGGAAAAATGATCCGGATCATGGGCAAGCAGTCCGACATCGGGCTCGCCATGCGGCTGCCCGTCTATCGCGCCGGCATGCCGCAAAGCAGCACGGAGGAACGGCGCGCCGCCTACATCGGCTCGGTGGGCGCCGGGTTTAGCGTCGCCGGCATGATGCAAAACATCCTCAAGGACAACCCGGCCGGCCGCTTGCGTCTGCGCCTGTTCGACGGTGGACCGGCCGGCGCGACGACCGCAGACGCGGCGGCCAAGCCACCGCCGATCGCTGTCGGCCCCGACAGCCTGCTGTTCGATACCGTAGCGGGCCGCGCCGGACCCGGCGAGACCGCCACCGAGCGCACCGAACGCACCGAACGCCCGAGCGTGGAACGCGTGCTCGCCTTCGACCTCGGCGGCCGCGCCTGGGTGATGAAGGTCTCCGCTGACGCCGACCGCGTCTCCGGGCAACTCGACCGGCTCGTTCCTTGGCTAATCCTGTTCGGCGGCGTGGCGATCAGCGCGCTGCTGGCCGGCATCGTCTATTCGTTGACGACCTCGAGGGCACGGGCGATCCGCATCGCCAGTTCGATGACCGCGGATCTGCGCACCAGCGAGCACCGGCTCGAAGAAGCGCAGCATCTGGCGAGCCTGGGCAGTTGGATCCTCGACGCCGCGACCGGCGAACTGCATTGCTCGGGCGAAGCTTTGCGCATCCTGGGCCTGGACGCGAGCGCTGAAGGCGCAAACCTCGCCGCCTTGCTGCTGCGGGTTCCTGCGGCCGACCGCGCGGCCGTCGAGCGCGAGATCGCGACGGCGGCGCGCTCGCGCGAGCGCCGCGAGTTCGAGCACCGCGTCTGCCTGCCCGACGGCACCGAGCGCTGGGTGCACGCGATCGTCCAGCTGACGGAGGAGGACGGAAAGAGCGCGTTACGCGGAACCGTGCGCGACGACACCCCGCGCAAGAAGGGCGCCCTGCGGCTGCAACTGGAGCACCACATCGCCCGCCTGCTGGTGAGCGACGACGACATGGACGCAGTGGTGTCGCGCGCGCTGGAGGCCATTTGCAGCGCGCTCGAATGGGACTGCGGCGCGTGCTGGATCGTCGAAGGCGACGGGCTGGCCCACTGCGGTCCGGCACGCCACATCACCGAGGTCCCGGCGCTCGCCGAATTCGTGCGTGTCAGCCGTTCGCTGAGCTACCGCCCGACCGAAGGGTCCTTGGGCCGTGCGTGGAGCGCCGCGGATGCAGTTTGGATCGACACCTCATCGTCGCAAGCCGGCTTCACCCGGGACGCGCTGGCCGCCCAGGCCGGCCTCGCGGCCGGTGTGGTCGTGCCGATGGCCGCCGGCGGCAGCTCGGCCGCGCTCGAGTTCTTCGGCCGCCAGCGGCGCGCAGCCGACGTGGACATGCTCGAGTCCTTGCGGGCGGTGGCGATGCAGATCGGCCAGTACCAGCAACGCAAGCAGGCCGAACAGACGCTGCGCTACGTGGCCACGCATGACTCGCTGACGGGCTTGTCGAACCGTGCCATGTTGCACAAGCGCCTGAGCCAGGCGATCAAGCGCAGCGATCGCCATCAAAAGCGGCTGGCCGTGCTGTTCGTGGACCTCGACCGCTTCAAGCACATCAACGACACGCTCGGCCACGGCGTCGGCGACGCGATGATCCGCGCCTGTGCGACACGACTGACCGGCGTCTTGCGCGAAGGCGACGGCGTGACGCGCTTCGGCGGCGACGAGTTCGTGCTGATCCTCGAAGATCTTTCCGAGCCGAGCGACGCCGTCGTCGTGGTCAACAAGGTGCTCGCCTGTTGTGCCGAACCCTTCGCGATCGACGGGCACGAGCTGCACGTCACCGCCAGCGTCGGCATCAGCCTCTACCCGGAAGACGGCAGCGACGGCGAAACGCTGCTGAAGAACGCCGACACGGCGATGTACCGCGCCAAGGACGCGGGCCGCAGCACCTACCAGTTCTACGCGGCGCAGATGAACACCCAGGGCGCCGAGCGGTTCATGCTGGAAAGCGGCTTGCGCCGGGCGCTGGAACGCGGCGAACTGACGCTGCACTACCAGCCGAAAATGGACCTGCGCACGCAGTGCATCACCGGCGTCGAGGCGCTGATGCGCTGGCGCCACCCGGTGCTCGGCATGGTGTCGCCGGCCCAGTTCATACCGATCGCCGAAGAGGCCGGCCTGATCGAGGCGATGGGCAAATGGGCGCTCGAAGTGGCGTGCGCCGACGCGCGCCAGTGGCAGCAACGCGGGCTGCCCCCCGTGCAGATGAGCGTCAACCTGTCGCCACGCCAACTCAACAGTGCCACGCTGATCGCGGACATCGCAGCCGTCCTGGCCACGAGCGGCATCGATCCCGCGCTGCTCGAGCTCGAGATCACCGAGAGCGCAATGATGCAAGACCCCACCCATGCCGCGGCGCTGCTGCATGAGGTGCGCGACATGGGGGTGCGGCTGGCGATCGACGACTTCGGCACCGGCTACTCGTCGCTGTCGTACCTGAAGCGCTTCCCGCTTTCCACCGTGAAGATCGACCGCTCGTTCGTCAACGATGTGACGCACAACGACTCCGCCGCGGCACTGATCAACGGGATCATCGGGCTGGCCCATGGGATGGGCATGAAGGTGGTGGCCGAAGGCGTCGAGACGGCCGAGCAGCTCGCCTACCTGTGCTCCCACGATTGCGACCAGATCCAGGGCTACTTCCTCTGCAAGCCGATGGCGGCAGAGCCGGTGTTCGAGTTCATGACGCGGCATTTGAACGACCTGAGCGCGCCGATGATTGCGGCCTAGCGGCTGCGCGTCCGCCCGAACGGTTCGGGCTCTTCACCACCCGGAGCAATGATGAACCTATCGACCCCCACGAAGACACTGGACCAGACGATCGCCGCCATCGAGGCACTCGACCTCGGTCCGATCAAGTTCAAGGCCGCTCGCAAGGAGGACGGCTACGGCTGGTCCGCAGAGTACGCCGACCAGGTGGAGACCGCCTACAAGCGCTACCTCATCCTGGTGGCGAAGTACGCCAAGCTCGCCATCGCGCCGAACCGGGACATCGACCGCTTCTGGCACATGCACATCCTCGACACGAGAAAGTACGCCGAAGACTGCGAGGCCACGTTCGGACGCTTCATGCACCACTTCCCGTACAGCGGACTGCGCGGCGAAGACGACGCCCGGGCCCACGACATCGCCAGCGAAACGATGCGCCAGCTCTACGCCCGTGAGTTCGGCGAAGCCATGCCCACGGGTGCGGCGCACGGCGGCGTCGAGACGGTTGCGGCCTGGTCCGGGATGGAACGTGATACGGATGAAACGACCGTGCGTCCCGGGTCGCGGGCCGCCCAGGGCGCGGCCAATCAATCCTCCGCGTGGTCCGGGATGGAACGCGACACGGATGAAACGACCGTGCGTCCCGGCGCGCGCGCAGCTGCGTAGCCGCACAGGCCCCTGACAACGGCACCCGCGCATCGCGGGTGCCGCGTCAGTCCTTCGACAGGCTCAGGCGCAGTGGCTGTCGGCCAGGGTGGCCAGCCACTCGAGCGCTTCGCTCTCGCTGGCCAGCTGCGTCATCGGTGGCAGGGCCGCGCGCAGACGCCGCCCGTAGTTCATCCCGGCCATGCGCGGATCGCAGATCACCAGCAGACCCCGATCGGTCTCGCTGCGGATCAGCCGGCCCGCGCCCTGCTTCAGCGACACCGCTGCCTCGGCGACGAAGTAATCGGCAAACGGGTTGCGTCCCAAACGCTCCAGGCGCTTGACGCGCGCTTCGACCAGCGGATCGTTCGGCGGCGGGAACGGCAGCTTGTCGATCAACACGCATTGCAAGGCGTCGCCGGGCACGTCGATGCCCTCCCAGAAGCTTTGCGATCCCACCAGCACCGAGCGCGGCTGGGCGAGGAACTGCTGCATCAATTGCCGCTTCGGCGCCTGTCCCTGCAGCAGCACCTGGATGTCGTCGCCCTGCGACTCGAAATCGGCGCGCAATTGTTCCCCGACCGCCTGCAGCGCGCGCAAGGTGGTGGTGAGGACGAAGCTGCGCCCGCTCAAGCGTCGGGCACAGCTCGCCGCCAGCTGCGCCACCGCCGGCGCGTGACCCGGCTCGTTCGGCTTGGGGAACGCCTTCGGCACATACAGCCGCGCATGCGCCGCGTAGTCGAACGGGCTGCCCACACGCAGCGTGGTTGCGTCGTCGAGCCCGGCCGACTCGGTGAACCACGACAGCCGTTCGTCGTCACCGAGCGTCGCCGAGGTGAAGATCCATGCCTTCGGCGCTGCCGCCATCTGCTCGCGCAGCGCTTCGCGAATGTCCAGTGGCGACTCGACCAGCCGACACTGGTGCGGCGACAGGTCGATCCAGCGCACGTTGCCGGCGTCGGCCTCGCCGCCGAAGCGTCGCGCCAGCGTTGCGAGTTGCGCGGCGCGCTCGGCGAGCTTCACGAAGTCGGGCGCGATCTCGCTGACGGTGTCGAGCGCCTCGCGCGCCTGCGTGCAGGCCTGGGCGAGCGCAGGCAAGGCGGCGACGAACTCGCTGCGCTCCGAGCGATCGTCCCAGCGCAGCTTGAGCGTGCCACGCACGTCGCGCATCGGCCCGGCACAGGCGAGTCGCAGCTCGCGCGCCGCGCGATCGCAACCCGCCGCGAGGTCCTGCCACGGCGCGAGGCCGCGCGCGTGCTGCAGCCCGATGCCGAGCATGTCGCGCGCGAAGTCGAGCACCTGGCCGCTGGACAGCGTGGTGCCGAGGAACTGCACCCCGGCCTCGGCCAGCTGATGCGCCTCGTCGAACACCGCGATCTCGACGCTCGGCAGCAGCTCGGCCACACCGCTGTCGCGCAGCGCCATGTCGGCGAAGAACAGATGGTGGTTGACGACGACCAGGTCAGCCGCCATCGCATCGCGGCGCGCCTTCATCACATGGCACTGGCGGTATTCGGGGCACTCGGCGCCGAGGCAGTTCTCGCGCGACGAGGTCACCAGCGGGATCACGCTGCTGCGCTCGTCCAGGCCCTCCATCTCGGCGAGGTCGCCGGTGGTCGTGCCCTGCGACCACTGCTCGACCTTGGCCAAGGTGCGCACGGCCCAGCGGTCGGGCAGCTGCGCCGACTGGCGCGCCTGTTTCATGCGGTGCAGGCAGAGGTAGCTCGCGCGGCCCTTGAGCAGCGCCACGCCGACCGGCAGTTGCAGCGCGTCGCGCAGGCGCGGCAGGTCGCGCAGAAACAGCTGGTCCTGCAGGCTCTTGGTCGCGGTGCTGATCAAGGCCCGTGCTCCCGACAGCAGGGTCGGCACCAGGTAGGCGAAGGTCTTACCGACGCCGGTGCCGGCTTCGGCGACCAGCGCACGGCGCTCGTCGATGGCCGCGGCCACCGCCATCGCCATGCGCAGCTGCACGTCGCGCTCGATGTAGCGATCGTCGGCATGCGCCAGCGCACCATCGGCGCCGAACGCGTGCGCCACCGCCTCCTTTAAGGCGCTGCTCATGCCGGTTCAGGCGGGTCGAGCTCCGCTTCCAGCCGTGAAATCTGGTCGCGCAGCGACAGGCGGCGCTTTTTCAGCCGCCGCAGGACGAGTTCGTCGGCGGGTCGGTCGAGGGACGCCTGGTCGATCAGGCTGTCGAGGTCGCCATGTTCGATGCGAAGCTCGATCAGCCGGCGAGACAGCGAATGCAGGTTGTCGTCCATCAATTCGCGAATGAACGCGACGGCGGTGAGTGCAAAGCGATTATAGTTTTCGACCATGAGCACCACGATGCAGGGTTACCGCTTGTCGGCCGCGACCGGGATTCACCGCGGAGACCGCGCCTACCAGCAAGACCAGGTGCAGATCATTCCGCACGGCCGCGTTCCCGGCTGCGCTTTGGCGGTGCTCGCCGACGGCATGGGCGGCAAGAGCGGCGGGCGCAAGGCGGCCGACCAGGTGATCCTCACCGCACAGCAACTGTTCGAGCGTTACGCCCCGAGCCGCGACGACGCAGCCGAGGCGCTCAAGCAACTGGTGCTCGAAGCCCACTTGATGATCAAGCTGACGGCGATCACCTCGGAAGAGGAGCCGCACAGCACGGTGGCGGCGTTCATCATCAGCCCGTCGCGCGAGTGCGACGTGATCCACGCCGGTGACTCGCGCGTCTATCACTTCCGCGGCGCCGAGATGAAGAGCCGCACGATCGACCATTCGTTCGTGCAACGGCTCGTCGACGAGGGCCAGTTGAGCGACGAGGAGGCCAACACGCACCCGCAGTCGAACCTGCTGACCGGCTGCCTCGGAACCACGCAGGACCCGCCGCTGACGGTCGGCCACGTCGACCGGCTCGAGATCGGGGACTGCGTGATGGCCTGCAGCGACGGCCTCTGGCACTACTTCACGCCCAAGGAACTCGGCGCGATCGTCAACGCGCTGCCGCCGCGCGAGGCGAGCGAGATGCTGGTCAGCAAGGCGCGCCAGCGCGCGCGAGGCGGCGGCGACAACCTGTCGCTCGCGCTGGTGCGGGTCGACCCGCTCGGCGGCTGACAACGGCCGAAGTGAAGTTCGTAGGGTGGGCTTCAGCCCACGGGCTCGTGGGCTGAAGCCCACCCTACAGGAAAGTGCCGGCGCTCAGCGCGCCGATGCCGCGCCTGATGCCGGCAGCGGTTTCGCCGGCTTTCCCGTCTTCGCGCGCTCGGCGTTGCGGCGCTCGACCGCCTCGCGATGTTCCTGCGCCGCGGCTTGGCGCTTCTCATAGTTGGCTCGGTGCTCAGCTTCGGCGGCGCTCGACGCACTGCTCGGCGCGGGTGGCGTCCGCGGGTGCGCCGGCGCGGGCGCCGATGCCGACGACGCGGGCCGCGCCGGGGCCTCGGACAGGCGCTGCTGGGTGCGGGCGGAGCGCGCCTGCGCGTCGCTGCGCCGGGCATCGTCGCCGCTGACCTTGTTGCGGATGTCCTCGATGCGCTGGGCAGCGCGCTGCTTGCGCTGTGCCTCGTCGAGCACCGCCTCCTGCTGTCGCAGCCCTTCCATCGCCTCGCGCCGCGCGCGGCGCGCCGCATCGAGGCACGGCGTGACGACGAAGCGGCGGCGGCATTCGGTCTCGCGCGCGTTGAATGCCGTCTCGGCCTGCGCGCGCTCGAACCTGATGCGGTCGCGCTCCGCGCGTTCCGACGCGGCATCGTCGGCCATCGCCGCGCCGCCGCCCATGCAGCCCAGGCACAGCCACCACCCGGCAGCGTTCGATTTCATGTCAGCGAAGTATCCACGTCGCGTCGCGCCAGCGCCAGGAACTCGGCCGACTGCATTTCGCTGAGGCGTGACACCGTGCGCGGGAACTCGTGCGCGAGCGGCCCTTCGGCGTACAGCGCTTGCGGCTCCACGTCGGCCGACATGATCAGCTTGATCCGGCGGTCGTACATCACATCGACCAGCCAGGTGAAGCGTCGCGCCTCCGACGCGTGGCGCGGCGTCATCTGGGGTACACCCGACAACAGCACGGTATGGAACTGGGTGGCGAGTTCGAGGTAGTCGTTTTGAGAGCGCGGCCCGCCGCAGAGTTCCTTGAAGTCGAACCAGACGACGCCGCCGGCGCGGCGCCGCGCATGCAGCTCGCGGTGCTCGATGTGCAGCAGCGGGCTCTCGTCCTTCGCCTCGGCGAGCTGCGCAAAAGCGTCGGCCATCTCGGCATCGGCTTGCGCGCCGAGCGGCGTGTGGTACAGCTTCACGTGCTCCATCGTCCGGCGTCGGTAGTCGATGCCGTTGTCGACGCCGATGACTTCGAGCCTGGCCTTCAGCAACTCGATCGCCGGCAGGATGCGCTCGCGGTGCAGGCCGTGGGGATAGAGTTCGTCGGGACGGAAGTTCGAGGTCGTCACGATGCTCACGCGGTGCTCGAACAGCGATTCGAGCAGGCGGTGCAGGATCATCGCGTCGGTGACGTCGGCGACATGGAACTCGTCGAAGCAGATCAGGCGGTGGCGGCGCGAGATGCGCTGACCCAGCTCGTGCAGCGGGTTCACCGTGCCTTTGAGCTCGGCGAGTTCACGGTGCACTTCACGCATGAACTCGTGAAAGTGCAAGCGCGTCTTGCGCGTCAGCGGCACCGCATTGAAGAAGCAGTCCATCAGGAAGCTCTTCCCCCGCCCCACCCCGCCATGCATGTAGACGCCGCGCGGAATCGGCGGGTGGCGGCCGAGGTACTTGCTCAGCGCACCGCTGCGCCGGGCCTTGTAGTCGGCCCATTCGTTCTCGCAGCGCTCCAGCGCATCGATCGCGCCCAGTTGCGCGGGATCCGGCTCGAACCCGCGCTCGGCGAGCGTGCGTTCGTAGAGCTCGCGAACGGCCACGTCAGAAGTTCAGCGTGCGCTTGTCGACGGCCAGCGCCGCCTCCTTCGTCGCTTCACTCAGGCTCGGGTGCGCATGGCAGATGCGCGCAATGTCCTCGGCGCTGGCCTTGAACTCCATCGCCACCACCGCTTCGGAAATCAGCTCCGACGCGTAGGGGCCGACGATGTGCACGCCGAGGATCTCGTCGGTCTTCGCGTCGGCGAGGAACTTGACCATGCCGGTCGTGTCGCCGAGCGCGCGCGCGCGGCCGTTGGCCATGAACGGGAAGGTGCCCGCCTTGTAGGCGCGGCCGGCGGCCTTGAGCTGCTGCTCGGTCTGGCCGACCCAGGCGATCTCGGGCGAGGTGTAGATCACCCACGGGACGGTGTTGAAGTTCACATGGCCGTGCTGGCCGGCGATGCGCTCGGCGACCGCGACGGCCTCTTCCTCGGCCTTGTGCGCGAGCATCGGGCCGCGCACCACATCGCCGACCGCCCACACGTTGGGCAGGTTGGTCTTGCAGTCGTCGTCGACGACGATCGCGCCGCGCTCATCGAGCTTCAGGCCCACCGCGTCGGGGTTCAGCCCGATCGTGTTCGGCACCCGGCCGATCGAGACGATCAGCTTGTCGACCTCCAGCGTCTTCGCCTCTCCCTTGGCCGTGGTGTAGGCCACACTCAGGCCCTTCTTGGTCGACCGGACCTCGCCGACCGTCACGCCGAGCTCGATCTTCAGGCCTTGCTTGACGAAGGCCTTCTGCGCCTCCTTGGCGATCTGATCATCGACCGCACCGAGGAAGGTCGGCAGCGCTTCAAGCACCGTCACTTCCGAACCCAAGCGGCGCCACACCGAACCCATCTCCAGTCCGATCACGCCGGAACCGACAAGGCCCAGCGTCTTCGGCACCGACGGAATGCGCAGTGCGCCGTCGTTGGAGAGGATGTTCTCTTCGTCGAACGCAGCGCCCGGCAGCGCGCGCGGGTTCGAGCCGGTGGCGAGGATGATGTGCTTGCCGGTGATGGTCTCTTCGGCCGCGCCCGCCACCTTGATCTCGTAACCGCGAGCCTGTCCTGAGCCTGTCGAAGGGCCCGCCTTCACGAACGAGCCGCGGCCGTGGAAGAACGTGACCTTGTTCTTCTTGAACAGGTACAGGATGCCGTCGTTGTTCTGCTTGACCACGGTGTTCTTGCGGCCGAGCATCTTTGCGACATCGATGCGCAGATCCGACAGACCGATGCCGTGGTCGGCGAAGTGGTGCCCGGCATGCTCGAAGTGCTCGCTCGACTGCAGCAGCGCCTTCGACGGAATGCAGCCGATGTTGGTGCAGGTGCCGCCGAGCGCCGGCGCGCCCTTCTCGTTCTTCCACTCGTCGATGCAAGCGGTGTTGAAGCCCAGCTGGGCGGCGCGAATGGCGGCGACATAGCCGCCCGGGCCGCCACCGATGACGATGACGTCGAATGATTTGCTCACAGGTCCGCTCCTCAGATGTCGAACAGCAGGCGAGCGGGATCTTCGAGCGCCTCCTTCATGGCCACCAGGCCCAGCACGGCTTCGCGGCCGTCGATGATGCGGTGGTCGTAGCTCATCGCCAGGTAGTTGATCGGGCGGACGACGACCTGCCCGTTCTCCACCACCGCGCGATCCTTGGTGGCGTGCACGCCGAGGATCGCCGACTGCGGCGGGTTGATGATCGGCGTGGACAGCATCGAGCCGAACACGCCGCCGTTGGAGATCGAGAAGGTGCCGCCGGTCAGCTCGTCGAGCGAGAGCTTGCCGTCGCGCGCCTTGGTGCCGTATTCGGCGATCTTCTTTTCGATGTCGGCAAAGCTCATCTGGTCGGCGTTGCGCAGGATCGGCACCACCAGGCCGCGCGGCGAACCGACCGCGATGCCGATGTCGAAGAAGCCGTGGTAGACGATGTCGTTGCCGTCGACGCTGGCATTGAGCACCGGGTACTTCTTCAGCGCGGCGACCGCCGCCTTCACGAAGAAGCTCATGAAGCCGATCTTGACGCCGTGCTCCTTCTCGAACTTCTCCTGGAAACGCTTGCGCATTTCCATCACCGGCGCCATGTTGACTTCGTTGAAGGTCGTCAGGATCGCGTTGGTTGCTTGCGATTGCAGCAGCCGCTCGGCCACGCGCGCGCGCAGGCGGCTCATCGGCACGCGCTGTTCGGGGCGGTCACCGAGATTGACCGCCGCCAGTGCCGGCACCGGCGGCAGCGGCTTGGCCAGCGCCGGAGCGGTCGGCGGCGCGACCCGTGCCGGCGCCGGCTTCACGCCGGCTTCGATGGCGCCCAGCACGTCACCCTTGGTCACGCGGCCGTCGCGGCCGGTGCCGGCCACCGAGCCGGCGGCGAGCTTGTTGTCGGCCATCAGCTTGGCGGCGGCGGGCATCGCCACGCCGCTCATCGCGCCGCCTGCCGGAGCCGCGGCAACGGCGGCCACGGGCGCGGCAGCGGGCACCGCCGCCGGCGCGGCGGCAGCGGCCTGCGCCGTGCCTTCGGTGTCGATCTTCGCGATCACCTCGTCGCTGACGCAGCTCTCGCCGTCGCCCTTCACGATCTCGGCCATCACGCCGCCCTGCGGCGCCGGCACTTCGAGCACGACCTTGTCGGTCTCGATCTCGACCAGGATCTCGTCCATCGCCACGGCGTCGCCGGGCTTCTTCTTCCACTGCAACAGGGTGGCTTCGGCCACCGACTCGGACAGTTGCGGGACCTTGACTTCTACGATTGCCATTTCACTCTTTCGTTGATCGATGCCCACCGCGCAAGCAGACCGGCGGCGAGGCCGGTCGAACGCGCGCGGTCAAAAGCGGGGCGCAGCGTCCGCCATGACCGCGGGTCACATTACTTGTTGAGAACGAAGCCCTTGAGCTTGCCGAAGGCCTGGTCGAGCAGCGCCTTTTGCTGCTCCTGGTGCAGGTGCGCATAGCCCACCGCCGGCGATGCCGACGCAGGCCGCCCGGCGTAGCCGAGCTTCTGCCCTTCACCCATGTTCTCGTGGATGTAGTGCTGCACGAAGAACCAGGCACCCTGGTTCTGCGGCTCGTCCTGGCACCACACGATCTCGTTCGCATTGGGAAACTTCTTCAGCTCGGCGGCGAAGGCCTTGTGCGGGAACGGGTAAAGCTGCTCGACGCGCAGGATCACCACGTCGAAGGCCTTCTTCTCGTCGCGCCGCTTCATCAGGTCGTAGGCGACCTTGCCCGAGCAGGCGATGACGCGCTTGACCTTGGCCGGATCGATCTCGGGATTGTTGGGCCCGATCACGGTGCGGAACTCGCCCTTGGTGAACTCGGTCAGCGGCGACGCCGCGTCCTTGTTCCGCAGCAGCGACTTCGGCGTCATGATCACCAGAGGCTTGCGGAACATGCGCACCATCTGGCGGCGCAGCAGGTGGAAGATCTGGCTCGCCGACGTGGGCTGCACGACCTGCATGTTGTTGTCGGCGGCGAGCTGCATGAAGCGCTCGAGTCGCGCCGACGAGTGCTCCGGGCCTTGGCCCTCGTAGCCGTGCGGCAGCATCAGCGCGAGGCCGTTGGCGCGGCCCCATTTCACTTCGCCCGAGGCGATGAACTGGTCGATCACCACCTGTGCGCCGTTGACGAAGTCGCCGAACTGCGCTTCCCAGATCACCAGCGTGTTCGGGTCCGCGCTCGCGTAGCCGTACTCGAAGCCGAGGACCGCTTCTTCCGAGAGCAGCGAGTCGATGACGACGAACGGCGCCTGGCCGTCCGCCACATGCTGCAGCGGCGTGTAGGTGCCTTCGTCCCACTTCTCGCGGTTCTGGTCGTGCAGCACCGAGTGGCGGTGGGTGAAGGTGCCGCGCCCGCAGTCTTCGCCGGACAGGCGAACCGCGTAGCCGCTCGCCACCAGCGAGGCGAACGCGAGGTGCTCGCCCATGCCCCAGTCGACGTTGAGTTCGCCGCGACCCATCGCCGCGCGGTCGGCGATCACCTTCTCGACCAGCGGATGGGCCTTGAAGTTGGCCGGCAGCGTGGTGATGCGCTCGGCGAGGCGCTTGATCTCCGCCAGCGGCAGCGCGGTGTCGGCCGCATCGGTCCACTTCTTGCCGAGGAACGGCGACCAGTCGACGGCGTACTTGCTCTTGTAGTTGGTGAGCACCGGGTCGACCGTGTGCTTGCCGGCGTCCATCGCGGCGCGAAAGGCCTTCACCATCGCGTCCGGACCATCGGCCGGCAGCAAGCCCTGAGCGACGAGCTTGTCGCCGTAGAGGCGGCGCGTGCCGGGATGCTGGCCGATCTTCTTGTACATCAGCGGCTGCGTCAGCGCCGGCGTGTCCTGCTCGTTGTGGCCGAGCTTGCGGAAGCAGACGATGTCGACCACCACGTCCTTGTTGAACTCCTGGCGGTAGTCGAGCGCGAGCTGCGTGCACAGCACGACGGCTTCCGGATCGTCGCCGTTCACGTGCAGCACCGGCGCCTCGATCATCTTCACGACGTCGGTGCAATACAGCGTCGAGCGCGAGTCGCGCGGGTCGCTGGTCGTGAAACCGATCTGGTTGTTGATGACGATGTGCACCGTGCCGCCGGTGTAGTAGCCGCGCGTCTGCGCCAGCGCCAGCGTCTCCATCACGACGCCCTGGCCAGCGAACGCGGCGTCGCCGTGCACGAGGATGGGCAGCACCGAGTCGCCTTC
>DASXQQ010000259.1:0-11813 GCA_036507085.1 Piscinibacter sp. | reverse complement strand
GCGTGCTCCTGCAGGCCGGCGCGGCCGAGGTCAACGTCTGGGTCGTCGCGCGCACGCCGGCGCCCGGTGATTGAAGCCCATGTTCAACATCGTTCTCGTCCATCCGGAGATCCCGCCCAACACCGGCAACGTGATCCGCCTCGCGGCCAACACCGGCTGCGCCCTGCACCTCGTCGAGCCGCTGGGCTTTGCGATGGAAGACAAGCTGCTGCAGCGCGCCGGGCTCGACTACCACGAGTACACGCGCGTGCACCGGCATGCGTCGTGGAGCGCGTTCGTTCGCGCCGCGCAACCGGCGGCCGAACGCATGTTCGCGTTCACCACGCGCGGCGCCCGCGGCTTTGCGGATGTCGCCTGGTTGGCCGGAGACTGGCTGGTGTTCGGCAGCGAGACGGCGGGCTTGCCGGCGGAGGTGCGCGAGAGCTTCGCCCCATCGCAGCGCGTGCGCCTGCCGATGCGCTCGGGCCAGCGAAGCCTGAATCTCAGCAATGCAGTGGCGGTGGCGGTGTTCGAAGCCTGGCGGCAGAACGGCTACGCCGGCGCCGAGTGATCCCGCTCACTCCGGCGTCACGCCCGCCGCCTTGATCACCAGCGCCCAGCGCTCGCGCTCGGTCTTCATCAGGCCGGCCAAGGCTTCGGGCGCGGTGCCGGCGGCGCTGAAGTACTGGCCGAGCATCTTGCCCCGCACGTCGGCGCTCTTGATGATGCGCACGAGCTCCATCGCCACGCGGTCGATGATGGCCTGGGGTGTCTTGGCCGGCGCGAGCACCGCCTGCCACGAGATCGCCTCGAAGCCGGGGTAGCCCTGCTCCACCAGCGTCGGCAACTCCGGCAACGACGCGGCACGCCCCAGCGTCGTCACGCCCAGCGCGCGCAGCTTGCCGGCACGCACCTGGCCCATCGCGATGCCCGGCACCATGAAACCGGCCTGCACCTGGCCCGCGAGGATCGCGTTCACGATCTGCGGGAATCCTTGGTAGGGCACATGCACGATGTCGATGCCGGCGCGTGTCTTGAACAGCTCCATCGCGAGATGCGAAGCGCTGCCATTGCCGACACTGCCGTAGTTGAGCTGCCCCTTCTTGTCTTTCGCGAGGCGCACGAACTCGGCCAGCGTGCTGATGCCGAGCTTCGGGTCCACTACCAACACGTTCGGCGAGGTGGCCACCAGCGACACCGGCGCCAGTTCCTTCACCGGGTCATACGACAGGCCCTTGCTCAACAGCGGCGCAGTGACCAGCGGCCCCTGGATCGTGAACAAGAAGGTGTAGCCATCGGGCTCGGCCTTGGCGACCACGCCGGTGCCCAGATTGCCACCGGCGCCGGGCCGGTTGTCGATGACGACGGGCTGGCCCAGCGCCTGGGCCAGCGGCTCGGCGACGAGTCGGCCGATGATGTCGGGCGAGCTGCCGGCGGGGAACGGCACGACCAGCTTGATCGGTCGCGCCGGCCACGCCTCGCCGAACGAGGGCAATGCCAGCGACCCGAGCGCGGACGCTCCAGCCTGTAGCAGATGGCGACGTTGCATGAAGAAGCGCCTCAGTGTTCGGAACGCGATTCGCGGCCCATCAGTTGTTCGACCGCCTGTCGCGGCGTGATGCGGCCTTCGAGCACGTCGACCACCGCGCTTGCGATCGGCATCTCGACCCCACGCTCGGCGGCACGGCGCAGCACCATCGGCGCGCTGTAGACACCTTCGGCGACGTGGCCGAGTTCGCCAAGGATCTGCGGCAATGGCGTGCCTTGCGCGAGCAGCACCCCGACCTTGCGGTTGCGCGACAGGTCGCCGGTGGCGGTGAGCACCAGGTCGCCAAGCCCGCTCAGGCCCATGAAGGTCTCGGTGTGCGCACCCAGCGCCAGGCCGAGGCGGGTCATTTCGGCGAGGCCGCGGGTGATCAGCGCGGCGCGCGCGTTCAGCCCGAGCTGCATGCCGTCGGCGATGCCGGTGGCGATCGCCAGCACGTTCTTCACCGCACCGCCGACTTCGACGCCGACCGGGTCGTTGGACGTGTAGACACGCAGGTTGTCGCTGTGCAGCGCCGCGACCGCCTCATCGCACAGCGCGGCGTCGGTGCTGGCCGCGACGAGCGCGGTCGGCCGGCCGCGCGCGACCTCGATCGCGAAGCTGGGCCCCGACAGCACACCGACCCGCGCCTGCGGGCACACCGCGCGCGCGACCTCGTGGCCGAGCCAGCCGGTGCCCTCCTGGAAGCCTTTGCACAGCCACAGCACGCCGGGTGCGTCGGCCGGCAAGCGGCCGAGCATTTCGGCCAGCGCCGCCATCGGCGTGGCGATGATGACGAGGCCGCCGCGCGCATGCGCGATCGCCTCGTCGAAGTCGTTCGTGACCTGCACCGACGGCGGCAGCGCCACGCCGCTCAAATAGCGCTCGTTCAGGCGCGTCGCCTCCAGGTGCGCCACCTGTTGCGCGTCGCGCGCCCACAGCCGGACCGCGTGACGCGCGCCGGCGTTGATGGCCAGTGCCGTGCCCCAGGCACCGGCCCCGAGAACGCTGAGGTTCATCGCGGGGCGCGTGGGTTCAGCTTGCCGTCGTGATGATTCCCGAGCCGTTGCCCGTTCCGGCCGCAGCCGCGGCTTGCGCGCGCTGCGCTTCGTACATCGCCTGGAAGTTCACTTCCGACAGCACCACCGGCGGGAAGCCGGCACGGGTGCAGACGTCGGAGACGATGGCGCGCAGGTAGGGGTAGACGATACCCGGGCAGGCGATGCCGATGATCGGCTGCAGCTGCTCTTCGGGGATGTGGCGGATCTCGAAGATACCGGCCTGCTTGGCTTCGACCAGGAACAAGGTCTTGTCCTTGATCTTGGTGGTGACGGTGGCGGTCACCGTCACTTCGTAGATGCCGTCGGCCACCGACTCGGCGCCGAGCGCGAGGTTGATGTCGACCTGCGGCTGCACCTGTTCGAGCAGGATTTGCGGCGAGTTGGGCTGCTCCAGCGACAGGTCCTTGAGGTAGACGCGCTGAATCTGGAACACGGGGGTGGGGGTGTCGTCGGCCATGAAAGTCTCGCGATGAATAACAAAGCCCGCCACCGGAATGGTGCGAGCTGCGTCGGCGATTATCACCGAGCGCCGTGCCGCCTCGACCTCAGGCCGCAGATGTCAGCAAGGGCATCAAGCCGCCGCGCTGGTCGAGCGAGATCAGGTCGTCGCATCCGCCGACGTGGGTCTCGCCGATGAAGATCTGCGGCACGGTGCGCCGGCCGGTGATCTGCACCATCGTCTGGCGCTCGGCGGGGTGCAGATCGACGCGCACTTCGTCGATCTCGGCCACGCCGCGCTGCTTGAGCAGCAGCTTGGCCCGAATGCAGTACGGGCACACCTGGGTGGTGTACATCTTCACCTTCGCCATCGTCACGACCTCGGACCGGGGATTGCTTTCAGGCCGACTTCTCGACCGGCAGGTTGGCCTCGCGCCACGCGCCAAGACCCCCGGCGAGTGCGCGGCAGTTTTCGTATCCCTGCTTGCGCAGGATACCGACCGCCCGCTGTGCACGCGCCCCGGTCGGGCACAGCACCACCAGCGGCAAGGCCTTGTTTTTCGGCAGATCGGCGGAAGACTCAAGCCGTGCGAGCGGCACGTTCTTCGCGCCGGCGGCGTGGCCGGCGGCGTATTCGGCCGGCTCACTCACATCGATCAGCACCGCGCGCTCGCGGTTGATCAGCATCACCGCCTCGGTGGTCGACAGCTTCGCGCCGCCAACACCGCGCTGCAGCACCGGCCACAGCAGCAAGCCACCCGACGTGATCGCGGCGAGGATGAGAAACCAGTTGTCGATGAAGAATTTCATGCAGGCCCGGGATGGTGGAACGCGTTGCCGAAGGGAGCGGCAAAACGGCGGATTATAGAATTCGGCCCTCTCTGGCCACCCTGAACGAAACCGCAACCCCTGCACAGCCATGTACAAACTCGTCCTCATCCGCCACGGCGAATCAACCTGGAACCTGGAAAACCGCTTCACCGGTTGGACCGACGTGGATCTCACCGAGGCCGGCGTCGAGCAGGCCAAGCTCGCCGGCCGGCTGCTGAAAGCCGAGGGCTACGAGTTCGATGTCGCCTACACCTCGGTGCTCAAGCGCGCAATCTGGACGCTGTGGCATGCGCTGGACCAGATGGACCGCACGTGGCTGCCGATCGTCAACTCGTGGCGCCTGAACGAGCGCCACTATGGCGCGCTGCAGGGCCTGAACAAAGCCGAGACCGCCAAGCAGTACGGCGACGAGCAGGTGCTGGTCTGGCGCCGCAGCTACGACACGCCGCCGCCGCCGCTCAGCGCCGACGACCCGCGCGGCCAGCACGACGACCTTCGCTACGCGAGCCTGCTCCCCGAAGAAATTCCGCTGACCGAATGCCTGAAGGACACCGTCGCGCGCGTGCTGCCGTATTGGAACGAAGAACTCGCGCCGGCGATCAAGGCCGGCAAGCGACTCGTGATCTCCGCGCACGGTAACAGCATCCGCGCGCTGGTGAAGTACCTCGACGGGGTCTCGGATGACGACATCGTCGGACTGAACATTCCGAACGGCATCCCGCTGGTCTACGAGCTCGACGCGGCGCTCAAGCCGATCCGCAGCTACTACCTCGGCGACGCCGAGGCGGTGGCGCGCGCGGCGGCGGCCGTCGCGGCGCAGGGCAAGGCGTAGGCAGGTCCGCGCCGGGCCGCCCCAAGCCTGTCCTGAGCCTGGTCGAAGGGCCGGACGGCGCCCAAGGGCCGCGAAAGCGGCCCTCTTCGAGGTCCGCGGGGCAGGAGCGCAGCGACTGGGGGCTCAATTCACTCGGGCAGGCCGTAAAGACGCTCCGGCGGCATCCGCAGCACCAGGCTTTTGTCGCTGATCACGGAGACGACGGCGAACTCGGGCTTGGCGGTGTCGCGCACGATGGAGCTGACCACCGGCATGCCGCTGCGGTCGGTGATGCTGGCGGCCAGCGGCGTGCTCGCGCTGGCGCCGCGGCGCACGACCACCGCCTGCTCGCCGGACTTGAGCTTGACGAAGTCGCCCGGCGGGTAGATGCCGAACTCCTTGATGATCGCCGCCGCCATTTGCCCGCCGCGGTCCTGCGCGAACAGTTCGCGCGCGGCCGCCTGGATCGACAGCGGCGTGCGAATCGCCCGCGGACTGATCTTGGCCATGAACACGTCGACATGGCGCAGCGCCTGGGCCAGATCGCTCGGGTCGCTGATGTGGGCCGGGTAGCCGCTGCCGTCGGGCCGCTCATGGTGCTGGGCGACCGCCTGCAGCCAGGCCTCGTCGTCGACCCCCGCGGCGCGCAGCATCTCGGCGCCTTTGCTCGGGTGTTCGGCGAGGATCGCGGTCTGCCCCGGCGTCGGCGGCACGCCTTGCGCGGCCAGGCGGCCCTGCAGATCCAGCGTCGCGATGTTCATCGTCAGCGCGGCCTTCATCAGCGTCAGCACCCTGTCCTCGTCCCAGCCCACGCGGCGCGCCATCAGCAGGCAGACCAGCGCGCAGTGCACAGCATGGGCCAAGCCATAGATCGACAGCCGCTTCGGGTCCTGCCGCACGGTCAGGTAGATGGCGATGTCGGCATCGCGTTCGATCAGCGCGACGATGTGGCGGGCCAGTTCGTCGGCGCGTTGCGGGAAACCAGGCTCGTCCTGCGCACCACGCAGCAACCGATCGAGTTGCCACAGCATCCGTTCCCAGAAAGTGAACAGATTGGCCGGGCGCTGACGCTGCTGCTCGGCCTCGGCGGCGTGCTTCGCGGCCGCCTTGACCTCGTCCACGTCGACGTAGGCGCCGCGTTCCAGAATCGCCGCCATCTGCGCGGCGGTGGTGACCACATGGCCCTGTGCCAGCAACAACTTTCCCTGATCGTCACGCACGCCCCACGGCAGGGGCTCGCCGACGCGCACCTGGTTCTGAACGAGTTTGAGCAGCTTCATGGCTGTGCGACACAGTATCCGGTGCAGCACCCAATCCGGCTACCGGACCAGCCCTTATCTCCCCGCAATCAAGCCGCCAGGGACAACTCCGTCACGTTCAGCGCCACCCCGATCTGCTCACGCAAACGCTCGGCCAGCGCACGCCGATCGAGGTGCGCCGTTGCCTGGGCCGGCAGCCACGCCACGTGGGCTTGCAAGCGCTGCGCGGTCACGACCCACCACAAGGACTGCAGTAGGCCGGTGTCGCCGACGTAGGCGGCCGCGGCGCTGACCGCGTCGCGCGCGTCGCTGAAGCGCAGCGCGACCGGCTGCACCGGCGTCTCGGTGGCGATCGCCGCCTGCAGCAGGTTGGCATGAAATGGCAGCAGCTCGTGGCCCTCGCTGGTCGTGCCCTCGGGGAACAGCGCCACCATGTCGCCGGCTTGCAGCGCCTTGGCCACTTGGTGCACCACGCGCAAGGCGTCGCGCTTGCGCTCGCGCTCGATAAACAAGGTACCGCCGCAGGCCACCATCCAGCCGAGCATCGGCCAGTGCCGCACATCGGCCTTGGAGACGAAGCGCACCGGCTGCACTGCGTTGATCGCGAGGATGTCGAGCCAGGAAATGTGGTTGGCGACGACCAGCGTCGCACGGCGCCGCGGCGTGCCGCTGACCCTCAGTTCGATGCCGAGCCGCTCCAGCATGCGCGCACACCACCAGCCCACAAGCTGCAAGCGCCGCGCCGACTTCAGAAACGGAAACGCGAAGGAGCAGATCAGCGCGCCGTGCAACAGGTGCACGGCGCAGCGCAGCAGCCGCCAGCAGGCGAGGGTCGCGCGCATGCTCAGCCGCAGCCAAGCGGACACCGCGGATCCGGCTCCGCCGGTCCGCTGGTGTCGCCCCCTTGAGGGGGAGCGCCGAAAGCGCTTCGGGGGTGGTTCATTTCAAGCCGCCTCGTGCGCCAGGTGGCCGGAGACCAGCGTGAACTTCACCCGGCCGGCCAATTCGTGGCCGGCGAAGGGCGTGTGCTTGCCCTGGCTTTGCAGCGCGGCGGGCTGCACCGTCCAGCGCTCGCCGGGGTCGAACACGCACAGGTCGGCCACACCGCCCTCGACGAGCTTGCCGGCGCTCGACGCAAGCGAGCCCAGGGCGTCGCCGAGCACCGCGACGGGCGCGCTGGTGATCGTCGCCAGCGTGCGCGCGAGTGGCAGGCCGGACTGCTCGCCCCATTGCAGCGCCAGGCCGAGCAGCAGCTCGAGGCCGGTCGCGCCCGGTTCGGCTTCGGCGAACGGCAAGTTCTTCGCGTCCTCGTCGACC
This sequence comes from Piscinibacter sp., assembly GCA_036507085.1. Taxonomy (GTDB): domain Bacteria; phylum Pseudomonadota; class Gammaproteobacteria; order Burkholderiales; family Burkholderiaceae_C; genus Albitalea. Next base: position 4,592 of record DASXQQ010000259.1, on the reverse strand, counting down.
GGCGTGTGGTCGCTGACCAGCGCGTCGACGGTGCCGTCGGCCAGGCCGGCGCGGATCGCGTCGCGGTCGCGCTGCTGGCGCAGCGGGGGCGTCAGGCGCATCGCGGCATTGAAGTAGCCGATGTCGACATCGGTCAGGTGCAGGTGGTTGACGCTCACGTCGCAGCTGATCGGCAGCCCTTCGGCCTTGGCGCGGCGCACCAGCTCGATGCCGGCCGCGCTGCTCAGGCGACACAGATGAACCCGCGCGCCGGTGTCGCGCACCAGCTCGAAGATGGTCCCGAGTGCGATCGTCTCGGCGATCACCGGCACGCCGGACAAGCCCATGCGGGTGGCGAGCGCGCCCTTGGCCGCGACCCCGTTTCCGAGGAACGCGTCCTGCGGCCGCAGCCAGGTGGTGTAGCCGAAGGTCGCCGCGTACTGCAGGGCGCGGTGCAGCACCAGTGTGTCGCGGACCGGCACCTCGGCCTGCGAGAAGCCGACGCAACCGGCCTCGGTCAGCTCGGCCATCTCGGTCAGCACCTCGCCCGCGAGGTTGCGCGTGAGGGCACCGAGCGGGTACAGGTGCGACTGGTTCAGGTTGCGCGCGCGGAACTTGAGCATTTCGACCAGGCCCGGCTCGTCGAGCGGCGGGTCGGTGTCGGGCAGGCAGACGAGGCTGGTCACGCCGCCGGCGACCGCCGCGGCCATCTCGCTTTCGAGCGTGCCTTCGTGCTCATGCCCCGGCTCGCGCAGGCGGGCGGCGAGTTCGACCAGGCCGGGGGCCACCACCAGGCCGCTCGCATCGATGTTGCGGTTGGCGTGGAAGTCGGCGCTGACCTGGCCGAGCGAGACGATGCGCCCGGCAGCGATCGCGACGTCGCCGACGCTGTCGCGACCCGAGGCGGGGTCGACCAGGCGGCCGTTCTTGATGAGGATCTTCATGCGTTGTTCCCGGCGATCGTCGACATCACTGCCATGCGCACCGCGATGCCGAAGGTCACCTGCGGCAGGATCACGCTTTGCTTGCCGTCGGCCACCGCCGAGTCGATCTCCACGCCGCGGTTGATCGGCCCCGGGTGCATCACGATCGCATCGGGTTTGGCGAGCGCGAGCTTGCCTTCGGTGAGGCCGTAGTTCTTGAAGAACTCGCCGGCGCTCGGCAGCATCGCGCCGCTCATGCGCTCGTTCTGCAGGCGCAGCATGATGATCACGTCGGCATCGCGAATCCCTTCGGCCATGTCGTGGCAGACGCGCACGCCCATCTCCTTCAGGTCCGCCGGCACCAGCGTCTTCGGCCCGACCGCGCGCACCTCGGGCACGCCCAGCGTGGTCAGCGCATGGATGTCGGAGCGTGCGACGCGCGAGTGCACGATGTCGCCGACGATCGCCACGGTGAGCCCGGTGAAGTCCTGCTTGTAGTGGCGGATCGTGTACATGTCGAGCAGCCCCTGCGTCGGGTGCGCGTGCCGGCCGTCGCCGGCGTTGACCACATGCACATGCGGCGCGCAGTGCTGCGCGATCAGGTAGGGTGCACCGCTCTCGCTGTGGCGCACGACGAACATGTCGGCGTGCATCGCCGACAGGTTGGCGATGGTGTCGAGCAGGCTCTCGCCCTTGGCGGTGGACGACCTCGCGATGTCGAGGTTGATCACGTCGGCCGACAGCCGCTTGGCGGCGATCTCGAAGGTCGTGCGGGTGCGGGTGCTGTTCTCGAAGAACAGGTTGAATACGCTCTTGCCGCGCAACAACGGCACCTTCTTCACTTCGCGCTCGTTGACGCTCAGGAAGCTGCCCGCGGTGTCGAGCAGCTGCTGGATCACCGCACGCGGCAGGCCTTCGATCGACAGCAGGTGGATCAGCTCGCCGTGCTTGTTGAGTTGCGGATTGCGCTGGGACAGCATCATTCGCCTTCTTTGATGTCGAAGCTGAAGTGGCCGGCGTCGTCGTGCGCGAGCGAGAGGCGCTGCTCGGGCGGCAGCGCGATGCGCGCCGCCGAATACGCGGCCTGGATCGGCAGCTCGCGCCCACCGCGGTCCACCAGCACCGCGAGGGTGACGCTCGCCGGCCGGCCGAAATCGAACAGCTCATTGATCACCGCGCGCACCGTGCGGCCGGTGTAGAGCACGTCGTCGACCAGCAGGATCGGCCGGCCCTCGACATCGAACGGCAGGCGCGTGTGGTCGGCGCCGGCGGTGAGCCCGCGCGAGCCGAAGTCGTCGCGGTGCAAGGCGCTGGAGATCACGCCGTGCTCGCCCTCGAGCTGCAGGTCGCGCTGCAGCCGCTCGGCCAGCCAGGCGCCACCCGACCAGATGCCCACCAGCGCGGTGCGCGGCTGCAGCAGACCGCGCACGCCGGCGACCAGGTCGCGGTACAGCGCTTCGGCGTTGAGGTGAAGGGTGCTCATGGGAGGTCTCTCAAGAATTGCTCCAGGATGATCGCCGCCGACGCTGCGTCGACGTCGCCGGCTCCCTGGGCCTGCGCTTCGGTCGTCGTGTAGCGTTCGTCGACTTCGTGCACCGGCAGCCGAAAGCGGCCCTGCAACTGGCGGGCGAAGCGGCGGGCGCGCTCGGTATTGTCGTGCGGGGCGCCGTCGGGATGGAAGGGCACGCCGACCACCAGTGCAGCGGGCTGCCATTCGGCGATCAATTTGCCGATCGCATCGAAGCGGGCGGTGCCGCTGTCGGCGATCGTTCGCAGGGGCTGCGCGCCGCGCGTCACCGTGTTGCCGGTCGCCACACCGACCCGTCGGGTACCGAAATCGAAAGCGAGAAATGAACGGTGGGCGGCAGACACGTCGAGCGGCCGACCGCTCATGCGTGCCCCGCCTCCTGGCTCAGCATGCGCGCGTCGATGCCGAGCAGCGACAGCGCCTTGTCGTAGCGCTGCTCGACCGGCGTGTCGAAGATGATCTCCGGGGCGGCGCCGACGTTGATCCAGCTGTTGCGGCGCATCTCTTCCTCGAGCTGGCCGGCGCCCCAGCCGCTGTAGCCGAGCGTGACCAACACCTTCTTCGGCCCGGCGCCATGCGACAGCGCCTCCAGCACGTCCTTGCTGGTGGTCATTTCGAGGCCGCCGGGGATCTGCAGCGACGAGTTGTAGTGGCCGCCGTTCTCGCCCGACCGCTCATGCAGGACGAAACCGCGCTCGGTCTGCACCGGCCCGCCGAAGTACACCGGCGCTTCGGCCAGGTCGTCGCGGTCGAGTGTGAGCTCGACCTTCTCGAACAGGTTTTTCAGCTTGATGTCGATCGGCTTGTTGATCACCAGCCCGAGCGCGCCCTTTTCGGTGTGCTCGCACATGTAGATGACGCTGCCGGAAAAGGTGTCACCCGCCATGCCCGGCATGGCGATGAGGAATTGGTTCGTGAGGTTGATGCTTCCCGCCGACATGGCCGCATTTTATTCCTGCGCCAGCCGGCGCAGGAATAAAACCTCAGCGCCGCCGCTGCGCGATGACGACCAGCGCGACGCCGCCGAGAATCGCCGCCGAGGCGAGCAGCAACCGCAGCGTGATCGGCTCACCGAGGAAAACCACGCCACCGGCTGCGGCGATCGCCGGCACGCTGAGCTGCACGGTGGCCGCCGGGGCCGCGTGCAGGCCTTTCAGCGCGGTGTACCAGACGGCGTAGCCGACGCCCGAAGCGAGTGCGCCGGAGGCCACCGCATACGCCGCGCCGGCGCGGTCCCAGGTACCACCCCAGGGCAGCATCAACAGGCTGAGCGCGAGCGCGAACGGGACGGCTCGCAGGAAATTGCCGGCCGTCACCCGCGTCGGGTCGCCGGCGCCCCTGCCGCGCAGCGAGTAGATGCCCCAGGCGACGCCGGCCAGCAACATCAGCGCCGACCCCTGCAACGGCGGCGCCGAGAGCCCCGGGAGCAACAGGCCCACGAGGCCGGCAAAGGCCAGGACGAGCCCCACCCATTGCCGTTCCAGCAGTCGCTCGCCGGACCACAGACCGACGCCGATCATCGTCGCCTGCACCGCACCGAACAGCAGCAGCGCACCGGTCGCGGCGCTCAGGGTGACATAGGCCAGAGAAAATCCGGCGGCGTAGGCTACCAAGGCCAACGCGGACGGCCAGTTGCCCGCCACGCGGCCGTCGCGATGCTGAAGGCGCACGATCAGCCACAGCGCCAGCGCGCCGGAGGCGATGCGAATCGAGGTGAAGCTGGCGGCGTCGATCGCGGTGTGCTTCAGCGCTTGCCGGCACAGCAGCGAATTGCTCGCAAAAGCGAGCATCGCGAGCAGCGTGAGGATGAAGGTGCGCAAGGTCGGGCTAGAAAAGCTCGACGTCGCCGACCTTTTCGCTCACGTCGAGTTCGCCGCGGGACACCAGGTCGGCATGGCTTTGCACCTGGTTGCGGCCGTGGGTCTTGGCGTAATAGACCGCCTTGTCGGCGCGCGCTATGGCCGAGCTCGGCGAGTCGGCCGGCTTCAGCTCGCTGAACCCCACACTGACGGTGATGCGGCCAACCTGCGGAAAGGTGTAGCCCTCGGTGTTGAGGCGCAGGCGCTCGAAAGCGCGCTGGGCGTCGGGTTCGCTATCGCAGCGCATCAGAACCACGAATTCCTCGCCGCCGAAGCGGTACAAGCGGTCGTGAAAACGGAAAC
>DASXQQ010000258.1:0-30575 GCA_036507085.1 Piscinibacter sp. | reverse complement strand
TCTGCATTCCGACGAGCTCGTGATGACGCAGGAGCTCATCGCCAACATGCTGGGCGTGCGCCGCGAAGGCGTCACCGAGGCGGCCGGCCATTTGCAGGATGCCGGACTGATCCAGTACCGCCGCGGCCACATCACGGTGCTGGACCGCGACAGGCTCGAACGGCGCGCCTGCGAGTGCTATGCCGTGGTGAAGAAAGAATACGACCGCCTGCTTCCGGCAACGACGGCGACCTGAGCGCTGGGTGATTGCGGAGCGCGCGCAGGGCGCGCTACTCATCCTTCTTGATTTGAATATTGCTCGTGACCGAAGTTACGCCTTCCGTCTTGTGCGCGATTGAAACCGCCTTTTCGGCTTCTTCCTTCGTCCTGGCACTTCCGCTCAATACCACCGCGCCCTTGCTATCAGTATCGACCTGGATACGCGCCAGGCTGCTCAGCTTTTCGCCAGCCAGCTTGGCCTTGATCTTGGTTGTTATCACGGAGTCCTTGACGAACGTCCCGGGTTGCGTACGGTCCGAGTCTGCATCGGCAGCACGGGCTGCAAGGGGGACCAGCAGGGTTGCGATGGCGAAGCAGATTGTCGTGAGTTTGAATTTCATGGTCTGTCCTTTCTTGAGGCAGTCGAAAACACGATGATCCGGCCAATTCCACAACGCATCTGTTCGCCGGCGCACATAGCCCTGGAATGGTCTTCGGGTCGTGCGTTCGCTAGCGCACAGACGCTCGAGACAGCGGCACTCAGGATGAATCGGTCGCCAACAGTGGTTCACCGTGCGCCATGTACACGCCTTTCACGAGAGGTTCACCGGATCAACACTCCGATCACCCCGCGGGCGGTGATCTCCCAGGTGCGGACGCGGCCTCTCACAGACGCGCTTGGGCCCAGGTGTGCCGCCATCATTGGATGGCGAGCGTCCAAGCATTGCTTCGCATCGGCCAAGCAGAAGATGCGCGGCGGCTGGCCGCGCAGGCGATGGCAGAGAACGACGAGCGGTTGCGCCAGCTCGCGCAAAGCGTGAACGACGTCTTCTGGATCTACGAGCCGCAAAGCACCCGTTTCCTCTATGTCAGCCCCGCCTATGAGCGCGAATGGATGCGAAGCGCCGATGCCTTGTACGCCGACCCGCAGGAATGGCTCAGCCCCGTGCACCGCGACGATCGCCCGTTGCTGCGGCAGGCCTTCGACCACCTGGCCAGCGGCGACGGCTATGCCGTTGAATACCGCACGACCCTGCGTTCTGGAGAGGAGCGCTGGATCGCCGAAAGGGCTTTCCCCGTCGCAAGCCAAGGCGGCCAAGTCGTGCGCTTCGCCGGCACCTCGCAAGACATCACCGCGCGCAAAAGGGCTGATCTCGAGCTGCTTCGCGCGGATCGTTGCAAGGACGAGTTTCTGGCGACGCTGGCTCACGAGCTTCGCAATCCGCTCGAGCCCATCCGGTCTGCCGCGGCTTTGCTGGCGCGGCAGCATGTCGACGGCCCGGCGGTCGAGCAGAAGGCCGTGTCCGTCATCGAACGACAAATCGACCACCTCACTCGTCTGGTCGACGACCTTTTGGACGTGGCGCGCATCCATCACGGAAAGATCCGGCTGCGATCGGAAGCGGTCCGGCTCGACGAGGTGATCGGTGCGGCCGTCGATGCCAACCGCGCGCTCGCCGAAGAGAGCCGGTTGACCCTTCGCGTGCAGGTGCCGCGCAACGATGTGTGGGTGTGGGGCGATTCGGTGCGCCTCACGCAGGTGTTCAGCAATCTGTTGCACAACGCCACGAAATTCAGCGTTGCCGGCGGGATCATCGAGATCGGCGTTCGCCCGAGCGAGGGCGACAAGCAAGTCGCCGTTTCGGTGCGGGACGAAGGCACCGGCATTGCGGCCGATCTCATCGATTCGGTCTTCGACCTGTTCACGCAAGGGGAGCAGTCCCTGGCACGAGACCGCGGAGGGCTGGGAATCGGCCTGTCGGTCGTGCGCAGCGTGATCGAGCTGCATGGCGGCAAGGTGTCGGCCCGCAGCGACGGCATTGGCAAGGGCAGCGACTTCGTCGTCACGCTTCCAACGACGGATGCACCGCCCGCGGTGGCCGCTGTCCCGATCGAAGCACCCCATCGCACCGGCCGGCGCATTCTGGTCGTCGACGACAACCGAGATGCAGCCGAGTCCCTGCAGGCATTGCTCGCATTGAATGGCCACACTGTTGCGCTGGCGTTCAGCGGACAGGCGGCGCTCGAACAGGCCGCGCGCATTCAACCTGAAGTCGTCATCCTCGACATTGGACTGCCCGACATCAGTGGCCACGAGGTGGCGCGCAGGCTAAGGGAAGGTTCGAGCTCGGCGGCTCCACTGCTGGTGGCGCTCTCCGGCTACGCGCGCGAGCGAGACCCGCGGGATGTTCGAGAGGCAGAATTCGATCACCACCTTGTCAAGCCTGCCGACTGCGCGACTCTCATGGATCTCGTCTGGATGAGCGGTGGTCGGCCGCGCACGAGACCGCGTCCCGGGTCGTGCGCTCATGGCCCTTCAAGGGAGCTCTGATGAGCCTTGCCCTGCTGGATCCTCCCTGGTGGGCTTACGTGCTCGTGACGCTGGCCTTGACGCACGTCACCATCGCCGCGGTGACCATCTTTCTCCATCGGCACCAGGCGCACCGGGCGTTGGGGTTGCATCCTGTGGCGAGCCACTTCTTCCGCTTCTGGCTATGGCTCACCACCGGGATGGCCACCCAGGAATGGGTGTCGATTCATCGCAAGCACCACGCCAGAAGCGACACCGCGGAAGACCCGCACAGCCCTCAGATCTACGGAATCCGCAAGGTGCTGTTCGAGGGAACCGAGCTCTATCGCATGGAGATCAGCGACGCCGCAACCATCGAGAAGTACGGCCGCGGCACGCCCGACGACTGGATCGAGCGCCATGTGTACGCGAAGCATGGCGTGCTCGGCGTGGCCATCATGCTGGTGATCGATCTCGGGCTTTTCGGTCCGATCGGACTCACCGTGTGGGCGGTGCAGATGCTGTGGATCCCGTTCTTCGCCGCAGGCGTGGTCAACGGCGTCGGCCACTACTGGGGTTACCGCAATTTCGCGCCGGAGGATGCCTCGAGGAACATCTTGCCCTGGGGCTTCCTGATCGGTGGCGAGGAACTGCACAACAACCACCACGCCTACATCACCTCCGCCAGGTTCTCGAACCGATGGTGGGAATTCGACATCGGCTGGATGTACATCCGCATCCTGGAACTGCTCCACTTGGCGAAGGTGCGCAAGGTTGCGCCCAAGATCCGCTTCGAGCAGGCCAAGACCCCCTGCGACATGGACACCCTGCAGTCCGTCATCACCCACCGCTATGCTGTTCTGGCCCAGTTCGACAAATGCTCGAAGCGACACGCGGCGCCGGGCCAGGCGCTCGAGTCAAGCGGGGTGCTTGGGACGATCTGCTCGATGCGGCAGGAGCTCGCCGCGGTGTGGAGCCGACCCACCGCCTCGAAGGAGCAACTGGTCAGGCAGTTGGAGGACTGGTGCCTTCGCGCCGAGCACAGCGGCATCACCGCCGTGCAGGAGTTCTCCCGGAGGCTGCGCTGCTACGCCTGACCGTGCTCACGCCACGCGCGCTGAATGCATGTCGGCGGTTGAGGATTGGGCCAATGTCAAGATCACCCAGAATCATCATCCTCGGCGTGATCGGGCTCGTTGGTCTTCTTGTCCTTGTCGCGGCGGCGATGTTTTTTCTTGTCGACGCCAAAGTCAACAAGGCCCGCCTGGAGGCGACCGCCTCGGAGGCTTTGGGGATGGAGGTCAGCATCGGCGGCCGGTTGGGGATCGGCTTGTTCCCCGGCCTGCTCGTCACGATCGAGGACGTGCACATGCGTAACCGGGGGGTCGACATCGCGTCGGCGAACGAGGCCAGCCTTGAGATCGATCTCCTGCCTCTGCTCAAGAACGAGGTTCGGATCGAGAAGATCGCGTTGAAGCACCTCAGGATCTCGATCGAAAGGGACCGTGATGGTCAATTCAACTTCGAGAAGCCGGCGGCGGCCGGCAGAACGCTCCCCGTCCTGGACTGGCCAAACGTTTCCCTTTCGGACGCGACTCTCGTCTATGTGGACAAGCGGTTCGGAGGACGATTCGAGGCCGAGGATTGCCGCCTGGACGCGCATGACCTGCGGCTTTCGGACGGCAAACGCTCGAACTTCATGCAGGACCTTTCGTTCGCTGCGGTACTGACCTGCGGAAAGGTCCGCAGGGATGGCTTCACCGTGTTTGACTTGAAGTTTTCGGCCGACGCGAAGAATGGCGTCTTCGATCTCAAGCCGGTCACGACGCGCGTTTTCGACACGCAGGGATCGGGGAGTATCCAGGCGGACTTTTCGAGGGCTGTCCCCGTCTATCACGTCCGCTACTCTCTCCCGCAGTTCCCCATCGAGGAATTCTTCAAGACCATGTCGCGGCAGAAGGTGGCAGCGGGCCGGATGGATTTCTCCGCGAACCTGTCTATGCAGGGAACAACCGAGAACGAGATGCGACAGACCCTGAAGGGGCAGATGTCGCTGCGGGGCAGGAATCTCACACTCAGTGGCGGCGATCTGGATCGGGAGTTCTCCCGGTTTGAATCCAGCCAGAAGTTCAATCTCGTGGATGTGGGGGCCTTCTTCTTTGTCGGACCTCTTGGCGTGGTGGTCACGAAGGGGTTCAACTTTGCGACCGTCTTGCAGGAATCGTCAGGCAGCAGCGAGATCCGGACGCTTGTTTCCGACTGGAAGGTCGAGCGCGGCGTGGCGCAGGCGCAGGACGTGGCAATGGCGACGAAGCAGAACCGGATCGCCCTTCAGGGAGGACTCGATTTCGTCGACAACCGATTCAATGACGTGACCGTGGCGCTGATCGACGCGAAGGGCTGCGCCAAAGTGCGCCAGGATATTCGTGGCACCTTCCAAAATCCGATGGTGGAGAAGCCGAGCCTCCTCGAATCCCTCGCCGGGCCAGCGCTCCGGTTGCTGAAGAAGGGGAGCGAGTTGTTTGGACGCGGACAGTGCGAAGTGTTCTACGCCGGTTCGGTGGCGGCGCCGAAATGACGAGACCGCAATCGAGGCCGCCTTGCGATCAGAACGTCCGGAAGTGCGCAAGCTTTTCTCGCAGCCATTGCTTGCTCTTGACGGCCGCGCCCCCGTTGCAACGGATCTCGTAGGGCCGACCACTCAGACTGCTTTCACTGGCGGCTCGGTCGATGAATTGCTCGGTGGTATCGATCAGGTTCCTGGCCATCAGGTAGTTGTACTTGTCGCGCAAGTGCGCCTGAGCCGCTTTCGAGTCGTGCCAGGTGCCGTTGCGATAAAACTCGCAACCCGAGCCCTCGATGTAGCCGAGCAGGTAATTGACTTCGATCTGCACGCTGGTCGGCGGTTCTGCGCGCACCAGTGGTGCCGCCATCAGCCAGAGCATCAGGAACACACCCGCTATCCATCCTGTTTTCACTCGGGACTCCTTATTCAGCGTGTCCGTCGGCAGGGCGCATCAGTAGCGATGGGCGATCCCCACACTCAAATAATGATTCGACACACGCTCGGCCAGCGGACTCTGCGCGGCGTCGCCCTGCAGGTGCCGACCTTCCAGGCTGCCGACCACGACCCAATCGCGGCTCATGTCGACCGACCACAGCAATCCGCCACTCGCCGACAACCAGCCACTTCCTGCACCGAACACCGGCAGGCCGGCGTTCGCGGACTGCTGCGGCGTGATGCCATAGTGGGAGCGCGTCGACTTCGCATCCGCCCACGTGGCCTGCGTGAAGAGGCCGGCGGAAACCGCCCCGCTCTTGAACACACCGACGCTGAGGCGGATGTCGGCCTCTGTGCCCAGGTCGGCGTCGGTGTGTCGGCGCACCCGCGTGAGCAGGGTGACCGGTACCGGGCCGAAAACGTGGTCCCATTCCAGGTGCAGGCCGACCGACGCACCTCGCCCGATCGTCGCCACGCCGTGGTTGATGAGGAAGCTGGATTCGCTCCTCCGCCGTCCGGGTTCGTAGGCAAGCTGCGCACCGGCATGGAGTCCGGGTGTCAACTCCAACCGCACGCCGCCTTCGAGCGGACCCTGGGTCGAGCGTACGAACCAAGTCTGGCCGAAGTAGCGGACCACCGGCACCAGCTCCGTGCGCTGCGAGTCCGAGCCATCGTAGGCGGGTCGCGAGCGTACGCCCGCACCCACCAGGGTGGTATTCGTGAGCTCTGCGTACGTGGCCGCCGGCACGATCACGCCGAATGCGAGCACTGCGGTTCGGAGGGCGACCCCCAACGGTCGACGCGAGGGCACTGGGCGGTTCAGATCACTGTCCGCCCTCGCCACCCTTCTCGTGACGCTGGAAATTCTCATGCGGCATCGTTGTCCGATTCCACCTGCACGATCTGTGCGCTGCCGTACGCAAGCGATCGATTGGCTACAACCGCTCGGACGGCGAACAAAGCCCAGCCCTGCGACTGCATGTGACGGCGCGGGGCCGAAGCGTCACCGTCGCGTCACGTGGCGATGGCAAGATCGAGAGTCCGTCACTTCGCTCGTACGCGATCGTTCCCAACATGATGAAGTTCCTGCGTGGCGCCGCCTTGGCACTGATTTGTCTGCACGCTGTGGCAGCGCCCGAAATTCGCGGCGCCGGTGCCACCTTCCCCTCCGATGTTTACAAGACCTGGGCCTCGGCCTACGAGAAAGAGCGCGCACAAAAAGTCAGCTACCGCGCGACCGGTTCAGGCGACGGCATCAAGCGCATCGTCGCGCGCGAAGTCGACTTCGGCGGATCGGATTCGCCGCTGTCGAGCGCCGATCTGGCGAAGCATCGGCTGGTGCAGTTCCCGACCGCCGTCGGCGGCATCGTGCCGGTCGTCAACCTGCCGGGCGTGCACGCGAACGAATTGCGCCTGAGCGGCGAGCTGCTCGCAGACATCATGGCCGGGCGCGTCACGCACTGGAACGACGCCCGCATCGCCGCGCTGAACCCGCAACGCAGCCTGCCGGCATTGGCCATCACCCGCATCGTTCGCTCCGACAAGTCGGGCACGACCGACGCGTTCACGAAGTATCTGGCGACGATGTCGGCGCCATGGCGCAGCGAGGTCGGCCACGGCCAGCTCGTCGCGTGGCCGGGTACGCCGCTCGCGGTCGACGGCAACGATGGCATCGTCAAGGCGCTGAACGATAAGGTCGGCGCGATCGGCTATGTGTCCTACGACCGCGTCATCCGCCACGGCCTCGCCGGCGTGCGACTGCGCAACACGACGGGCAGTTTCGTCGCCGCGAGCGAGGAGGGCTTTCGGGCCGCGGTGATGGAGTCCGACCTCGCGAAGAAAGGCGACGAAACCGCCTCGCTGCTGAACCAGCCGGGCGCGCTCACCTGGCCGGTGACGGTGACGACCTTCGTGCTCGTCGACGCCGAACCGAAGACTGCGGCCGGCGCGCGCGACGTGCTGCAGTTCCTCTACTGGACCTTTCTCAACGGCGACGCGCTGATCCGCTTGTCGGGTTTCACTCCCTTGCCGGCGCACATCCAGGCGCGCCTGGTGCCGCGCTTCCAGCAGGTCAAGCCGCAGGACAAGCAGCCGCTGAATTTCTATTCGCTGTGACGCGGCTTCGGCCGCCGCACTGATCTCCCTACAATCGCGGGCCAAGGAGAGATCGATGAAGGTTGCCGCTTCCGTGTTCAAGGCCTATGACATCCGCGGGGTCGTCGGATCGACGATCGACGAGCGCTTCGCCGAGCACCTGGGCCGCGCCTTCGGCAGTGCCGCGCTGGCGGCCGGCGAGCGCGCGGTGGCGGTGGGGCGCGACGGGCGGCTCTCGGGCCCGACGCTTGTTGCCGCGCTGATGCGCGGCCTCGCCTCGACCGGGCTCGATGTCGTCGACCTCGGCGCCGTGACGACACCGATGCTTTACTACGTGGCGGCCACGCGCAAGCAGTACGGCTGCAGCAGCGCGATCCAGGTCACCGGCAGCCACAACCCGAAGGACTACAACGGTTTCAAGATGGTGCTCGCCGGCCGCGCGATCTACGGCGAGGAGATCCAGGCATTGCGCCGGCGCATCGAGGCCGAGGACTATGCACAGGGCAGCGGCCGCAGCGCGGCGATGGACATCGCCGCCGAGTACCGGCAGCGCATCGTCTCCGATTGCAAGCTCGCGCGCCCGATGAGCATCGCCGTCGATTCGGGCAACGGCATCCCGGGCGCGTCGGCACCCGGCATCCTGCGCGCGCTTGGCTGCAAGGTGACCGAGCTGTATTCCGAGGTCGACGGCAACTTCCCGAACCACCATCCCGACCCGAGCAAGCCGGAGAACCTCGCCGACCTCATCCGCACCGTGCGCACGACCGACGCCGAGATCGGCCTCGCCTTCGACGGCGACGGCGACCGGCTCGGTGTCGTCACCAAGGACGGCCAGATCATCTACCCCGACCGGCAGCTGATGCTGTTCGCGACCGACATCCTCAAGCGCAACCAGGGCGCGACGATCATCTACGACGTGAAGTGCACCCAGCGCCTCGCGCCGCTGATTCGCGCGGCCGGCGGCCAACCGCTGATGTGGAAGACCGGTCACTCGCTGGTGAAGGCCAAGCTGAAGGAAACCGGTGCGCCGATCGCCGGCGAGATGAGCGGCCACATCTTCTTCGCCGAGCGCTGGTACGGCTTCGACGATGCCACCTACACCGCGGCGCGGCTGCTCGAGATCCTGTCGCGCAGCAAGGATGCGAGCGCGGTGCTCAATGCGTTGCCGACCAGCTTCAGCACGCCCGAGCTGAACGTGCCCTGCGCCGAAGGCGAACCGCAGCAGGTGGTGCGCAAGCTGCTCGACAACGCCAAGTTCCCCGGCGCGAAGGAGATCATCACGATCGACGGCCTGCGCGCCGAATACGACGATGGCTTCGGACTGATCCGCTCGTCGAACACCACGCCGGTGCTGGTGATGCGCTTCGAGGGCCACACGCCCGATGCGCTGCAGCGCATCGAGCGCGACTTCATGGCGGCGCTGCGCGCGGTGAAGCCCGACGCGCAGATCGCGGCGGCCGCGCACTGAGCGCACGAACCCAGGCCACATCGCGCAGTGCGCGTCCTCATCGTCAAGCTGTCCTCGCTCGGTGACGTGGTGCACGCCATGCCGGTGGTGCACGACATTCGCGCGGCGCATCCCGGTGCGCAGATCGACTGGGTCGTCGAGCCCGGCTTCGCCGCGCTGGTGCGCCGCGTCGACGGCGTGCATGCGGCGATCGAATGCGCGCTGCGGCGCTGGCGCAAGCGCTGGTGGACAGCGGACGTGCGGCGCGAGTGGCGCGCGTTTCGCGAGGCGCTGGCGTCCGAGCGCTACGATTCGGTCATCGACCTGCAAGGCCTGACCAAGTCGGCCTTGATTGCCCGCATGGCCAACGGCACGAGCTACGGTCTGGCCAACCGCACCGACGGCGCGAGCCACGAGCCGCCGGCGCGCTGGCTGGTGGACCACGCGATCCACGTCGAGCCGCACATCCATGCGCTCGACCGCTCGCGCGTGCTTGCGGCGCGCGCGCTCGGCTACCGCGCCGACGGCGTGCCGCAGTTTGGCCTGCGCTCGCGGCTGCCTGCGTTGGCGCTGAAGACGGTGGTCTTTGTGCACGGCAGCTCGCGTGACGACAAGCTCTGGCCCGAGGCGCACTGGATCGCGATCGGGCGGCGCGCCATCGACGCCGGTTGGCGCATCGCGCTGCCGCAGGCCGGCGAGGCTGAACTCGCGCGCGCACGCCGCCTGGCCGATGCGCTCGGCCCCGACAGCGAGGTCTGGCCGGCGATGGACCTCGACGCGCTGACCGACCGCATGGGTGCGACTCACGGCGTCATCGGTGTCGACAGCGGCTTGAGCCACATCGCCGTCGCGCTGGATCTGCCGCATGTGCAGCTCTACAACTTTCCGACCGCCTGGCGCACCGGCCCGCAGGCGGCGCACGGCCACCGCCACCAGCGCTCGATCGAAGGGCAGCCGACGCCGGCGCTCGAGGCGGTGTGGAATGCGTGGCTCGACGTGCAGAAGGCGCAAGGCGCATGAGACACCCGACCGACCGGTCTCGCAGGATGGGCGTAGGGTGGGCTTCAGCCCACGCGTCCCGCGGGCGGCGCAAAACCCCGTGGGCTGAAGCCCACCCTACGGGCCACGGCGAGGATTTCCCATGAGCCGTTTGCGACGCAGCCTCGCCCATGGCAGCTACTCGACGCTGCTGCGCCTGTTGAAGCCGGCCTATGTGCTGCGTCTGTGGTGGCGCGGCCGCGCCGAACCGATGTACCGCCACGCGATCGGCGAGCGGCTGGGCGCCTACCAGGGCGAGCCGACCGCCGGCTGGGTCTGGGTGCATGCGGTGTCGCTGGGCGAGACGCGGGCCGCGTCGGCACTGGTCGACGCGCTGCGCGAAGCGCAACCGGATCTGCGCCTGCTGCTGACCCACAGCACAGCCACCGGCCGCGAAGCCGGCCTGGCGCTGCTCCGGGAAGGTGATCGCCAAGCCTGGCTGCCCTATGACACGCCGGGCGTGGTGAACCGCTTCTTCCGCCAGTTTCGCCCCGCCGTCGGCGTGCTGATGGAAACCGAGATCTGGCCCAACCTCCTGCATGCGGCGCGCCGCTTCGGCGTGCCGATGCTGCTCGCCAACGCCCGCTTGAGCGACAAGAGCCAGCAAAAGGGCCAGCGCCTGCAGGCGGTGCTGCACCCGGCGGTCGAAAGCCTGACGCTGGTGCTCGCCCAAACCGAGGCTGACGCGCAACGGCTGCGCGCGAGCGGTGCGAAAAGCGTCGAAGTCTGCGGCAACCTGAAGTTCGATGTGAATCCGGAGCCGGCGCTGCTCGAGCGTGGTCGCGCCTGGCGCCGCGCAAGCGAACGCGCGGTGGTGCTCGCGGCGAGCACGCGCGAAGGCGAAGAGGCGGCCTTGCTCGCCGCCTGGCGCGCACTGCCGAATCCGCCGCGCTTGCTGATCGTGCCGCGCCATCCGCAGCGCTTCGACGAAGTCGCCGCACTGGTTGCGCAAGCCGGATTCACGCTCGATCGGCGCAGCCGCTGGGGCGACGCGCCCGATGCGCAGGCGCTGGCCGCCGCCGTCTGGCTCGGCGATTCGATGGGCGAGATGCCGCTGTACTACGCGAGCGCCGACGTCGCGCTGCTCGGCGGCAGCTTCGCGCCGCTGGGCGGGCAGAACCTGATCGAGGCGGCCGCCTGCGGCACGCCGGTCGTCATGGGGCCGAGCACCTTCAACTTCGCGGAAGCCGCGGAGCGCTCGATCGCCGCCGGCGCAGCGCTGCGCGTCGCCGACATGGCCGAAGGCGTCGCGCGCGCGATCGAACTCGCGAGCGGGCCGGCGCTCGAGCGCGCGGTGCGCGACGCGCAGCGCTTCGCCGGCCAGCACCGCGGCGCGGCGCGGCGCATGGCCGATCGGGTGCTGGAAGCGATGCGTGCCGCGGCGCGCTGAAACTTACTTCGGGATTTCCTTTGTCCAGATCGCCATCCGCTGGGCGATCAGGTCACCGGCGGCGCCACGCACCACGCCGGGCTTGTCCAGGTGCAGCATCGCGCGGATGACGTGGGTGCGCCATTCGTCGCCGTCGATCAGTGTGTCGAGCTTCTGGCTCTCGCCGCGAATCAGGATGAAGCCGTTCAGGTCGCCGCCGTGCGGATCGAGGAACACCGGTTCGAAGGACTGGATCGTGCCCTTGCGCTGCAGGCCGCCGAGGTACTCGGTGAAGGTCTGGAAATGCTGCGCGCTGAGCATCTCGCGACCGGGAGTCGGGCGGTCGAACCCGAACAGAATGACGTTGGAACTCATGGCGAAGTCTCCTTGCTGAGTTGAAGCCCACCGAAGCGGGGCTGCTACTGTTATAGGCGAGGAGACTTCCGATTGACACCCGGATCAGCGCAGCAGCGCGACGCCCTTGACGCCATCGCCGCCGGGGAACACATCGCGGCTCAACGCGGCCGTGCTCAGCCCCAGGTGATCGGACAGCACCCCCTTGAGCACGGCGCGCAGATCGAGCGTCGTGCGCAGGTCGCGGCCTTCGAAACGCTCGCGCCTGGCGAGGCCCGGCCAGTCGGCGAGCATGCGGCCGCCGGCCACCGCGCCGCCGAGCACGAAGGCCGCGCCGGCGCTGCCGTGGTCGGTGCCCTGGGTGCCGTTGATGGCGACCTCGCGGCCGAACTCGGTCGCGACGACGACGACGGTCTGCCGCCAGACCTGGCTGGCGACGAGCCCGTCGCGCAGCGCCGCCAGGCCGGCGTCGAGGTTGCGCAGGTTGTTGGCGAGCGCACCGTTGGGCGCGGCCTGGTTGGCATGGGTGTCCCAGCCACCGACTTCGAGCACCGCGGCTTGCGGGCCGTTGGCTTGCGACAGAAACTCCGCCGCGCGCTGCGCGAGCGGCGCCAAGCCACCCGGACGCAACGCGTTGCCCGCGGGCATGCCGGCCAGCGAGGCCGTCATGGCCGGGTCGAAGTGCAGCGCCTTGGCGCGTGCCAGTGCGCCGGCCAATGCGGCGTCGTTGGCGTACATCGGTTCGAGCCGCGACACCAGGTCGGGCGACGGGTCGGGCAGGACCGATGCGGCCCAGGTGTCCACCGTGCCCGGCCCGCGCAGCACCAGCGGCACGCTGGTGTCGAGCGCCAGCCCCTTGCCGCCGGTGCTGCCGAGCGCGCGGCCGAGCCAGCCGGTGGCGAGTTCGTGGGGTCGGGTGCCGCCGCTTTCGAGCACCTGTTGCGCATCGAAGTGCGATCGCTCGCGGTAGGGCAGCCCCACCGCGTGCACGACGACGAGTTCGCTGCGGCCGTACATCGCGTGCAATTGCGCGAGCTGCGGGTGCAGCGCGAAGCCGCTGTCGAGCGCGAGCGGCGGCACCGTGAACTGCGCCAGCGCGCCGCGCGCGGCGGCGAAGTCGGGGTCGCCGATAGCGGGCACCGCCGACAGGCCGTCCATGCCGCCGCGCAGGATCACCATCACGAATCGGTTCGCTCCGGTGCCGGCGCTGGCGGCGAAGCTGAGCCGCGTCCAGGGGACCAGCGCGCCGGCCGACAAGGTGGCTGCGACGAGCCGGCGGCGTTGCGGGTTGAAGTCGTCATTCATCGCCGGTCCTCCGGATTCAGCGCCGCTGGAATTCGGGCGCCATCAGCAGCAGGGCGAGCGCCTGCGGGCCATCGGCGGCGCGTTCGATCTGCCGCCGCGAGGTGTCGCTGAGCCGCGGGCCGAGGCTCGCGCTCGCCAGCGCGCGCGCATCGAGCGCGCGCCCCACCCGGTCGGCGACGCGGGCCGACCATTCGACCCGCTTCCACACCGCTTCGGGGCCGAGCCATTCTTCGGCGCGATCGGGCCAGCCGGCGGGCGAGGGCGCCGCATGGAGGCGCTGGCCGAGGGCGATGATGCCGGCGCCGTCATGGCGCTCGAACGCTCGCTCGGGCAGGCCGAGCAGGCGCGCGCTGGACACGACGAACTCTTCGGGCGTTTTCAGCTTGACCGGCGCGGGGTCCCATGCCGACGGGTGGCGAACGAGTTCGCGGTAGACCTCGCTCAACTGGCCCTCGCTGTGCGTGAACGTGGCGGCCAGGCGCTCGACCAGCGCGGGCGGTGGATCGTCGGCGACGAAGTGACGCGCCAGCTTGGTCGCGAGGAAGCGCGCGGTCGACGGGTGATGGGCGAGGTCGTGCAGCACCTGCCGCAAGGCCTCCGGTCCTTCCGGGTAGGTCTTGCCCAGGACCGTCTTGCGGCCGGGCTCGTGCCATGCGGGGTCGAACGGCTGTCCCGAGCCGGACGCGAGCGCGGCGACGCGCCAGCCGGTCAGAACGGCGGCGAAGGAGGTCACGTCGGCCTGGGCGTAGCCCCCGTTCACGCCCAGCGTGTGCAGCTCGAGGATCTCGCGTGCGAGGTTCTCGTTCAGGCCGGTCAGGCGCGGCCCTTCCTGCATCTGCTGTGCGCGCCGCGCCGCGCGGGCGACGACGCGTGAATGCGGGCCGGCCGACAGCACGTTGTCGAGGTAGCGCAGCATCGCCGGGTGGGTGGTCGCGGCGACCAGCAGTTGCTCGAACGAGCCGGCGATGTTCGGCCGGATCGCGTCGCGCTCGAACGCGCCGACGAGCCCGCGCACGCTGCCCTTGGCGAGCGAGACGGTGAAGTGGTTGGCCCAGAACAGATGCAGCCGTTCGGCGAACGGCCGCTGCGTCGTCGCCGCGCTCAGCAGTCGGGAGCGCGCGTCGGCAATCGTCACTTCGCGGTAGTGGCCGCCGAGCAGCTGTTCGGCCGTCATGCCCGGCGGCGGGTTGCGGGCCTGGCGCCGCTTCTCGGCCTCCGCCTGCAGCAGCGCCAGCGCCTGCGGTGTGGTCAGCAGCGCGTCGCCGCGCGGCGCGTCGGCCGGGCCGATTTGCGCGAGCAGCCAGCCCTGCGGGTCCGACCCCGGTGCGGCGAGCGTCGCTTCACCGAGACCGAAACGATGCGCGGCAACGGCGGCATCGACGTGGAAAGCGTTCGCCATGGGCACCTCCTCGCGCCGCAGCTTGAACCGCGATGGTCAAGCCGGCATGTACCGACGGTCAAGAAACGTTGCTGCCGCCGCGCCAACGGCGGGGTCTGCCTACTTCGACAGCAGCTGGTTGACGCTCTGCACGTCGTCGGGCTTGAGCACGCCGGCCGCCTGGCGCAGCTTGAGGCTGCCGACGAGCACGTCGTAGCGCGCCTTCGCGAGGTCGCGGCGGGTGCTGAACAACTGGCTCTGGGCGTTGAGCACGTCGAGGTTGACGCGCACCCCGACCTTGTAGCCGAGCTGCGTCGCTTCGAGCGCGAGCTGGCTCGACGACTCGGCTGCTTCGAGCGCCTTCACCTGGGCCTGGCCGGACTGCACGCCGAAGTAGGCGACGCGGGTGCTCTGGGCGACCGTGCGGCGCGTGGCCTCGAGGGTGTCGCGCGATTGTTCTTCGAGCAGCAGCGTTTCCTTCACCCGGTTCTGCGTCGCGAAGCCGGTGAACAGCGGGACCTTCAACGTCACGCCGATGCTCGATTGGGTGGTCCCGCCGGTGCTGTTGAATGGCCCGGGCGATGGCGTGATCTGGGTCCCGTCGGTCGACGAATGGCCGCGGCCGTAGGAAGCGTTGAGGTCGACGACGGGCAGGTGCTGGGCGCGCGCCTTCTCGGTCTCGAGCTTGGCGACGTCGTAGTCGACCTGCGCCTTGCGCACCGGCGGTGCGTTGTCGATCGGTGCGACCCAGGTGTCGACCGTGCCCGACAGCAGCGGCCCGAGCGTGACCGGCGCGGCCAATGGCCTGGGCTCGACGCCGTTGCGCCCGACGAGCGTGTCGATCGCGATGCGCTTGGTGCGCAGGTCGTTGTCGGCGGCGATCTCCTGCGCCGTCGCCAGGTCGAAGCGCGCCTGCGCTTCGCGGGTGTCGGTGATGGTCGCGGTGCCGACCTCGAAATTGCGCTTGGCCGACGCGAGCTGCTCGGCGATCGCCGCCTTGTTCGCGCTGGCGGTCGCGAGCGTGTCCTGCGCCCCGAGCACGTCGAAGTAACCCTGCGCGACTCTGACGATCAGGTCCTGCTCGGCGGTTTCGAGCAGCGCCTTGGCGCCTTCGAGCGAGCGGTCGGCTTGGGCGATGGTCTTGTCGTTGGCGCGGTTGAAGAGACTCTGCGAACCGATCAGCGTTGCTTGCTCGACGCGGCTCGTCGAGTCGCTCGACGGGATGTCGCTCTGGCCGCGCGTCGCACTCACCGTCAGTCCGAGGTTGGGCCGGCGCTGCGCGTGCGCTTGTTCGACCCGGTACTGCGCCGAGTCAGCGAGCGCCCGCGCGGCGAGGTAGGTGGCGTCGAAGCTGCGAGCCGCTTCGTACAGCTCGTTCAGGCTTTGCGCCCGCGCGACGCTCATCGAGCCCAACCCCAGGGCGATGCCCAGCGCCAGCGGCGCGAGGCGAGGAAGGGCGACGGTGAAGCGATGCGTGACGGGCATGGTGTTCTTCCTTGGTTGTTCGACTTCTGGCTTCAATAGCGCGGCACGCCGGGATCGACTTGCTGCGACCAGGCATCGATGCCGCCGGCGAGGTTATAGACCGACTCGAAGCCCTGGCGCTCCAGAAATGCGACGACCTGCAGACTTCGCACCCCGTGATGACAAATACAGACGATGGACTGCGACGGGTCGAGCTCGTCCAGGCGCTCCGGGATGCGGCTCATCGGGATGTGCCTGGCGTCGACCCCGTCGACGCGGATCGCCGCCAGCGCCACTTCCCACGGCTCGCGCACGTCGAGCAGCAGCGCGCGGTGCGCGCGGCAATGCGAGTGCAGTTCGTGGACGCCGAGCTGCTTCATCAGAACGTGAATCGCGTCGGCTCGTCGAAGCCCGACAGGCGCGGCGCGACGGTGTCGAACAGCTCGACGCTCGCGAAGTCGTGGTCGCTGCTGCGCGTGACAAGCGTCGCCCGCATGATCGGCAACTGGCCGACGATCGCGGCCAGGCGCCCGCCCACCTTCAGCTGCGCGAGCAGTTGCGGCGGCACGTCGGCCACCGAGCCCGACAGCAGGATCACGTCGAACGGACCCTCGTCGGCCAGGCCGCGCGAGCCGTCGGCGTGGCGCACGCTGACGTTCATCGCGCCGGCGCGCTCCAGGTTGGCGCGCGCGAAGGCTGCGAGCTCGGCGTTGATCTCCATCGTGACGACCTGGCGCGCCTTGTGGCCGAGCAGGGCCGCCATGTAGCCCGAGCCGGCGCCGACCTCGAGCACACTCTCATGCTTGTGGACGGCGAGTTCCTGCAGCAGCCGCGCCTCGACCTTGGGCTCGAGCATGCTCTGGCCGCCGGGCAGCGGGACTTGGGTGTCGACGAAGGCCAGCGCCTTGTAGGCCGGCGGCACGAAGTCTTCGCGCTTGACCACCGCCAGCAGCGACAGCACGCCGGGGTCGAGCACGTCCCAGGGGCGGATCTGCTGCTCGATCATGTTGAAGCGGGCTTGTTCGATGTTCATGGGAGACGTCCTTGCTGGCGCGCGTGGGGGTGGGAATGGGCAAAACCGCGCATTCTATTTAAGCGCCTTCTTCTTCCTTTTCGCGACCGGTGGCGCGGTGTCCTCGGAAGGCCCTCGCACCAGCAGGCCGCGCAGCACGACGTCGATGTGGGTGCGAATCACCTTCTGCGCGTCGATGTCGGGTCCGTGCACCGGACAGGCCCCGAACGAATGCTTGTGCAGCGACATGAAGATCATCGGCGCGAGCAGCACCAGCGAGATGTCCTTCAACGACACGGGGCGGAACTCGCCGCGCGAGATGCCGCGCTGCACCGTTCGCGACAGCAGCAGGTGCACCGGCAGGATCACTTCGTCGTTGTAGAACTGCGCGATCTCGGGGAACTGGCGCACCTCGGACATCATGATCTTGTGGATGCCCGAGGCCGGCGTGTTGCCCACGCGCTCCCACCAGGTTTCCATCAGCAGGGTCAGCAGCTCGGCGGTCGATCCCTCGAAGCAGTCGACCAGCCCGGCGCCTTCGGCGATGAGCTGGGAGAGGTTCTGGTGGATCACCGCTTTCAGCAGCTCTTCCTTGCTCGGGTAGTAGAGGTACAGCGTGCCCTTGGCGACGCCGGCGCGCGCCGCCACTTCCTCGGAGCGGGTGGCAGCGAAACCTTTCTCGACGAACAGCTCGAGCGCGGCGTCGAGCAGTTCCTGAGGGCGGGCTTCTTTGCGGCGCTGGCGGGTCGAGCCCGCCGCGGGGGACAAGGGGATACTGCTCATGGGGTAAATAATGACTGACTGGTCATTAATGTAGCGTGCAGGGGGACTGGGGTCAAGGCAGCCTCCTAGAATGCCCGCGAACGAAGACGCGAGGCTGACGACGATGAATTTTTTGCGATGGATCAAACCGGCGGCCGTCTTGGCGGCCCTGTTGTGGCTGGCCGGCTGCGCCGGTCTCGGCGGCCCACGCGTGTTCACGTTCAGCGAGGCTGACATCACGCGCGCGCTGGAGCGCCACGCGCCGTTCGAGAGGCGCTTCATGGAGTTGCTCGACGTGCAGATCGCCGCGCCCCGGGTGCGGCTGCTGCCCGAATCGAACCGCATTGCCACCGAGATGGACGTGAGCACCAGCGAGCGCCTGAGCGGGCGGGCCTACCAGGGCCGTATCGCGTTCGACTTCGGGGTGCGCTACGACGACAGCGAAGGGGCGATCCGCCTGAACCACGTGCGGGTCAGCCAGTTCCAGATCGACAACGCGCCGCCGGCGATGCAGTCACGCGTCAACCGGCTCGGCGGGTTGATCGCCGAACAGCTGATGGAAAACCTGGTGCTTTACCGCTTCAAGCCGGCCGATCTGAAGACGGCCGAGGGACTCGGCTTGCGCCCCGGCTCGCTGGCGGTCACGGCGCGCGGCGTCGAGGTCACGCTCGCGCCGATTTCGCGCTGACTCAGTGGGCGTCGGCCATCGACCCGAGCCGGACGCGGTACTGGCCCTGGGTGTAGGCGATCTGCAGGCTGCCCGCCCGCGGATCGAGGCTGCGGTAGGCATCGAGCAGCGCTGACAGCGTCGCCGCCTGCGCGCTCACGATTTGCAGCAGCGCATCGCTGTCGCAACGCAACGGGACCTCGGCCTGGGCCTGCAAGGCGCATTCTCCGTCGCTCGCATCGCTCGGTCGCTCCCAGCCATTCACCTGCCGCTCGAGGCCGACGACGATCTGCGAGCGCGCTGCCTCACGGGCCTGCACTTGCGCGATGCGCGCGAAGTCGGGCATCGGCGGGGGCGGCATCGGCGTGGAGGAAGGGGCGACCCAGCGCGTCGGCGCGGGACCCGCGAATCCGATGCGCGGCAGACCGAACACCGAGCCGTCGATCGCCTCGCGGGGCGGTCCGGCCGGCGGGGTTGCGGCCACCGGCGTCGGCGGGGGTTCGACCCGCTGCGCCTTCGCTCGCGGGCGCGCGACCGGGCGCTGCGCTGCGACGCGCAGCGCCGGCGCCGGCGCGGCCGCGGCGGTCGGATGCGCCACCAGTCGCACCGCCAGGCGCTGCACGCGCGGGGCGTCGACCGGTGGCGCCTGCCGCCACGCCTGCGCGATCAGCAGCCCGTGGATGAGCACCGAGCCGGCGACACCCCAGGCCATGCGCATGGCGACCCCTTCCCTGGGTTCAGTACTTCACGTCGCCGTGGATCACGCGCGGTGTGTCGGTCACGACCGGCTTGCTGCCGATGTAGATGTCCGACGTCGGATCCGAGGGATCGCGCAAGCCGCTGACGCCCGGCAGGCTCATCGCCGACGGCAGCGTCACGCTGGCGGCCGTGCACACGCTCACGTCCTTGCGGGCGAAGCGGATCTCGCGGTCCAGCCACTTGGCGAGCATCACCGTGGAGCCATGGTTGACGCGGCCCAGCACCTCGTCGAACGGAATCACGAATGACGGCACGTAGCGCGAGTTCGGCGTGTCGCAGCTGACATGCTCGTTGGTCACGCTCGACACGCAGGTGCCGGGAATGCCCCACAGCTCGCCGAAGCCGCCGTACTGCAGCACGATGGACTTGCCGGCGTACTGACCGTACTGCGCGCCGCTGGGCACGCCGTAGCTCACCTGCAGCGGCGGGTCGAAGGTGACGATGGTGCCGCCGCTGTCCTTCACCGCGGCGAACTGGTTCCACTGGTTGGGGCCGGTTTCCCACTGGTAGTAGGTGTCGAGCTGGTCGACCTGGTTGTCGCAGTACTTGGTCGCGTCGTTGGCGCACTGCGCGTCGGCGAGCGTCGTGAACAGGCGGCCGGTGCGAACGCCCCATTGGTACTGCGGGCGCGCCTGCAGCAGGTCGCGGTCGGTGAAGCTGATGGCGCCGCCGCCGGCGTCCTTCAGCAGCGCGAGAGCGGCGTCGGTGCTGTAGCTCACCACACTGCCGGCGTCGGTCGGGCCCCAGTTGTTGTAGGTCGACGCGACGAACGGCGACGCGTCGCTCGAGCCCTGGGCGAAGTAGCTTGCCAGCGTCGCCGCGGTCGGGCACTCGCGCAGGCAGAACAGCGCCGCCGGCATCTGCGCCGGATACACGAGGTCCTGCACCCGGTAGATGACGTTGACGCTGGCCGAGTCGACGCTGCCGCTGGCGGGCAGCGCGATGAACAGCTCGCCGCCGAGCGACTGCGACCAGCCACGCACGCCGCCCTGGCTCGCGAAGTACGCGGCCGAGACCGACTTCTCGCTGTCGAGGTCCTTGCTCTGGCAGCCCGAGCTGCCGCACTCGACGTAGCCGCTGACCTTGAACAGGCCGGCGCTGTCGTCCCAGTACATCTCGTACTGGAGGTTGGGCACCGCGCCGTCGAAGAAGCCGGTCACGTTCCAGACGAAGGTCTGGAACTTGATCTTGTCGGCCGACGCCAGCGTGCGCGCTCGCTTGGTGTACTTCATCAGGCGGCCGTCGGCCTTGACGAGGGTGTAGGGCGTCTTCGTCGGCGGCTGGTTCGGTACGTACTCGACGCGCTGCACCGTGTCGCCGCTCGCGATCTGGCTGGACACGTCGCTCGGCAGCCACAGGCCGTAGTAGCCCATCTGGCCGTTGTAGCTCTTGCCGTCGGCCGCGGTGTACTCGATCGGGAAGCTCGAATGCAGGTTCACGCGCTCGCCGCTGTCGCCGTCGTACAGGCCGTAGCGCCAGACCGACATCGCGGTGTCGGGGTCGTCGGCGAGGCGACTGAAGCATTCGTCCGACGTGCCGTCGGAGCGGCGGAAATAGGTGCCGTTGTAGGCGAAGGTGTAGGCCACTTGCTGGCCCATCTGGCTCATCTGCAGCGAGCCGGCGCCGCCGTCGGCGCCCGAGGTCGTGAGCCGCAGCGCGGTGGTGTTGCTGCCACCGCCACCACCTTCGATCTCGAAGTAGTCGATGCCGCTGGCGCTGCCTTCGAGGAAGCCGCGCATCATGCACGGGCCCGTCTCGCCCTTGCCGCAGTAGTCGAGGCGGAACACGCCGTAGGGGTTGCTCGCGCTCGGCGCTTCGCTGGCCGAGATGTTGACGAAGATCGTCGCGCTGAAGTCCCTCTCCGCTTCATCGATCCAGGTCCTCACCCGCATCGGATCGCTGTTCGTGCTGCGCGTGGAGTTGACGATCGCGCTCATGTACGACGCCGCGCTCGAGCCGGCGTTGTTGGCGCCCGAGTTGCCGCTGTCGGAGCGCGAGTTCGGGTCGCACTTCTTCTGGTCGACCAGTGCGATGTAGTTGCCCTGGTTCACCAGCGCGTCCGGGCGCATCGCGCTCATGAAGCAGGTGATCATGTTGACCTGGCTGATGCCGCGCGAGGTGGCGTCCTCGACGTGGCTCGATTGCAGGTCGGTGCGGTAGGCCGAGTCGGTGCCGGGAGCGGCGAGCGCGAGGCCGGGGAGGGTCGCGGCGACCGCGAGCGCCAGCTTGCGGGCGCGAATGAGGTAGTAGTCCATGGGGAGCGTGTCCTTCGCGTGGCGCGTCACTGGGCGTTCTTGGCCGTCACCACCGACACGCTGCTGGGCGTGGCCACGCCCTGCACCGACTGCGTCGTTGTGCCGCTGCCGCCCGAGGAGGCGCCGGTCGTCGTGCTCGATCCGCCTCCGCCGCCGCAAGCGGCCAGCGTCAGCGTCAGGACAAGGGCCGCGATCGCGCCGCAGCGCTCTACTCGATCCATGGGGACCTCCATTCGTGCATCGTCGTGTGGGTGGGGAAGGGAATGCCGCCCGCAGGAACACGGCGTCGTTCGACGTGCGCAGGGCAGGTGACGGTGAATCGGCGTTTGCGCCGCGCTCTTGACCGCTGAATTCGGCGCCGGCGTGACAAGCTTCTCGCTTGCAGGGATGCGCCGCGCAGCGGGCCGGTATCATCCCGCGTCTTTCACGCCGGGGAGTTGGGGCTTGGACATCACGCTGCTGGTCAAGGCCGCCGTCATGGGCATCGTCGAAGGCCTGACCGAATTCCTGCCGATCTCGTCGACCGGCCACCTGATCCTCACCGGCTCGCTGCTCGACTTCACCGACGAGAAGAGCAAGGTCTTCGACATCGCGATCCAGACCGGCGCGATCTTCGCGGTGATGTGGGTCTACTGGCAGCGCCTGCGCGAAACCGCGGCGGGCCTCGGGCACAGCGCGAAGGCGCAGCGCTTCACCCTCAACGTGGCGATCGCCTTTGTGCCGGCGGTGCTGCTGGGCCTGCTGTTCGGCAAGGCGATCAAGGCGCACCTGTTCACGCCGGT
Organism: Piscinibacter sp.; assembly: GCA_036507085.1. Taxonomy (GTDB): domain Bacteria; phylum Pseudomonadota; class Gammaproteobacteria; order Burkholderiales; family Burkholderiaceae_C; genus Albitalea. The sequence goes on along the minus strand of DASXQQ010000258.1, from coordinate 8,400 downwards.
GGTGGTGGCGAGCACCTTCATCCTCGGTGGCCTGGTGATCCTGTGGGCCGAGCGCAGGCAAGCCACCGCGGTGCGTGTCGAGCGGGTCGATGACATGTCGGCGCTCGACGCGTTGAAGGTCGGGCTGGTGCAGTGCCTCGCGATGGTGCCGGGCACCAGCCGCTCGGGCGCGACCATCATCGGCGGCATGCTGCTCGGCCTGAGCCGCCAGGCCGCCACCGAATTCAGCTTCTACCTGGCGATGCCGACGCTGATCGGCGCCGGCGTCTACAGCCTGTACAAGGAGCGCGCGCTGCTGTCAGCGGCCGACCTGCCGCTGTTCGCGGTCGGCCTGGTGTTCTCGTTCATTGCCGCGTGGTTGTGCGTGCGCTGGCTGCTGCGCTACATCTCGACCCACGACTTCGTGCCTTTCGCCTGGTACCGCATCGCGTTCGGCATCGTCGTGCTGCTCACCGCCTGGCGGGGTTGGGTGGTGTGGGCGGAATGATGAGTGATACCGCCCTTCGGACGGAATCACTCATCACTAACACACAGCTCCCCCGCGCCCCCTCCGAGAGGGGGCTCCAGCATGTCAGACGGCTCTCCCCAGCCCCTCTCCGCGAGAGGGACTCCAGTTTGTTTGACGACCTTCGCGAAGTGGGTAACGGCGAAGGCGCTGTGCGACACGCGAGGTGTTGACGGCCGCAAGGCCGGCTCGTCAAACAAGCTGGAGCCCTCCTCGCGGAGGAGGGCGGGGTGGAGTGGTCGAACAAGCTGGAGCCCCCTTCTATGAGGACCCGGTTGTCAAGCTCGGTTTCTTCCTCGTCAAGGCGGTATTTGGCAGCGGTGGACGTAAGGCCGGGCAGCGGGTACTGATCCGAGGTCGGGGTGGGTTGTGCGTTCGAGCCAAGGCTCGGACGACCTTCTATCCGTGCGCGGTCTATCTGGCCGGCACCACATGCTGCATACGCGCGGAGCGCGTGGATGAACCCCGGTTACCGACGCGCCCCATTTCAACGGACGGTCGCAGTGCAGCGACCCTGGGGACTGTCGGGCGCGTCGACCTTGAACCATGTCAATGCTCTTGGAGGGATCGCCGTGTGGCTGCAGCGTTACCTGCCGGCGGGCTTGAGCTGCGCTCCCGCGGGGATGACGCCGTCGGTGAAGAAGCGCCACAACGCAATGAGCAGCCGCCGCGCCAGCGCGACGATGCCGACGCGGCGCATGCGCTTGCTGCCGGCGGCGAAGCGGCGGTCGAACCAGTGCGTCAAGTCGCTGTCGGGCTGCAGCCGCAGCCACATCCACGACAGCTCCACGAGCAACGTGCGCACGCGCTTGTTGCCGGCCTTGCCGATGCCTTGCTCGATCTGGCTGCCCCCGCTGTTGTACGGCGTGGGCGTCAGACCAACGCTGGCGGCGAGCTCGCGCCGGTTGGCGAAGTGCCGCCATTCGAACAGCTCCTTGGCCAGGACCCAGGCGCTTTGCAGGCCGATGGCACGCAGCTTGGCCAGCTGCGCCACGGCCGGCTGAAGATCGTGGGCCAGCTCTTGCCGCCGCTGTTTGTCGATGGCCTGGATCTGCCGCTTGACCAGTTCCAGCCGCTCGCATTCGCGCTCGATCTCGGCGCGAAGCAGCGGCGGAACCTCGCTTTGATGCGCGTCCCACCAGCCCCGCCAATCGCTTCCACAGACGTGGCCCGGCCGCAGGTTGTGCAACACCAGCAGCTCGGCAATGCGGTTGGTGTGTGCCGTGCGCTCGCGCTTCAGACGCTGCAGCTCGCGATGCACGCGGCGCGCGTCTTCGTCCTCGAGCGTCGGTTCGTGCACCACCGACCACACGCGCGTCTCCCCGCCGTGGTAGCGCAGCAGCATCGCCAACAGCTTGTCGCCGTCCAGCCGATCGGTCTTCGCTCGGCGGGCACGGCGGTGCACTTCGATGCTCGAAGAGTCCACCACGATGTTGTGGATGCCCTGTTCGTTCAACCAGCGGTGCAGCCACCAGCCGTCGCGGCCGGCTTCGTAGCACGAGTGCACGAGCGCTTGCGGTTCGAGCCGGGCTCGGCTCTTCGCCTTTGCGATGCACTGCAGCACCGCGGCTTTGTCGCCCGCGGCAACCGTGAACCGGCTGGGCCCCCGCCGCCCGTCACCGAACGTCAGCTTCCATGTCTTGTCGCCAAGCTCGAAGCTCATGTACAGCGCGCCGGCAGCCGCCGTATCCTCGCTTTGGAGGCCTGTCTGGGTCAGCTTCATTTCCAAGCTCCTTTGCATCAGGTTCTGGAAATGCCCGTTTTAGTCCAACGGAACGGGGTTGAGCTACTTGGACGGGTCCTCCATAGCATCTCTCGGAGGGGGCGCGGGGGGGCTGTGCGTTAAATCGTGCCGTCCGAAGGACGGCCTCAGCGCATCGGGCCACACCCGCTCTTCCTTGCGTGGCCGCTTTCACACCCGCCGGAACACCAGGTCCCACACGCCGTGGCCGAGTTTCAGGCCGCGGTTCTCGAACTTGGTGAGCGGCCGGTAGTCGGGCCGCGGCGCATAGCCCTCGGCGGTGTTGGCCAGCAGCGGTTCGGCCGACAGCACCTCCAGCATCTGCTCGGCGTAGGGCTTCCAGTCGGTTGCGCAATGCAGCCGGCCGCCCGGCGCGATGCGGCTGGCGAGCAGCGTGACGAACTCGCGCTGGATCAGGCGGCGCTTGTGGTGCCGCTTCTTGTGCCAGGGGTCGGGGAAGAACACATGCACGCCGGCGAGCGTGTCGGGCGCGATCATGTGCTGCAGCACCTCGACCGCATCGTGCTGGACGATGCGCAGGTTGGCGAGGCCCCTCTCGCCGATGTGCTTGAGCAGCGCGCCGACGCCGGGGGTGTGCACTTCGACGCCGAGGAAGTCGGTGTCGGGCAGCGCCTGCGCGATCGCGGCGGTCGCGTCGCCCATGCCGAAACCGATCTCCAGCACCCGCGGCGCCTCGCGGCCGAACAGCGCGGCGAGGTCGATCGGCGACGGCGCGTAGGGCAGCACGAAGCGCGGGCCCAACTCCGCCAGCGCGCGCACCTGGCCCGGCCCCATGCGGCCGGCGCGCACGACGAAACTGCGGATGCTGCGGCGAAGCGGGAACTCGTCGGAGGTGGTCATGTCTGCCCCCAGGTCGCGGCGTACCGCGCCCACCCCCCGAGGGGGTGAGCTTGCTTGGGGCGGCCCGGCACTGCGCTCATGGGGCCCGGATTGTGCCCGAGCCTCCCTATAATCCGCTCAAACGCGGGTGTAGTTCAATGGCAGAACGGCAGCTTCCCAAGCTTCATACGAGGGTTCGATTCCCTTCACCCGCTCCAATGTCCGAGGGCCGCTGACGCGGCCTTTTTTGCGCAGACGACGACACCCATGAGCACCGAAGCGAACCCTGCAGCGCTGCGCGTCCTGATGGTCGCGTGCGAAGGCGCCGCGCTGCCCGCGGTCGCCGCGGCGTCGCCTTTCGGTCCCTTCGAGTGGCATCCGTGCAGCGGCCTCGACGCGGCGGCCGAGCGGCTCGGCGCCGAGCGCTATGACGCGGTGCTGGTCGCCGCGCGCACCGTCGACGCGCGGCAGCTGCCGAACTGGTCGGCGTTCTCGCTCGCCGTGGCCGACCCGGCGCTGTTGGTGCTGACGACCGACGAACCCGGTGCCGACCTCGCGATGCTGCTGGCGCGCCGCGGCGTTCAGGATGTGCTGCCGCTGGCGGTAGACGCGGCCGACGCGCTGCCGCGCGCGCTGCGCCTGGCCGTCGAGCGCAAGGCGCAGGACCGGGTCGCGCGCAAGGCCTACGCCACCGACCTGATGACGGGGCTGCGCAACCAGTCTCAGCTCGTCGAGCATGTCGACCAGCTGATCGCGCTGCGCCAGCGCGAGCCGGCGCCGATGGCGCTGATCGCCCTGCGCGTCGAGGGGCTGGCCAGCGTCGAGGCGCGGCTCGGGCGCGAGGTGGCCAACGTCGTGCGACGCAAGATCGCGGTGCGCCTGCGCGTCGGCGTGCGGGCGAGCGATGTCGTCGCCTCGGTGAGCGTCGACGTGTTCGCCGTGCTGCTGTCGAAATTCCAGGACCCGAAGGACGCCGAGCGCGTGGCCGCCAAGCTGGCGGCGGCGCTGCATCCGCCGTTCTCGATCAGCGGTGGCGACGTCGCCGTGGCCGCGGCGATCGGTGTGGCGCACTACCCGCAAGACGGCACGGCCGCCGCGGTGCTGTTGCGCCGCGCCGTCGGCCTGGCCGCGTCGACGCCGGCTCAGGGGCGCAGCGGCTTCGTCAGCCACCCGGCCCGGGGCGGTCGCGGCAAGCCGGCGGCAGCGGCGAACGATGAAACAGGTGATTCGTGAGTCGTGAGCCGTGAGCCGACCCACGAGTCACCGGTCACCCGTCACGCCCCCTGAATGCTCCCCAGGCAGAGGTACTTGATCTCGACGTAGTCGTCGATCCCGTGGTGCGAGCCCTCGCGCCCCAGGCCCGATTGCTTGACCCCGCCGAACGGCACTTCGGCGGTCGAGATGAGGCCGGTGTTGACGCCGACCATGCCGTACTCGAGCGCCTCGCCGACGCGGAAGATGCGCCCGATGTCGCGGCTGTAGAAGTAGCTCGCGAGGCCGAACTCGGTTGCGTTGGCGAGCGCGATCGCCTCGTCTTCGGTCTTGAACCGGAACACCGGCGCCACCGGGCCGAAGGTTTCCTCGCGCGCACAGAGCATGTCGCTCGTCGCGTCGGCGAGCACCGTGGGTTCGTAGAAGCGCTCGCCGATCCGATGGCCGCCGGTCAGCACCTTCGCACCCTTGGCGGTGGCGTCGGCGACATGGCGCTCGACCTTCGCCAGGCCCTGCGCGTCGATCAGCGGGCCTTGCGTGACGCCGGCCTCGAAGCCGTTGCCGACCTTGATCGTCTGCGCCTTCGCGGCGAGCTTTTCGACGAAGGCGTCGTAGACGCCATCCTGCACATACAGACGGTTCGCGCAGACGCAGGTCTGGCCGGCGTTGCGGTACTTGCTAACCATCGCGCCCTCGACCGCGCTGTCGACATCGGCGTCGTCGAACACGATGAAGGGCGCGTTGCCGCCGAGCTCGAGGCTGAGCTTCTTGACGGTCGGCGCGCACTGACGCATCAGGATGCGGCCGACCTCGGTCGAACCGGTGAACGACAGGTGGCGCACGACGTCGCTCTCGCACAGCGCCCGGCCGACCTCGATCGACTGTTCGGCATCGGCGGTGACGATGTTGAGCACGCCCGCGGGCATGCCGGCGCGTTGCGCGAGCTCGGCCACGGCGAGCGCCGACAGCGGCGTCTGCTCGGCCGGCTTGATGACGACCGGGCAGCCGGCGGCCAGCGCCGGCGCGACCTTGCGGGTGATCATCGCGATCGGAAAGTTCCACGGCGTGATCGCCGCGCAGACGCCCGTCGGCTGCTTGATGACGAGGTAGCGTTTGCTGTTGTCGGTGGTGGGCACCGTCTCGCCGTAGATCCGCCGGGCCTCTTCGGCGAACCACTCGATGAAGCTCGCGCCGTAGCCGACCTCACCCTTCGCTTCGGCGAGCGGCTTGCCCTGTTCGGCCGTCATGATGCGCGCCAGGTCGTCGGCGTGCTGCTGCAGCAACTGGTACCACTTCATCAGGATCGCGCTGCGCTCTTTCGCGGTCTTGGCGCGCCAGGCCGGGAAGGCCCGGCTCGCTGCGGCGATCGCCGCCTGCGTCTCGGCCGCGCCGAGGTTGGCCACGTCGGCGAGCTTGGCGCCGGTGGCCGGGTCGATCACGTCGAAGCGGCGCTTGCCGGCGATCCATTCGGCGCCGACGAGCGCGTCGGTCTTCAGCAGGCCCGTGTCCTTCAGCGACGCGAGCGGAGAGGTCTTCATGTCCATTGTGTGAACTCCTGGTTCAGCGCTGCGGCACGCCGGGCAGCACGCACAGCATCTCGTACAGCAGGTTGGCGCCGAGCAGCGCGGTGTTGCCGGACGGATCGTAGGGCGGTGCGACTTCGACGAGGTCGCCGCCGACGACGTTCAGCCCGCGGCAGCCGCGAATGATCTCCAGCGCCTGCGGCACCGTCAGCCCGCCGATCTCCGGCGTGCCGGTGCCGCCGGCGTAGGACGGGTCGATGCCGTCGATGTCGAAGGTGATGTAGACGGGGTGCTTCGCACCGACGCGCTCACGCACGCTCGCCATCAGCGGCGCGAGCGACTGGTACCAGACCTCGTGCGCCGGCACGACGGTGAAGCCCTGCGAGCGCGGCCAGTCGAAGTCGTCGGCCGCGTAGCCGGTGCCGCGCAGGCCGATCTGCCAGACCTTGTCGCAGGCGAGCAGCCCCTCCTCGACGGCGCGGCGAAACGGCGTGCCGTGCGCCACCGGCTCGCCGAACATCTCGTCGTTGATGTCGGCGTGCGCGTCGACATGCACGAGGGCCACCGGGCCGTGCTTCCTGGCGATCGATCGCAGGATCGGCAGCGCGATCGTGTGGTCGCCGCCCAGGGTCAGCGGCTTGCAGCGGTGCGCCAGCACCTCGTCGTAGAAGGCGCTGATGAGCGGCAGCGACTTGGCGATCGAGTACGTATTGATCGGCACGTCACCGAGGTCGGCCACTTGCAGCGCGTCGAACGGCGCCGCGCCGGTGGCCATGTTGTAGGGCCGCAGCAGCGCGGACTCGGCGCGGATCTGGCGCGGGCCGAAGCGCGCCCCGGCACGGTTGCTGGTACCGATGTCCAGCGGCACGCCGATGAAGGCGGCGTCGAGTCCTTGCGCCGATGTTGCGGCGGGCAACCGCATCATCGTCGCCAGGCCGGCGAAGCGGGGCATCGCGTTGCCGCTCAGTGGTTGGTTCGTGTTCATGTCATGCGTCGCCCTTGTGGAAGGACGCGAAGAAGCGGCACAGCTCGGCGTCGGGAATCTGCTGCTCGGCGAAGCTGAAGCTGCCATGCTCGCGCATCTCTTGTGCCGCGCGGCGGATCAGGCCGAGTGCGCTGCGGGCCAGGCTGCCGCCGATGCTGATGCGCCTGACGCCCAGGGTGCTCAGCTGCGAGACAGTGAAGGCACTCCCCGTCAGCCCCATCACCGCGTTGATCGGGCCGTCGACTTCGCGCGCCAGCGCGGCAATCGTCTCGGCGTCCTTGATGCCGGGCACGAAGAGGCAATCCGCGCCCATCTCGCGAAAGAGGTTGGCGCGGCGCACCGCTTCGGCAAATGGGGAGGGAACGCCTGCGAGGTAGCAGTCGGTGCGGGCCGTCAGCGTGAAGGGAATGCCGCTGCGATCAGCGGCCTCGCGCGCGGCACGGATGCGCTCGGCCGACAAGCCGATGTCGAACAGTGGTGTCTGCGGATCGCCGGAAAGGTCTTCGATGTTGCCGCCCACCACGCCCGCCTCGATCGCCAGCCGAATGGTCTCGGCCACATCCTGCGGCGCGGCGCCGAAGCCGGCTTCGAGGTCGGCGCTCACCGGCAGGTCGACGGCCGCTGCGATGAGATGAATGCGCTCCATCATCTGCGAGCGGCTGACGCAGCCTTCGTAGTCCGGCTGGCCCAGCGAGTACGCGATGCCTGCGCTGGTGGTTGCCAGGCATTCGAACCCACCGGCGGCCAACATGCAGGCGCTGCCGGGGTCCCAGGCGTTGGGCATCAGGAAAGTCTGCGGACTCTCATGCAGTTCGCGCAAGCGTTTGCCGCGCTGGATCTGGGTGGTCATCGAATTCAGCGCCGCCGGCCGCGCAGCCACTCCAGCACCAGCAGCAGGCTGGTCGTGAAGAGGATCAGCAGCGTCGCGACGGCGGCAATGGTGGGCGTGATGTTCTCGCGGATGCCGGTGAACATCTGGCGCGGCAGCGTCACCTGGTCGGGGCCGGCGAGGAAGAGGACGACGACGACTTCGTCGAACGAGGTCGCGAACGCGAACAGCGCGCCCGAAATCACGCCCGGCGCGATCACCGGCAAGGTGATGCGGAAAAAGGTCGCGAGCGGATGCGCGCCCAGGCTCAGGCTTGCGCGCACCAGGTTCTGGTTGAAGCCCTGCAGCGTGGCGAGCACGGTGGTCAGCACGAACGGTGCGCCCAGAGCGGCGTGGACGATGATCAGCCCGGTGTAGCTGTCTACAAGGCCGAGGCCCGCGAAGAACAGGTAGGTGCTGACGCCGACGACGACGATCGGCACCACCATCGGTGCGATCAGCAGGCTCATCAGCAGGCCCTTGAACGCAAAGTTCGTTCGCGCGAGGCCGACCGCGGCGAGCGTGCCCAGCACGGTGGCGATCAGCGTGGCGGCCGGCGCGACGATGAAGCTGTTCTTTGTCGCCCGCGCCCATTCGTCCGAGGTGAACAGGTTCTCGTACCACTTCAGCGACCAGCCGGGGATCGGGTAGACGAGGAAGGACGAATCGCTGAACGACAGCGGCATGATCACGAGGATCGGCAGCAGCAGGAACGCGAGCACCGCG
>DASXQQ010000257.1:0-5168 GCA_036507085.1 Piscinibacter sp. | reverse complement strand
GTCACTGACCGACCAGGCGATCGCCTTCGGCGCCGGCGCGATCACCGAGGGCGAGGTGCGCCAGATGCTGGGTGCCGTCGACCGCGGCCACGCGGTGCGGGTGATCGACGCGCTCGCCGCGAGCGACGGTGCGTCGCTCGTTGCCGCAGCCGACGCGCTTCGCGGGCTGGGCCTGTCGGCCGCTGGCACGCTGGAGGAACTGGCCGACCTGCTGCAACAGATGGCGCTGGCGCAGGCGGTGCCGGGAGCGCTCGACGCGGACGACCCCGGGGCGGCCACCATCGCGCGACTGGCATCGCTGCTGCCCGCCGACGAGGTGCAGCTGATCTACAGCATGGCCTTGCATGGACGTGCCGAGCTCGGCCTCGCGCCGGACGAATACAGCGGGCTCGTGATGGTGCTGCTGCGCATGCTGGCTTTCCGCCCGCCGGCGCGCGGTGACGCGGCGAGCGTTCCGCCGCGTGGCGACGTGTCCGTGGCGCCTGCCACGAGCACCGTCGCCGCATCGCCCGCCGCCGTCGCGCCGGTCGTCGCGGCCCCGGCTGTCGCTGTCGCGGCGCCGTCTGCGCAATGCGGCAACCGCTGGACGCAAGTCGTCGAGCAACTGATCCAGCAAGGCAGCATCACGGCGCTGGTTCGCGAGCTCGCGATGCAGTCGCAGTGCCTGTCGATGGCCAGCGAGGGCGGCCACGCAGTGTGGCGCCTGCGTGTCGAGCGCGAGACGCTGCGCGCCGCTGCGCAGCGCGACAAGCTGCAGGCCACGCTCGTGCAACTGCTGGGCGGGCCGCTGCGGCTGGAACTCGAGGCCGGCGTGCCCGACGATTCGCCGGCGCTGCGCGCCAGCGCCGAGCGCGAGCGCCGCCAGCGCGCCGCCGAACAGATCATTCACAACGACCCGCTGGTGCAGGCGCTGATGTCGCAATACAAGACCGCGCGCATCGTGCCGGGCTCGGTCAAGCCGCACTGAACCTCTGGAGAAACCACCATGATGAAGAACCAACTCGCCGGCCTGATGAAGCAGGCGCAGGCCATGCAGGACAACCTCAAGCGCGCGCAGGAAGAACTCGCGACGATCGAGGTCGAGGGCCAGTCGGGCGCCGGCCTGGTGAAGGTCACGATGACCTGCAAGCACGACGTGAAGCGTGTCGCCATCGACCCGAGCCTGCTCGGCGACGACAAGGACATGCTCGAAGACCTGGTGGCGGCGGCCTTCAACGACGGCGTGCGCCGAGCCGAAGCGGTGTCGCAGGAAAAGATGGGCAAGCTCACCGCCGGCATGCCGATGCCCCCGGGCATGAAGTTCCCGTTCTGATGCGCCTGCGCCCGCTCCGTGGCTGAGCCCTCGCTCGACGCGCTAATCGACGCGTTGCGCCGCTTGCCCGGTGTGGGCGTGAAGTCGGCGCAGCGCATGGCGTTCCACCTGCTGCAGCACGATCGCGAGGGCGCGCAGCGCCTTGCGGCCTCGCTGCAGTCGGCCGTGGCGAACATTCGCCATTGCGATCGCTGCCACACCTTCACCGAAGGCGCGGTCTGCAGCACCTGCCTCGATGCCTCGCGCGACACCCGGCTGCTGTGCGTGGTGGAAACGCCCGCCGACCAGGCGGCGCTCGAGCGCACCGGCAGCTATCGCGGCCTGTACTTCGTGCTGATGGGCCGGCTCAGTCCGCTCGACGGCGTGGGCGCGCGCGACATCGGCCTGCAGCAGCTGCTCGACCGCGCGAGCGACGGGACGGTCGAGGAAGTCATCGTCGCGACCAACTTCACCGCCGAAGGCGAGGCCACCGCACATGTGATCGGCGAAACCCTGCGCTCTCGCGGACTGCGGGTGACGCGGCTTGCGCGCGGTGTGCCGATCGGCAGCGAACTGGAATACGTCGACCTGGGCACCATCGCCCATGCGCTGGTCGACCGGCGGTAAGACCTATGACAACACCCCGCTCGCCGAATACGGCGAGCGACCCTCCGAGAGGGTCGGGCCTTGCTTGGGGCGGCCCGGCGCGGCGGCCCGTGGATCATTCGCGCGTGCTCGACCGCGCCACCACGCCCTTGTGGAGCTTCTTGACCGGCAGCAAGGCCTTGCTGTCGGCCGTGCGAGTCGCCTTGGCGGCCACAGGGCGACCGACCGCCGCAGTGCGCACGGCGCGGGCGCGCGACACTGGTCGCGCCATGTAGAGGACCACGGTCTGTCCCGGCTTGAAGCTCGCCGACGCGCCGACCTGGTTCCACAGCGCAACCTGCGAGGCAGCCACCTTGTAGCGCCGCGCGATGCTCGCCACCGTGTCCTTGCTGCCGGCCTTCAGCGCCACCCGCCGCAAAGCCGGCTGGTCGGGGGCGAGCGCCATCATCGCGTTGTCGGCAATGTGCTCGGAGACGTCGTTCTGGCGTGTCGCGCCGCGCGGTACCAGCAAGGTCGAACCGCCCTTGACCAGCATGCGCGGCGGGATGCGGTTGACCTCGCGCAGACGCGCTTCGCTCATGCCGACCTGGCGCGCCGCATCGGCCGGGCGCAAGGTCTTCGGCGCGATCCAGGCGGTCCAGGTCGCCAGCGGACCGCGATGCTGGGCCAGCGCATGGACGAAGCGATCGGCGTTGTCGTAGGGCAGCAGCACCTGCGGCGTGCCGGCGGCCAGGATCACCGGCTTGTTCATCTGCGGGTTCAAGGTCCTGAACTCGTCGGGATCGATGCCGGCGAAATGCGCCGCGAGGTCGACATCGATGTCGCGCGTGATGGGCACGCTCAGGAAGTAGGGGTGGTTCGACAAGGGCGGCAGCGCGAGCGCGAAGCTCTCGGGGTGCAAGACGATGTTCTTCACCGCCTGCAGCTTGGGCACGTAGTACTTCGTCTCGTTGGGCATGCGCAGGCTTGCGTAGTCGGTGGGCAGGCCGGCCCGCTGGTTGCGCGCGATCGCCCGCTGCACGCTGCCTTCGCCCCAGTTGTAGGCCGCCAGCGCGAGGTGCCAGTCGCCGAACATGCCGTACAGCTTGGCAAGGTAGTCGAGCGCGGCACGCGTGGACGCGAGCACGTCGCGCCGGTCGTCGCGAAACACGTTTTGTCGCAGGGCGAAGGTGCGGCCGGTGGCCGGCATGAACTGCCACATGCCCGAAGCCCTGGCGGTCGACATCGCCTGCGGGTTGAAGGCACTTTCGATGAAAGGCAGCAGCGCGAGTTCGGTGGGCATGCCGCGGCGCTCGAGCTCCTCGACGATGTGGAACAGGTAGCGGCTGCCGCGCTCGGTCATGCGCTGCACGTAATCGGGCCGGCTCGCGTACCACTGCTCGCGATCGCGCACCAGCTCGTTGTCGAGGTCGGGCATTGCGAAGCCGCGCCGCACGCGTGCCCACAGGTCGGCGCGCGTGGCTTCGTCGTTGAGGTCGACTTGCACCTCGGGACGCAAGGGATCCACCGGCACCGGCGTCGCAGCGGCTTCGCTCGCAACAGCCGGCGCCGGCTCGGTCGCCGCGACGGGCTGCGGCGCGGCGGCGCTGGCCGCGGGCGCCGCCGGCAGCGTGGCCTCGAGGCTGGCACTCGGCTTGTCGGCCGCGTCTTGCGCCGGCATCGGCGTGGCACAGCCCGCGACGATCAGCAGCGACAACAGGCAGGCCAGGCCGAGCCGCCGGGGGTGCGTGGGCTGAGTCATCGGAATTCGGCGTGACGCTGGGTCACTAGAATGCCCGCCAGCACCAGCTGCGGTTTCGAGAGCGATTCGAACGCTGGCGCCGAGTCCCCCGGATCGACGACGATGGCATCTGTCCCATCGTGAGGCATCCGGAAGTCGTTGTGGGTAAAGGCAGGCAGTGCGATCAGGTTCATGACGAAAAGCTCCGCGAGTATAAGTTTGCCCGACTGGCTGCGCACACCCGCGGGCCGTTATCTGCTCGCGTGGGAACAAGAGCACCTGGACCGTGCAGTAGTTGACATGTTCGGCTTTCACGCGCTGCAGCTGGGCCTGCCTGAACTCGCTGCGCTGCAGGCAAACCGCATGCCGCACCGCTGGGTCGCGAGCGATTCGATCGCCGCCGCGCCGCGTGTCGACGCCGCCGACGACCCGCCGCCGGCACCCGCTGCGGTCGCCTTGCATTGCGACTTCGATGCCTTGCCGCTCGACAGCCAGAGCCTGGATCTGGTCGTGCTGCCCCACACGCTGGAGCTCGCACGCGACCCGCACCTCGCCCTGCACGAGGTCGAGCGCGTGCTGCGGCCCGAAGGGCGGGTGGTGATCGTCGGCTTCAATCCGGCGAGCCTGTGGGCGCTGCGCCAGCGCATGGGTCACATGCGGCGGCGTCTCGGCTTCGGCGCGCGCAGTCCCTTGTTCCTTCCGAGCGAGGGTGAATTCATCGGCTACCGGCGGCTGCGCGATTGGCTGCGCCTGCTCAGCTTCGAGGTCGAAGCGGGGCGTTTCGGCTGCTATCGCCCGCCGGTCGCATCGGACAAGTGGCTTTCCCGCTTCGAATGGACCGAGCGCGCCGGCGACCGCTGGTGGCCGGTGTTCGGCGCGCTGTATTCGCTGACGGCGGTCAAGCGCCTGCGCGGCATGCGCCTCGTGGGGCTGGCCCGCGAACAGCGCGTGAAATCCAAGGCGGCGCCCGCGGTGGTGGCGCACCACGGCAATGGCATCCATCAACACATCGGCGAACACGATTCATGACGAGCGCGACCCCGGCGATCCAGCGGCCCCACGTGACCATCTACACCGACGGCGCCTGCAAGGGCAACCCCGGCCGCGGCGGCTGGGGCGCGTGGCTGTCGGCGAACGGGCACGAGAAAGAGCTGTTCGGCGGCGAAGCGCTGACCACCAACAACCGGATGGAACTGACCGCGGTGATCGAGGCGCTGGCGTCGCTCAAGCGCAGCTGCGACGTGACGATCTACACCGACAGCGAATACGTGCGCAAGGGCATCACCGAATGGATCCACAGCTGGAAGCAGCGCGGCTGGAAAACGGCGGACCGCAAGCCCGTGAAAAACGCCGAGCTGTGGCAGCGCCTCGACGCGTTGCGCAACCTGCACCATGTGCAGTGGCGCTGGGTTCGCGGTCACGCGGGCGACCCGGGCAACGAGCGCGCCGATGCACTGGCCAACCGGGGCTGCGAGATGGCAGCCTGAGCGGATGAGCGCCATCGGCTCCTTCGACACACGGGACTCCGCGACGGCAGGGCCGGACGATGGC